>NZ_CP079194.1:301250-602500 GCF_019297855.1 Gymnodinialimonas ceratoperidinii
ATCACCGCCTTGGGCTTCCTTGTCGGCCGTGCGCTCGACTTTCCCTACAGCCCCTTGCGCGTGGTGCTCGATTACCTTCCGCAAGGCGTCGACCCCACCCTTGCTGTCCAAATTCAGGCCATGGCCGGCCTTGTGATGCTGGTCACGCTGATCTCCCTGTTCCTTTTCGCCGCGCTCCTGCGGCTGGAGAACTGGCCGAACCGGGGAACGGCCTTCAACGTCTGGGTCAACCTGCCCACCTTCGACCCCACCGCCGGCGGAGATGTTGTAAAAAGATTAAATCGTGACGGCCGCGTTAACGTTATCTTTGGACTTACAGCCCCATTCATTATCCCGGTGGTGGTCGTCATGGCCTCCAACCAGGTGCAGGTGTCCCTGACCGGGTCACCTCAGACGATGGTATGGGCGATGACGCTATGGATGTTCCTACCCCTCAGCCTGATCATGCGCGGACAGGCAATGCTGCGGGTGGCCCGAATGATCCGGGCGCGCCGCGCGCGGCTCGTGGCGGGCGTCGCCACCAATGCCAGTGGCTCGGTGCTCTCCTCCTCTACGGCCTGAGTGCCTTTTCCGCGCAGGCCGAGAGCCTGCGTCTTGCTACCTATCATACCGGGTTGTCGGGACGCGGACCCGGCCTCGTGCTGCGTGATATCCTGCGGCGCGAGGATGAGGTCAGCGCCACCCTTGCCGTAATCGCCGAGGTCGACCCGGACATATTGGCCCTGCAGGACATGGATTATGACGGCAACCATCTGGCACTGGCTGCTCTGGCCGAGGCGCTCGAGTATCCGCATTATCTGACGCTGCGCCCCAACTCCGGGTTGCTGACCGGGTTGGATCTTGACGGAGACGGCCGCACCGATGGCCCCCGCGATGCCCATGGGTATGGACGTTTCAGCGGACAGGGCGGCATGGCTCTACTCTCGCGTCACCCCATTGGCGAGGTTGCGGATCATTCCTCGCACCTCTGGGCCGAGCTTCCCGGCAATGCTGCCGCAAGCGTCACCCCGCCCGAGGCTCTGCCGATCCTTCGACTGCACACGGTCGGAGCCTGGACGGTAGAGGTGCTGACGCCCGATGGCCCAATCCACATCTTGACGTCCCATGCGACGGCGCCAGTCTTCGACGGACCCGAAGATCGCAACGGTCTGCGCAACGGCGATGAGGTGCGCTTCTGGACGCTTTACCTTGATGAACCCCGCCCTGAACCCTTCGCCTACATGGGGACGCTGAACCTCGACCCGACGCGGGGCGAAGGTTTGCGCGGACCGCTTATCGAGCTGCTCGGCCATCCGGCGGTGCAAGACCCCCTCCCCGGCTTGCCGACGACCGATTGGGACGAGCCTTCGCCGGGCAATCTCCGTGTCGATTACCTGCTTCCTTCCCGCAGTCTGACGGTGGCCGACGCGGGCGTCTTCTGGCCGGAGGAAGGCCCGTTGGCCGATGTGGTCGCCGAAGCCTCGGACCACCGGCTTGTCTGGGTCGACGTGGATTTCTGAGGAAAAGGGTCGTTCCAGCTCTTTCCAAACGATCGCCGCAGAGCGCGCTTGAGAACCGGCCAAATCCCCGCGCTTTCTTGACGCCCCGACACCACCGCGCTACCGCAACGGCAACAGTTTCAGACGAGGAATAGACCCATGACCGACCGCTCCCTTCTTATCCTTCCCGGCGACGGGATCGGCCCCGAAGTCATGGCCGAGGTGCGCAAGGTGATCGACTGGTTCGGCTCCGCCCAAGGCATCACCTTCGATGTGTCCGAGGATCTGGTCGGCGGCGCCGCTTACGACGCCCATGGCGTACCGCTCACCGACGCCACCATGGCGAAAGCGCAGGAAGTCGATGCGGTTCTGCTCGGTGCCGTGGGTGGCCCGGCCTATGACGACCTCGATTTCTCGGTGAAACCCGAGCGCGGCCTGCTGCGGCTGCGCAAGGAGATGGACCTCTACGCCAACCTGCGTCCAGCCCAATGCTTCGACGCGCTGGCCGATTTCTCCTCGCTCAAGCGCGAAGTGGTCTCGGGGCTCGACATCATGATCCTGCGCGAGCTGACCTCGGGCGTCTATTTCGGGGAGCCGCGCGGCATCCACACCGAGGGCAACGAGCGCGTCGGCATCAACACGCAGCGCTACACCGAGGGCGAGATCGCCCGCGCCGCCCGCTCGGCCTTCGAGCTGGCCCGCCGTCGCAACAACAAGGTCTGCTCCATGGAGAAGGCCAACGTGATGGAAAGCGGCATCCTGTGGCGCGACGTGGTGAACGAGATCCATGCCGCCGAATATGGCGACGTGGAGCTGTCGCACATGTACGCCGACAACGGCGCGATGCAGCTGGTGCGTGCGCCCAAGCAGTTCGACGTGATCCTGACCGACAACCTTTTCGGCGACATCCTCTCGGATTGTGCCGCGATGCTGACCGGCTCCCTCGGGATGTTGCCTTCCGCCTCGCTCGGCGCGCCGATGGCGAATGGCCGCCCGAAGGCGATGTACGAGCCGGTTCACGGCTCCGCCCCGGACATCACCGGGCAGGGCAAGGCGAACCCGATCGCCTGCATCCTCAGCTTCGCCATGGCGCTGCGCTACTCCTTCGACCTCGGCGACGAGGCCACCCGGCTGGAGCGTGCCGTGGAAGGTGTGTTGGCCGACGGCGCGCGTACCGCGGACCTCATGGGCCCCGAGGGCGGTACGCCGATCTCCACCTCGGAGATGGGCGACGCGATTGTTGCCAAGCTGGCGTCCTGATCGACTTCAGAGGGGGGCGTCAACGCTCCCCTCTCGCCATACGGTGGCTCCCATGGCACCTTGCAGGCATTACTGCGAAGGAGATTTCCATGGTGATCCGTTTTTCCCTTTTCCTGATTGCACTTACCCTTCCTGCTGCGGCACAGCCGTTCGAGCCGGGGCAGATTATCGCAAGCCCTCTCACCCTCGCCGCACCAGCGCTTGAGAACTTCGAGTATTTCGGTGAAGGTCACCGCAGTGCGACGATCAACGTCGCGCCGAATGACGCTGGCGTGCTGGAAATCAACGTCGAGCAGGACGGCTTCCTTGACGATTCCGTTGCCGGTGCGCGGAGCGTCTACACGATCGAGCATACCGCCGACGGTTGGCGCATCCTGAGCGCCCGCCAAGAGCAGCGCTGCCATCGCGGCGACAACCGGGATTGGACGACCGACCTCTGCCCCTAAGGACGAACGGAACCGATGCAGACATCCGACACCCTCAAGGGCGCGCTTCTGGGGCTACTGGCCTTCGGGATCTTCTCGACCCACGATATCATCGTGAAGTACCTCGGCGGGACCTACTCGCCGATCCAGATCGTGTTCTTCTCGGTTCTTTTCGGCTTTCCCATCGTCGCGTTCCTGCTTCTGCGGGATTCGACCGAGGCGAACCTGAAGCCAAACCATCCGTGGTGGATCGCGGGCCGCACGACGGCCTCGGTGGTCGTCGGCATCAGCGCGTTCTACGCCTTCACCGTGCTGCCGCTCGCGCAGGTCTATGCCATCATCTTCGCGGCGCCTTTGCTGATCACCCTGCTGGCGATCCCGGTACTGGGAGAAAAAGTCGGCTGGCGGCGCGGACTTGCCGTCGCGGTGGGGCTCGTCGGGGTCATCGTGGTGCTGCAGCCGGGACAGACAGAACTCTCCCTCGGGCATGGGGCCGCGTTGATGGCCGCAGTGGGTGGTGCGGTCGCCTCGGTCATCGTGCGGAAGGTGGGGCGGGCAGAACGCTCGGTCGTGATGCTTCTCTACCCGATGATGGCAAACTTCGTGCTGATGGGCGCGGCGCTGCCGTTCTACTACATCCCGATGCCGGTCCGTGACCTCGCGGCGGTCGCCGTCATCGCCGCTTTCGCCCTGACGGCCAGCGCCTGCCTGATCTTCGCCTATCGCCGCGCGCCCGCCGTCATGGTGGCCCCGATGCAATACAGCCAGATCCTCTGGGCCACGGTTTTCGGCTTTCTCCTCTTTGACGAGAGCCTTGATACGCCAACCCTGATCGGTTCGATCATCATCATCGGCTCCGGCCTGTACATCGTTCTGCGAGAGGATCGCGGCGGCACCTCCTCCAACACCCCGGTGCTGCGCACCCGCACGCGGTTCGGATCACCGAGCGCGCTGAGGGTGGCGCCCTTCCTGTCGTCCGAGCGGCGCGGACCGCGACCACCGCAATCACGTTGAACACTTGCCAAGTCAGTGCGCCGATTGTATCCCGCCTCTACGGTCGGGCTGTGGCGCAGCCTGGTAGCGCACCTGCTTCGGGAGCAGGGGGTCGGAGGTTCGAATCCTCTCAGCCCGACCAATCATCCTAAAACGCGCAACCATTGCAGCTCGCCAAGGTGACAGGCCTTTGGCCCGTATCGATGTGTGCGCCCGTGTTGCTTGCAATTCCGTGCAATCCTGACAAATACACAAAGGATCATGGCGCAGAACTTCCGCATCCCTTCCCCGCTGCAACTCGGCAGCCTCGCATGGCTCGCGGCGGCGATGTGCCTCCTGCCGATGGCAGCGGTCACGATTGCGGCTCTGACCGGCGGGTTCGAGACGTTTTCCCGCCTCGCCTCGTCGGTGCTGCCACGCTACGCGGGCACCACGGCGCTGCTGATTCTCCTCGTCGGGTCGGGGACCTGCATCATCGGCACCGGCGCCGCATGGCTGGTTACCGCGACGCGCTTTCCAGGCCGCCGGATGCTGGAAATCGCCCTCGCCCTGCCCCTCGCGTTTCCGGCCTATGTCCTTGCCTACGCCTATACGGATTTTCTCGATCATCCCGGATGGGTGCAATCGACGTTGAGGGATCTGACCGGTTGGGGCCCGCGCGATTACTGGTTCCCCGAGATCCGCTCGCTTGGCGGTGCAGCCCTGATGCTGGTGTTGGTGCTTTATCCCTACGTCTATCTGCTGACGCGCGCGGCTTTTCTGCAACAAAGCGCCACGGCCTATATCGCGGCGCGGACCCTTGGCGCCGGTCCCTGGGGCGCATTCATCCGGGTGTCCCTGCCGATTGCGCGGCCGGCAATCGCAGGCGGCGTGCTTCTGGCGTTGATGGAGACCTTGGCCGATTTCGGCACGGTCTCCTACTTCGGGGTGCAGACCTTTGCCACGGGCATCTACCAGGCGTGGTATTCCTTCTTCGACCGAGGCGGCGCGGCGCAATTGGCCCTGTGCCTCCTGATCGTGGCCCTCGTCATCGCCGCGCTTGAGCGACGGCAGCGGCGGGATCAGCGGCAACACGGCGCGGGGCGGCGGTTCGAGGCGATGCAGGCGGTCAAACTGTCGAAATGGCAGGGTCTCGGCGCGATCATCTTTTGCGGATTGCCTGTCGTCCTGGGCTTCATTCTGCCGGTGGGGCTGCTCATCTCGTTGGGGTGGGACAGCTTCGACAACATGCTGACGGATCGCTATCTGAGGTTCCTGCGCAACTCTCTCATCCTCGCGTCCATCGCTGCCGTGATCACCGTCGCGGCTGCGGTCATCCTTGGGTTCAACGCCCGGTTGCACCCGACCCCCGCGGCAAAGATCGCGATCCGCGTGGCAGGGCTTGGGTACGCGGTGCCCGGCGGTGTGATTGCCGTGGGCCTCATCGTCCCGTTCGCGGCGTTCGACAATGCTCTGGACGCGTTCATGGAGGCCCGGTTCGGCATCGACACTGGCCTGCTGATCACCGGCTCCATCTGGCTGTTGATCGCGGCTTACGGCGTGCGCTTCATGGCCGCCGCTCTCAGTGCCTATGATGCGGGTTTGAGTACTATTAACCCCAATGTCGATGCCGTTGCGCGCACCCTCGGCCGCAACCCGAGGCGGATGCTGTCGGGCGTGCATCTGCCGATCCTGCGGCCGTCGATCTTGACCGGTCTGTTGATCGTTTTCGTGGATGTCATGAAGGAACTGCCCGCGACGCTGATCATGCGGCCGTTCAACTTCGACACGCTCGCCGTTCAAGCGCATCGACTGGCCTCGGACGAGCGTTTGGGCGAGGCCGCGGGGCCGTCGTTGGTGATCGCGGGGGTGGGGTTGTTGCCGGTGGTGCTGCTCTGCCTGTCCTTGGGACGGGAGCACACGGCGCGGCGGTTCGTGCCGGACACAGCCAAAGCCTGAGCCTTCGCCGTTTCGCACGAGCGCACCCGCCGCCCGAAGGCGCGCGGCGGGCGCGAGTTCATCACATCAGTTCGCGCACGTCCGTCAGGCGGCCGGTGATCGCGGCGGCGGCGGCCATGGCGGGCGACATCAGGTGAGTGCGTCCGCCGCGGCCTTGGCGACCCTCGAAGTTGCGGTTCGAAGTGGCGGCACAACGCTCTCCGGGGGAGAGCTGGTCGGGGTTCATGGCAAGGCACATGGAGCAACCCGCGAGGCGCCACTCGAACCCGGCTTCCTTGAAGATGTCGGCCAAGCCTTCCTCTTCCGCCTGCGCCCGGACGAGGCCCGAGCCCGGCACGATCATCGCGCGGAGGCCGTCCTTGATCTTCTTGCCCTTCAGGATTTCGGCCGCGGCGCGCAGGTCCTCGATCCGGCCGTTGGTGCAGGAGCCGATGAAGACCGTGTCGATCTCGATCTGCGACAGCGGCGTGCCCGCCGTCAGGCCCATGTAGTCGAGCGAGCGCTTCGCCGCATCGACCTTACCGCCCGTGAAGTTCTCGGGCGCGGGCACATCGGCGGTGATCGGCAGCACATCCTCGGGCGAGGTGCCCCAGGTGACGACCGGCGCGATATCCTCGCCACGGATGGTGATGACCTCGTCCCAATGGGCGTCGTCGTCGGAATAGAGCGTCTTCCACCAGGCCATCGCGGCCTCCCACTGGGCGCCTTTCGGAGCGTGGGGGCGGCCCTTGCAGTATTCGAAAGTGGTCTCATCCGGCGCGATGATGCCGGCGCGCGCGCCGCCCTCGATCGCCATGTTGCAGACGGTCATCCGGCCTTCCATGGACAGCGAGCGGATCGCCTCGCCCATGTATTCGATGACGTAACCGGTGCCGCCGGCGGTGCCGGTGCGACCGATCACGGTCAGCGTGATGTCCTTTGCGGTCACGCCCGGCGCGAGCTTGCCGGTGATCTCGACCTTCATGTTCTTGGATTTCTTCTGGATCAGCGTCTGCGTCGCCAGAACATGCTCCACCTCGGAGGTGCCGATGCCGTGGGCGAGCGCGCCAAACGCGCCGTGGGTGGCGGTGTGGCTGTCACCGCAGACGACGGTCATGCCGGGCAGGGTCCAGCCCTGTTCGGGGCCGACGATGTGCACGATGCCCTGCCGCACGTCCGAAACGGGGTAGTAGTGGATGCCGAAATCCTTGGCGTTCTTGTCCAGCGCGGCCACCTGGATGGCACTGTCCTCGGTCATGTTTTTCGGATCGTCGCGGCCCTCGGTCGTCGGCACGTTGTGGTCGGGCACGGCGATGGTCTTGTCGGGCGCGTGAACGTCCCGGCCGGCCATGCGCAGGCCTTCGAACGCCTGCGGGCTGGTCACTTCATGCACGAGGTGCCGATCGATGTAGAGAAGGCAGGTGCCGTCCTCGGCTTCATGAGCGAGATGGGCGTCCCAGATTTTGTCGTAGAGTGTCTTGCCGGTCATGGCTGGATCCTGTCGGAAAAATGTGTCGGTCTGGTCGATATGGTCAGGCGCGCGGCCTCAGAGGATGTCTTCGGCACGATGGCCCAGACCAAGCGTCTGCGCGCCGAAAAAGCGCCAAGGCAGACGGGCGCGGTCGCCGATATCGAAAAAGCTTCTCATGGCGCAGGAATTACACGGGCGGGCGGGACTTGCCAAGGGTGGCGCTTGCCCGAGGCGGCCCTGCATGCGTAGGCTGATGGAACAGGAACGAGGACCGGAATGGACCCTGACGAAATCCCGCCAGAAATCGTGGACGCCGAGGCGCGCGCGTTACAGCAAGCGATGGGTGAAATAACGGGTCTAGTCAGCCAGTTCGAGACGTTCATGGCGTCGCTCCTGCGACCGTGGAACGCCTATCAGGTCGGCATCGTCATCGCGGTGATGGCGGTCGCGTTGCTCATGCGGCACATTTTCGGCCCGCCAATTCGCGCGTGGATGGCCTCTCGTGAGGGCTGGCCGAAGTGGCGGATGCGGATTCTGGCGATCATTCATCGCCGACTCTTCATGATTTTCTTCGTAATCTCGATCTGGCTGGTCGTCGGCGTGATGCGCGAAGTGACATGGCCGTCCCGCTCGTTCCTGCTGATCATCGTGGCGGAGCTGACCACGGCGTGGCTCTTCGTGGTCTTCGTCACCCGGCTGATCCGCTCCGCCTTCCTGCGCGCCATCGTGCGCTACGGCGCCTGGACCTATGTCACGCTCGAAATCCTGAACCTGCGCGATGAAACCGTCTCGATCCTCGATTCCGTGGGTTTCAATCTGGGCGATGCGCGGCTGTCCCTGCTGACGGTCGTGCAAGGTGTGCTGGTGGTCACCGCCCTGATCGTGATCGCACGCTTCCTGACCGGAACCGCCAGCGGCCGCATCCAACGAAACGAGGAAATGTCGCCCTCGATGCAGGTGCTTGCGATCAAGTTCCTGCAGGTCACTTTCTACGGTATCGCGATCTACGCCGGCTTGCGATTGACCGGGATCGATCTGACGGGGCTCGCGGTTCTGTCCGGTGCCATCGGTGTGGGCCTTGGTTTCGGCTTGCAGAAGGTCGTCTCGAACCTTGTTTCCGGCGTCATCATCCTGTTGGACAAATCGATCAAGCCCGGCGACGTGATCTCTCTGGGCGAGACCTTTGGTTGGATCAACGCCCTTGGCGCGCGCTATGTCTCTGTCGTGACGCGGGACGGGAAGGAATACCTGATCCCGAACGAGGACCTCATCACCAGCCAAGTGGTGAACTGGTCCCATTCCAACGAGTTTGTCCGCCTCGATATCTACTTCGGCACCTCCTACGACAATGATCCGCACGAGGTCCGCAAGCTGGCGATTGCTGCGGCGAAAGGGGTGCCGAGGGTGCTCTCTCATCGGGCGCCGGTCTGTCACATCGTGGGCTTTGGCGACTCGAGTGTGGATTACATCCTCAGGTTCTGGATCACTGACCCGACAGGCGGGCTCACCAACATTCGCGGCAACGTCTACCTCGCGCTTTGGGACACGTTCCGCGAGAACGAAATCTCGATCCCGTTCCCGCAACGCGAGGTCAGAATGTTGGACAAACCAGCGGATTAGAGCCTGTTTAGAGGTTCTTCGTCGTCGCCAACATCTTGGGATCGAGCTTCAGTTCGATGATGTGAAGCCCGCCCTTAAGCGCCTTCTGGTACGCCGCCGCAAATTGCCCATTCTCGGTGATGCTGTGGCCCGTCCCGCCGTAAGCCACGGCCAGAGCCGCGTAATCCGGGTTGAACAGGTCGGTGCCCGACACGCGGCCGGGATAGTTCTTCTCCTGATGCATCCGGATCGTACCATAGCGACCGTTGTTGGCGACGATGACGATGATATCCGCGCCGTGCTGCCGCGCCGTCGAAAGCTCCTGAATCGTCATCTGCAGACAGCCGTCGCCCGCGAGGCAGATCACCGGCTGATCCGGGTGCTGCAATTTCGCGGAAACGGCGGCGGGCAGGCCATAGCCCATGGAGCCGGACGTCGGCGCAAGCTGCGTGCCGTATTGGCGGAACCGGTAGTAGCGATGAAGGAAGGCTGCGTAGTTGCCCGCGCCGTTGGTGATGATCGTGTCCGCGCTCGCATTGTCGCGAAGCCAGCAAATGATCTGTTCCATCTGAACGGCGCCCGGCGTGGCCTGTGGCGTCTGCCAAGCCTCGTATTCCGCCCGCGCTTCCGCAGCGCCTCGATCGTCGGAAGAAGATGTCATGGCGAGAAGTTGAGGAAGGACCGCGGCGGGCGTTCCGGTCACGGCGAAGGTCGCCGGGTAGGTCTTGCTGACAGCCTCCGCGTCGGGAGAGACTTGCAGGATCGTCGGCGCGTTGGCCGGATCGATCAGGGTGAAGTCAGCTGTGGTGATGTCATTCAGCTCGGCACGCAGAAGCAGGAGGCAGTCTGCATCGGCCAGACGCTTGCCCAGTGCCGGGTTGGCCCCGACGCCGAGATCGCCCGCGTAATTCGGGTGATCATTGTCGATGAAATCCTGCCTGCGGAAGGTGACGGCGATGGGCGCGCCGGTGCGCTCGGCCAATTCCTGCGCCGCCTGCCGCTCCGTATCACTCCATTGCGAACCGCCGCAAAGGATCATCGGCCGTTTGGCCTGTTGGAAAGCCTCAACCATCGGCGCGATGTCATCGGGATGGACGCTCGCCGGCGCCCGCGCGCCGGGGCGCAGCTGCGGTTCATCCGTCAGGGCCGACAGGATATCTTCCGGTAAGGCCAGAACCACCGGGCCCGGGCGGCCGGATTGCGCAATTGCGAACCCCCGGTCCACGTATTCGGCAAGACGATCTGTCCGCTCCACTTCGGCGGACCATTTGACCAGAGGACCGAAGAAGGCGCGGTAGTCGACCTCCTGAAAGACGCCGCGGTCGCGGTGCTTCAGCGGGATCTGACCGACAAAACAGACGAGCGGCGTGGCGTCGTGCATGGCGATATGGAGGCCCGCGCTCGCGTTCGTCGCACCGGGGCCGCGCGTCACGAAAACGACGCCGGGCTGGCCTGTCATCTTGCCATGGGCCTCGGCCATCATCGCGGCCCCGCCCTCCTGTCGGCAAACGACGTTGGCGATGTCGAGGTCATGCAGCCCGTCCAAGGCCGCCAGAAAGCTTTCGCCCGGAACGGAGAACACCCTCTCCACCCCATGCAGCGCGAGCCGATCAGCCAGAATTTTGCCGCCGTGAACCTGTGTCATGTCGTGATCTCCTACCCGTTTCGCAGACCATCGCGGCCCGGTGCGGCAAGGTCAACGGCTTGCGTCGGGAAGAAACTCGGGCGGTATCCTATCGCGATTGTCGAGGATCAGGGCCGCGAGCATCTCTGCCATGACCGGCGCCATGGCGAGGCCGATCTTGAAGCCACCGTTGGCGATGAAGGCCCCGTCGCGCAGGGGGTGCGGCCCGACCATCGGCGCGCGGCTCTTCGCGCGCGGACGGACGCCGGCCCATCGCGCGATGACAGGGGCGTCGGACAGGGGCGGCACCACGGCGCGGGCTGCGTCAATGAGCGGTTCAAGCTGCGCGTCGGTGCTGGTGGGATCGTCAAACTCCCGCTCGGTGGTCGAACCGATGGCGACGGTCCCGTCACCGTGGGGCACGATATGCAGCCCGTCTGCAAACACCTGTGGCGCCGACGCGAGATCAGCCTTCAGCAATGCCGCCTGACCCTTGATCGGCGCGCCGATGAGCTTGCCGCGCGCCTCTGAGATCTCGATGAGGTCAGCCGCCCCCGTGGCCCAGATCTCCAGCCCCTCGCGCGACGGCTCCGGCACGACCTCAACCCCGCGCGCTCGCAAGGCGGCAGCGAGGGCGAGACAGGCCTGCTGAGGATGAAGACGCGCGGTGAGCGTGTCCTTTATGACAAGGCCGGTCGGTGTCGCGACTTCGATGCCCGCCTCTTCCGCGGGGATCACCTGCCAGTCGTAGCGACCCTGCCACAAGTCTTTCGCCGTCTCGCTCCGCGCACGGGCCAAGGCGACGGCGGCTTCATCCTGCAACGGCTGTACCCGGCCAGCTCTCGCGTAGCCGGGGTCTTCGCCACCGACGTCCGAGATTTCAGTCCATAGCGCTTCCGCCTGATCGAGGGCGGCAAACTGCATCGCCTTTTTCGGGTTCCAGTTCTCCGGGACATGCGGCGCGAGCGCGCCGACGATGCCGCCCGATGCGCCGGCGGCGATCCCATGGGGGTCCACCACCTGAACCTGAGCGCCACGTTTCGACAGCATCCATGCGCACATCAGCCCGGTAATCCCCGCGCCTCGGACGATAATTTCGGTCATTGCAACTCCGTGGGGCTTGGCAGATGGTCCGCGATATATTGGATAGGGCGCGCCATGAAAGAGGACCAGCAGAAGATCGAATGGCGCGGTGACGTTCCGGTCTCCACGCGGTTCGACGATCCTTATTTCTCGCTGAACGATGGGCTCGCCGAAACGCGATTTGTCTTCCTGGAGGGGAACAACCTTCCCGCGCGGTTCCGAGACGGGTTTCACGTGGCCGAGTTGGGTTTTGGCACCGGCCTCAACTTCCTCGCGACGCTCCAGTACTTCCGCGACGCCGGGGTGGAGGGCAAACTTCACTTCACGTCGTTCGAGGCCTTCCCGATGAGCGCCGCCGATCGCGCGCGGGCTTTGGCATGTTTTCCGGATCTGCCAACCGAGACCCTGCTTGGCGAAGAGGATATCTCGCACCTGTCAGGGTCTGATTTCGAGCTTTCCGTCATTGTTGGAGATGCGCGCGAAACTGTGCCTGAGATGCGGGTTAGAGCCGATGCGTGGTTCCTGGACGGCTTTGCGCCCGCGCAGAACCCCGAGCTTTGGGAGGACGCTCTGCTGCGCAACGTCGCCCGAAACACCGCCCCCGGCGGCACCTTCGCGACATACACCGCCGTGGGCCGGGTGAGACGCGCGCTGGCTGATGCGGGCTTCGAGGTCGAACGCGTGAAGGGGTTCGGCGTCAAACGTCATATGAGCAAGGGGCGACTGCCATGATCGACACCACGCGCCTCGGCATCATGCTGATGATCGCAACCACCTTCGTTTTTGCCGGACAGGACGGGATCAGTCGCCATCTTGCGGGCGAGTACAACATCTTCATGGTCGTAATGATCCGCTACTGGTTCTTCGCCGCTTTCGTCATCGCGATCGCTGTGCGGCGGACCGGCGGCGTGAGAGAGGCCGCGCGGACGTCCCAACCCTTTGTTCAAGCCTTCCGGGGCGCCTTGCTAGCGTTGGAGATCATGGTCATGGTCGGCGCTTTCGTCCTGCTCGGGCTGGTGGAAGCGCACGCCATCTTCACCTGTTACCCCCTTCTCGTGGCGGCCCTTTCCGGTCCGGTCCTGGGCGAGAACGTGGGCTGGAGGCGTTGGACCGCCATTGGCATCGGTTTCGTCGGCGTCCTCGTGATCTTGCAGCCGGGCTATGGCGTCTTCTCGATCTATGCCCTCGTCCCGCTGCTCGCGGCCTTCATGTTCGCGCTTTACAACCTGCTGACCCGCTATGTCGCCGCAAAAGACCGTGCGGCGACCAGCTTCTTCTGGACCGGCACTGTCGGCGCGGTCCTGAGCACCTGCATCGGCGTCTGGTTCTGGGAACCGATGACGAGCGCCGATTGGGGATGGATGGCGTTGCTCTGCGTCACCGGGGTGACGGGGCATTTCCTGCTGATCAAAACCTATGAGCTGGCGGAAGCCTCGGCCGTGCAGCCCTTTGCCTACCTGCAATTGGTCTTCGCCTCGGCCATCGGTCTGACCGTGTTCGGCGAAACCTTGTCGCGGAACGTCGTGATCGGCGCGGGGATCGTGGTGTGCGCCGGGCTGTTTACGCTCTGGCGGGCCAAGAAGGTGGCGGAGAGCTAGGGCTTACCCTGAACAGAAAAGCGGCCCCCGAAAGGGAGCCGCCTGCGTGTCGTTTCGCGCGGACAGATCAATTGTCTGCGGATTCGCCTTCTTCCATCTCGGAGCCACCGAGAGATACGAGATAGGCGTAGAGGTTCAGCGCATCCTCTTCCGAGCGCACCCGGAAGCTCATCGCGCCGCGCAGGCTGTCGTCCTCGGCGGTCTCGCGAATCCAGCCGGTCGGATCCTGGACGTAAGCGACGAAGGCTTCCTCGTCCCATTCCACGTCCATCTCCATCAGGGTTTCGAGCCCTGCGGAGTAGCGGAAATCTTCAACGCTGCCGACGGTGCGCCCGTGAATACCGTAGAGGTTCGGACCGGTGCGCGCGTTGCGGCCAGCGAGGGTTTCTCCCTCGGCATCGACAACGACGTGGCAGGAAATGCACTGGCGGAATGTACGCTCTCCGGCTTCGGCATCGCCCGTCGCATGGCCATCGGCAAGGACTGGGGTCGCAAGGAGCGTAGCGGTGGCGGCTAGTATGGAAAGTCGTTTCATTAATCTTCTCCCAAATTTGGCTGCTACATCTATAGTTAGTTTCCTACCCAATTCGTCCACACCTTTTGGTGAGGCAAAGTGACGTGAGAGGTCTTATTCCGCCGATTTGCCGGGACGAACCTCTGGCCAAAACCCTTCCGATCGCCCATGAACCAGCCTTCCCGACGCCCGACAGACATCGCCCGACCCATGACCATCTACATCCCGACCTGGATTAACGGAATCTTGCAGCCTGTGGAGAAGCTGGCAGCGCATCAGCGCGGGCTCCGGCACAAGGCTGTATCAGTTTTCCTGCTGCGGGATGGCGATGTGTTGCTGCAGCGGCGCGCTTTGAGCAAGTATCATACGCCGGGCCTTTGGGCGAATACCTGTTGCACCCATCCCATGTGGGAAGAATCCGGCCTCGACTGCGCACTGCGGCGGTTGGATGAGGAGTTGGGGATCACCGGCGTAGAGCTGGAATACCGCGACACCGTGGAGTACCGCGCTGACGTTGGGGAAGGGCTCATTGAGCATGAAGTTGTGGATATCTTTGTGGGAGAAATGCCCCGCGATGCGCCGCTCGACATGAACCCCGACGAAGTGATGGAGACGCGGTGGACCCCCTTGGCGACTTTGAACGACGAGGTTGCCGCAAAGCCGGATGAATTCACGCCGTGGCTGCGGATCTATCTGGACCAATACGCCGAGCTCATTTTCGACGGGCGCGGGCAAGCGGAATAGCGATGCTCCGCCCCGGATATGCCGTGGGACGAGGCCGTCCAAATGCGGCACCGGTTGCGACAGGCCAATGCGCTGTCCATATAGGGCTGAACGGATGGAGGCCCCTATGGCGAAAGATGAATTCCCCGGCTGGCACGGGACCACGATCATTGGTGTGCGCAAGGGCGGCAAGGTCGTTGTTGCGGGCGACGGACAGGTGAGCCTTGGACAGACAGTCATCAAGGGGAGCGCCCGCAAGGTGCGGCGGCTCTCGCCCGGCGGCTACGACGTCGTCTGCGGCTTTGCCGGATCAACGGCGGATGCCTTCACCCTGCTGGAGCGGCTCGAAGGTAAGCTGGAAGCCACGCCGGGCCAGCTGCAACGCGCCTCGGTCGAGCTGGCGAAGGACTGGCGGACCGACAAATACCTGCAAAAACTGGAAGCGATGCTGATCGTCACCGACGGATCCGAGCTTTATATCATCACCGGCGCAGGCGACGTGCTGGAGCCTGAGCACGGCATCGCCGCCATCGGTTCGGGCGGCAACTTCGCCTTGGCCGCCGCGCGCGGAATGCTTGATAGCGATAAGGACGCGGAGGCGATTGCCCGCGATGCCATGGCGATTGCGTCGGATATTTGTGTCTACACCAACGGCAATCTGACGGTTGAGACCATCGACGCCAAAGGCTCCGCATGAGCGACATTACCCGCGATGACCTGCGCGCGGCCGTTGGCGCCGGCATGATGACCGAGGCGCAGGCGGCCTCTCTGATTACCTTGGCTGAAGAGCGCGAGGGCGTGCGAGCGCGCCGCTCGGGGTTGGATGAACCGTTTGAGCTGTTCAAGGGCTTCAACGAGATCTTCATCGTTGTCGGCCTGACGATCCTCTTCGCCGGCTGGTCAGGGGTGACTGGGCTTTCGCTGATCAGCACCGGCAATGGCTACGTCATGAGCATGGTGTTCTCTTTCATTGCCATGGGCGTCCTGATTCCGCTGGCGCGCTACTTCACCATCGCGCGGCGCATGGTGGCGCCTTCGATTGCCTTGGCGATCATGTTCGGCCTCTCGTCCGTGCAATTCGGCCTGTCATTCGCGGCGATGATGGACGCGACCTTCCAAGGCTCATGGACCGTCGCGGCCGGGTTCTCAGGCGTCATGCTGAGCCTTTATTACTACATCTTCCGCGTGCCCTTCACCGTGGCGCTGATCGCCGTCTCGGTGGTGGTGATGACCTTCGGTTTCGTGACCATGGGCGGCACGGTGCCGGACCGTGTTGCGGATATCTTCCTTCTGTCCGCTGATGGCCCCTTCGCGTTCATCACCATCGTTCTGGGTTTCATCGGTCTCGGCATCGCCCTGGCCTTCGACATGAGCGACCCGCACCGCGTGACACGCCGCGCGGCCTCCGGCTTCTGGCTCCACGTCATCGCCGCACCGGCGATCGTGAACACGGTCGCGCTGACCTTGTTCCAGAACCCGGACACCAGCGCGAAACTCCTGCTTCTGGCGTTCATCATGCTGATGGCGCTTTTTGCGGTCATCATCGACCGCCGCTCGTTCCTCGTCTCCGGCGTTGGTTACGTGGTGGCGCTGTCGATCTCGGTCGTGGAGGGCGAGGGTGCTTTCCTTGTCATCCTGTTGCTCGGCGCAGGCATGGTTCTGCTTGGCGCCCAATGGGAACGGATGCGCGGCGCGATCATGGGGGCTCTGCCTGACTTCCCCGGAAAAGACCGCCTGCCGCCCTACGCAATGAAAGAGCCAGCATAATGAGTGACATGACCTATACGCGCCTCGGCAACTCCGGCCTTGTCGTCTCGCGCATGGCGCTTGGGACGATGACCTTCAACCTCGGGGCGGATTTCATCCCCGGCGTGGCCAATGTCGGGCAGGACGAGGCCACGCGCATGGTGCAGACCGCGCTGGATCACGGCGTGAATTTCTTCGACAGCGCCGATGGCTATTCCGACGGGCAGGCCGAGATCGCTCTGGGCACCGCGCTGGCGGGAAAGCGGCAGGATGCGGTGATCTGCACCAAAGTTGGTTTTCGCAAGGGCGATGCCATCACGGATGCGGGCCTGTCACGGCGGCATCTGATGACCTCGGTCGATGGCTGTCTGGAGCGTTTGGAAACCGACTACATCGACCTGCTGGTGGTGCATAAGACGGATGTCTTCACGCCTCTGGAAGAGACTTTGCAAGCGCTCGACGATCTCGTGCGGTCAGGCAAGGTGCGGTACGTCGGGTGCTCGAACTGGCCCGCATGGGAAGTCGCGCGCGCGGTTGAATTTCAGCGTGCCAACGGCATGGCGCAATACGTGGCTGGCCAATACCTCTACAACGCAGCAGCGCGGGATATCGAGGTTGATGTCCTACGCATGACCGAGCAGTTCGGCCTGTCCCTCATGGCTTGGTCGCCGCTGGCCGGTGGCCTGCTCACCGGCAAATACGATCTGGATCGGCTCGAAGACGGCGACGGTCGCATGGCCTCAGGTGATTTCCTGCAGATCCCGCGCCCGCAAGCCGAGGCGGTGTTGAGCGCCCTCGAAAACGCCGCGCGATCCCATGACCTGACCATCGCACAGACTGCGCTGGCGTGGATCGTGAACAAGCGCAGAAATCACACCGTTCTGGTCGGCGCTTCCTCGACCGAGCAATTGGAGAAGAGCCTCAAGGCAGGCTCTATTACCCTGAATAGTGACGAAATGAGCGCCATCGACGCCGCCGCTCCACCGCCTCGGCGGTACCCGGAGTGGTTTGCGGACATGATGCTCGACGACATGCACAAGGATGCCCTTACATGAGCGATTTGACCCCCCGCGAGATCGTCAGCGAACTCGACCGGTTCATCATTGGCCAAAGCGACGCCAAGCGCGCGACCGCCGTGGCCCTGCGCAATCGTTGGCGGCGCAAGCAATTGGGCGACGACCTCCGTGACGAGGTCTACCCCAAGAACATCCTAATGATCGGCCCCACCGGCGTCGGCAAGACCGAGATCAGCCGCCGCCTCGCCAAGCTGGCGAAAGCGCCCTTCATCAAGGTCGAAGCCACCAAGTTCACCGAGGTCGGCTACGTCGGCCGCGACGTGGAGCAGATCATCCGGGACCTCGTGGATTCGGCTCAGGTCATGATTCGCGAGCACATGCGCGAAGAGGTGAAAGCCAAGGCGCATGACGCCGCCGAAGATCGCGTGATCGAGGCGCTGGCCGGTGAAGGCGCGCGCGACCAGACCCGCGAGATGTTCCGCAAGAAGCTTCGCGCCGGAGAGTTGGATGACACGATCATCGAGTTGGAAGTCGCCGATAACTCCAATCCCCTTGGCGGATTCGAGATTCCGGGCCAGCCCGGTGGCATGGGCGGCATGGGCCCCGGCATGATGAACCTTGGCGATCTGTTCAAAGGCATGGGCGGGCGCACGGTGAAACGCCGGTTGAGCGTCGCGGCAAGCTACGATTTGCTGATCGAGGAAGAGGCGGACAAGCTGCTCGACGCCGAGGCTGTCACCAAGGAGGCGCTGCGGTCGGTGGAGCAAAGCGGGATCGTCTTCATCGACGAGATCGACAAGGTTTGCGCCAAGTCCGACGCACGCAGCGCCGATGTGTCCCGCGAGGGGGTGCAGCGTGATCTGCTGCCGCTGATCGAGGGCACGACCGTCTCCACCAAGCATGGGCCGGTGAAGACCGACCACATCCTGTTCATCGCTTCCGGCGCGTTCCACATCGCGAAACCCTCGGACCTTCTGCCGGAGCTTCAGGGACGTCTGCCGATCCGCGTGAACCTCCGTGCGCTGACCGAGGATGATTTCGTGCGCATCCTGACGGAAACCGACAATGCGCTGACGCGTCAGTACACGGCCCTGATGGCGACCGAGGAGGTGACCGTCGAGTTCACAGACGACGGGATCAAGGCGCTCGCCCATATCGCGGCCGAGGTGAATGAGAGCATCGAGAATATCGGCGCGCGCAGGCTCTACACCGTGTTGGAGCGCGTGTTCGAGGAGCTGAGCTTCACCGCGCCGGACCGGGGCGGCGACGTCGTGAAGGTCGATGCCGACTTCGTGGAAGCCAACCTCGGCGAATTAACGCGCAGCACCGATCTAAGCCGCTACGTTTTGTAACATCTTGCTGCTATCAGAGGGTCATGGATCACGCTTCCTTAACCCGACGCACGCTATTATGCGGCGCTGCCTCGCTCCCCCTCGTGGGGTGCGGGCTGTCCCCTGATCTGATGATCGTGCCCGAAGCGGCGAACGTGGGGACGAATGAAACGATATTCGCTGCGACCAATCGGGTATTCGCAGATGGCGCGTTCCAGGAGTTGCGGCAGGAAAGCCTGTCGTTCTCGCAGTTCGAGATTTCTGTGCCTCCGATCCGTGCCGTCGGCGCGGTGGAACCCGGTCGCCCCCGACGCCGCGGCGCGGATCTGGAGACGGAGTTCGTTGCCAGTTCAGGCAATCATCTCGGGTCGGCTGCGAATTTCCGGGCGGCGCTTCAGGCCGAAGCGCGTCGGCTTGGCACGCGTGAGGTGATGATCTTCATTCACGGATTCAACTCGACCATCGGCTCGGGCCTCTATCGCACCGCGCAAATTCACCACGATTTCCAGATCCCCGGTGTGCCGGTGCACTACGCCTGGCCCAGCGCCGGCAACCCCTTGGGCTATGCCTATGACCGCGATTCCGCGCTGTTTGCGCGGGATGATCTTGAATCCTTGCTGGAAGAGATCGTGGCCGCCGGGCTGGACATCGTCCTCACGGCGCATTCGCTGGGCTCCGGCGTGGTGATGGAGGTGTTGCGCCAGCTTCGCATCGGCGACCGGGACGATATCCTGAACCGGATCAACGGCGTGATCCTGTTCTCGCCGGACATCGATGTCGACGTGTTCCGTGGACAGGCGGCCCGGATCGGAGAATTGCCGCAGCCTTTCGTGATCTTCACCTCGCAGAGGGACCGGGCGCTGACGATTTCGGCTCGGATCACCGGGTTGAGGGAGCGTGTTGGCAATCTGTCGAATCCGGAGGTGGTGGCCGATTTCGACGTAACGCTGATTGATGTGACGGCGTTCGAAGGCGGCGTGCGTGATCCCTTGAACCACTTCGCCGGTGCGTCGTCCCCAGCGGTGGTGCAGATCCTTCAGGAGGTTGCGCAGGTGAACAGCTCGTTCGAGCAGGACGTCTCGCAGCAGCCCGGATTGCTGCCCGGCACCATCCTGACGATCCAGAATGCGACGCAGGTCTTGCTGACGCCGTTGAACCAGAACTAGCGGCGTCTTTTAAGGTAAACGTAATACGCGCCGCCGCCCCCATGGCGTTGATGTGCCTCGCGAATTTCGAGGACCATCGCCGCGAGCGGCGCCGTCGTGAGCCAGTTCGGTATCTGATGTTTCAGTATCCCGCGGCGGATCGGAATCGGCCCGCCGCTGTCTCGGTCCTTGCCCTTGCCGGTGATGACAAGAACCAGCCGCCGTTCCAGCTCGAACGAATGGAATATGAAACTGATCAGGGCCGGATGAGCCTCGGCGAGGGTCATGCCGTGCAGATCAATGCGCGCTTCGGGCTTCAACTTGCCGCGCGTCATCCGCTTGTGGGTGCCATGGTCCATGCGAACGGGCGCATGAGCCAGCTGCGACGACAGACTCGGCGCGTGGGCGACGGTGCTTTTGCCGAGCGAGGATTTCTCACCGATCCGAAAGGCGGGCAGGCGATCCGGCGGTGTCGCAGGCTTCGGTCGGATCGGGCTCGGCTTCTTGGAGGGCACGTCCTCGGTAATCTTTGGCGCGCCGCTGCGATCCATCGGTTTCGCCGTGGCGGCTACCCGGTTCCAAAGAGCCTTGTCATCCTCCGACAGCCCGCGTTTTCCGCGCCGTGCCATCGCTCAGGCGTCCGGGATCATCTGATGCGCGCGCTCGATCGGAAGCAGCACCATCATGCGGCCCGGATCGCGGATGACCCCCGCAGCTTCGCCTGCCGCGTCGCCATAGCCGTAGAAAATATCTGCCCGCTGCGCGCCTTGGATTGCGCCACCGGTATCCTGTGCGATCATCAGACGGCGGATCGGACCGGATCCGTCTTTCTCGATCCAGACGGGGGCGCCGAGCGGGGTGAAGTCGGGATCAACCGCGATGGAGCGATGGGGCGTAATATTGCGGTTCATCGCGCCAAGCGGACCGAGGTTCGGGTCCGTAATCTCGACTTCGCGGAAGAAAACGTAGCTTGGATTATGATGGAGAAGCGCGCGGCCCTCCAACGGGTTGCGTCGCACCCAGGACTGGATCACCTGCGCGCTGACCTGATGGGGCTGGTAGACGCCGCGGCGGACGAGCTCTTGGCCCACGGACCGGTATTCATGGCCGTTGCGGCCGCCGTAACCCACGCGCAACGCGCCACCTTCCGCGAGGGTGATGCGGCCCGAGCCCTGGATCTGCAAGAAGAACAGCTCCACCGGGTCATCGACCCACGCGATCTCCAACCCACGGCCTTCCAGCACGCGGGTCTGCTCGATCTCCTGTCGGGAGAGCCATTGGCCCGTGACTTCCGGCGGCATCCGGTACACGGGAAACCGATAGCGCCCTGTGCGCCTGCGCGAGCCGCGAAGTTCGGGCTCGTAGTATCCGGTGAACAGAGCAGGGCTTTCGCCGCCGATCAGGACCGGGCGGAAGAACAGCTCGAAGAAGGTGCGCGCATCCGGCACGGTCTCGGCGACGCGGCAGAGGGCTGCCCAATCGGACCCTTCGAGATCCATGCAGGTGTTGCGAAAGACGGAGAGGGCCGCGGCATGGTCATCCGCGGCCCATCCATCGAGATCGTCGAAATCAAGAAGCTGCACAGGCTCATCCGCCGCGGCGAGGCTTGCCATCATCAGGAACGCAATGACACTCGCAAGCCGTCTCATCACTCATCCGTCGGTGGCGACCAGGGCCCAGTTCGGATCATCGGAGCCCATGGTCCGGGCAAAGGTCCACACATCGCGCTGACGCTTGATGGAAGAGCTGTCGCCTTCGATGATTTCTCCTTCGGCATTGCGCACGACACTGGTCAGTTCGCCAACGAAGCGGACGGTGATCTCCCCAACCTTGGAGGAGCGGTCGAATGTCGCGTTCTGAAGGGTCACTTCCCGGACGCCTACGAACTCGGCTTCGATCATCAGGCCCTGTTCGTTGCGCTGGTTGATCACTTCCTCGAAAGTTTCCAGCACGTCAGGCGCGAGGAAGGGACGAAGGCCCTCCACATCGCCACGCTCGAACGCCATCAGGATCATCTCGTAGGCTTGACGCGCACCGCCCAGAAACTCACCTACGCGGAAGCCCGGCTCTGCCATCTTCATCGCCGCGAGGGCTTTCGCGCTTTCGGAGCCATCGTCAACGTGGTCGATGATGTCGTCATCCGGGCCACCTTCGATCACCTCGAAATCGCGACGGGTACGGGTGCCGGCAGGAGCGGGCGGTTTCTCGAATCCGGTACGGGTTCCCAACACCGAGCGCAGGCGCAAAATCAGGAAGATCGCGATGCCAGCAAGGACCAGCAAGGACAAAAGGGAGGAGTTCATGGCACCTCTGTACGGCGAATGGGTTAAAATATGGGTCGACAGGCACATATGTAGGGCAGGGGTGGGATCAAGTCCATTGCACCAGACCGCTTGGTCGCGGTTTACACCATTTGCGGTCGCCGAGCCGCGCGAAGGCTGAAAGGCGTAGAGAATATGTGGCTGTTTATCCTGTTCATCGCGGTCCCGTTGATCGAGATCGGGTTGTTCATTCAAGTTGGTGGGTGGCTTGGTCTTTGGCCGACGCTTCTTGTCGTATTGCTGACCGCGATTGCCGGCACGGCACTGGTCAAAAGCCAAGGCGCTCAGGCGCTGGCGCAGCTGCAGAACAGTTTCAGTGATCTGCGCGACCCGACCGAGCCCCTTGCCCACGGCGCGATGATCCTGTTCTCGGGCGCGTTGCTGCTGACCCCGGGCTTCTTCACCGATTTCGTGGGCTTCGCTCTTCTGGTTCCTGCCGTTCGTCAGTTCGTACTTCAGAAGATCAAGGAACGCGTCACCGTCCGGACCGTTCGGACGGATCGCGGGTGGGAGCCGCAGAATGAAGAGATCATCGAGGGTACTTATACGGCGGATGAGGCGGAAACCCGCTCGGGTCCGTCCGGATGGCGCAGGGATTGAGGCTGGGCCACGGGCCTGCTAAAGCACCTCCGACCTCGATTTAAGGAGAACCTCCATGTCCGACGCCTCTGCAAACGGCGACGCTACCGCAGGCGCTGCACCAGAAGCTGCTGCGCAACTCCCCAAGATGCAGATCTTGGGCCAATTCACCCGCGACCTGTCGTTTGAAAATGCAGCAGTGCAAAACGGTGTGGCAGCGCAGGGACAGCCTGACATTCAGGTTCAAGTTGCCCTCGACGCGCGCAAGCGGACGACGGAAAACCAGTACGACGTCATCATGAAGCTCAAGGTCGAGAGTAAGACCAAGGAAGACGAGCCGAAGGCGATCTTCCTGATCGAGCTGGAATATGGCGGCGTCTTTCTGATCGAGAACATCGCAGAGCAGCAGCTGCACCCGTTCCTGATGATCGAATGCCCCCGGATGCTGTTCCCCTTCGCGCGCCGGATCATCTCGGACGTGTCGCGTGACGGTGGTTACCCGCCGCTGAACCTCGACCAGATCGATTTCGTGGCGCTCTATCGCCAGCAGATCGCCGCGCGTCAGGCGCAGCAACCTCAGGGCACCGCCTGATTCAGGCTCTGAGACGCGCCCAGACCGTGTCTTCCCCCAATGCTTCGACAAAGGCCGCGTGAGCGGCCTTTTCTTCGTCCGTCAGCAAGGACGGCAGCGGGGTCGGACGCGGTTTCGGACGCCAGTTGTCATCCCGTTCCTGCGCGGCGCTCGACGTGGATTGCGACAGGGCGAAGTCAGGCTGCTTGCCCCCGGTCAGCTCCAGATAGACATCTGCAAGGATCTCGGAGTCGAGCAACGCGCCGTGCTTTTCGCGGGCCGAGTTGTCGATCCCGAAGCGCCGGCATAGAGCATCCAGCGACGCGGGAGAGCCCGGAAACTTCTTCCGCGCGATTTTCAAGGTATCGAGCGCCTGGCTGTTCGGCAGCGTCGGCTTGCCCGCCCATTCGAGCTCGGCATTCAGAAAACGCATGTCGAATTCGGCGTTGTGGATGACCATCTGAGAGTCCCCGACGAAATCGAGGAAGTCCTGCGCTATTTCGGCGAAAAGTGGTTTGTCGGCGAGAAACTCCTCACCGATGCCGTGCACCTCGAAGGCTTCTTTCGGCATGTCACGCTCGGGCTGGATATACTGATGGTAGGTTCGGCCCGTCGCGACCTGGTTGAACACCTCGACCGCGCCGATTTCCACGATCCGGTGGCGCGGATTGTCATAGGGGTTGAGACCCGTGGTTTCGGTATCGAGGACGATTTCACGCATTTAACGGGTGCCTTCGGTCAGCTGAGAGACAAGATGTGCCACGTCCGCGCGGGTGCCGTCCAGCGTATCCGTCTCAATGACATAAGTGGCACGCGCGCGCTTTTCCGCGTCGGGCATTTGGCGAGACAGTAGCTCGTCCAACGTCTCTTCCGAGGTGCCCCGCGCGAGCACGCGGCGGCGCTGCTCTTCCGCCGTGGTGGAGACCACGAGCGTCGCGTCGCAAGAGGCATCTCCGCCGGTTTCGAAAAGCAGCGGAATATCGAGAACTATGAGCGGTGCAGCGGCATTATCTTCCAGGAATCGGCGGCGATCCTCGGCAACGAGAGGGTGCACGACAGTCTCTAACTGCCCTAACAGGGTCTGATCCGTGGCTATTGCCTCTCGGAGTTTGCCTCGATCAATCGCTCCCTCGACAACCGCGTCAGGAACCAAGCGACCGACAGGTTCAACGGCCGCACCATCCTTGTCATAAAGCTTGTGAACGGCTGCGTCGGCGTCCCAAACAGGCACGCCAAGGTCGCGAAACATCTTGGCGGTGGTGCTCTTTCCCATCCCGATCGAGCCGGTCAATCCAAGAATGAAACTCATCCGCCCAACACCGCCTGTCGGAGGTCATCGTCGACCATGGGTGTGTAGTTGAACCAACGCTCAAACCCCGGCACCGCTTGGTGCAGCAACATGCCAAGACCGTCCACCGTCTCGCAGCCGCGTTCGGCAGCCTCCCGCAGCAGATCCGTTTCGAGCGGGCTGTAGACGATGTCTGTGACAACCGTCGCAGGTGAAAGGCGTGAAAGGTCGATGGACAGGGGGTTCTGACCCGTCATTCCCAAGGACGTGGTGTTCACGATCAGGGCCGCGTCGCCGACCAGATCCGGGATCTGCGTCCAGTCCGCAGGCACGACACGGGCGCCGAATTGCTCTTTCAACGCATCCGCGCGGGCGCGGGTACGGTTGGCAACATGCACGATCGGTGCGCCATCCGATATGAGCGCAGAGACAATCGCCTTGGCCGCACCACCCGACCCGAGGACGAGCGCCGGACCGGCGGCCGCGGACCAATGGGGCAAGGCCTGCTGTATGTTGGAAAGAAACCCCATACCGTCGGTATTATCAGCCTGAATCTGCCCGTTCGCCGTGAAGGTCAGCGTGTTTGCGGCACCGATCAGGGCCGCGCGGTCGGTCACGGAATGAGCCAGCGAAAGCACGAGTTCCTTGTGGGGGATGGTGACGTTCACACCGACAAAACCCATCCGGGGCAGCGTGTGCAGGACCTCCGGCAGGTCGGCGTGGTTCACGTGGAGTGGGATATAGTGACCTGCCAGACCGTAGCGTTTGAGCCAATGGCCGTGCAGTCGCGGTGAGAGGGAATGGGAAATCGGGTCACCGATGACACCGGCAAGAGGGATCGTGTCTTTGTTCATGAGGAGAGCATCCCCCGCGTTCTGAGATAGGACAGGAGTTGTAGCAATGGCAGACCGAGGACGGAGAACCAATCACCGTCGATCCGTGAAAAGAGCTGCCCCCCAAGCGCCTCGGCCTGGTAGGCGCCAACGCAGCCTTCGACGTCCGGCCAGGCTTGTTCGAAATAGGTATCAATCTCTTTGTCGCTCAGGTCATGCATGGACATCCGCGCGGAGCCAACCGCGCGCCAGACGGGCTTTGCATCTTCATAGATGACGGCTGCGGAATAGAGATGGTGGGTTTGCCCCGACAGGCTCCGCAGATGTGCTACAGCCTCGTCGCGGCTCTCCGGTTTGGCGAAGATCTTCCCTTTGAGGGCGAGGATCTGATCGGAACCCAGAACGAGGTGGCCGGGCGACTTCTCGGCACCTTTCCGTGCTTTGAATTCTGCCAACGCGTCCGCGATGTCACGGGGCGAGGCCTCTTCCGCTTCGAGAGAGCGTCGGATGGCGTCTTCATCGATTCGGACCGGTGCTGATTCGAATGAAACGCCGGCATTTTGCAGCATGGACTGCCGGGATCCGGAGGATGAGGCGAGGATGAGGCGAGACATGTTTGGGATAAGTCTGTGAAATTCTTTGGGGCGTCGACGGGGAGGGGTGTTCGTAAGGAGGTGACTTCGAGGGCCGGCCCCGAGTCTGCCTGACTTCTGTGGAAAACGCCAAAGGGTTTTACCCGGGGAGGCAGGGAGGATGGATAAGTCGAAGAGCGGAGGGATATCCTCATCTTTCCCCAGGGTTTTCCGGGAGTTCTTATAGGCGGAAATTGGGTTTAAACTAATGTTATAAAAAGATTATTTTAGGTGTTCAGTGCGGTGACAGTGATTGCATCCAGGTCAGGACGGTTCTGTGGAGAACACGGGAGGAACTGGGTTTGCAAAGATGCTAACGGTCCTACTACCAACTACAAGAAAACTTCATTTTCTTTTCTTATTATAGTTAGAGGTGAGAATGAGGCCGAGTTGACAGGGCTTAGAGTTAATCCTATCTCCATTCTCGTACTCCGTCCGGAGCTACGGCATCTTACATTGAAGACACATGAGCTGAAGCGTTCGCGCTGAAGCCGGTGCACGTTGGACATTTCCATGACAGTTGAAACGCTTCGTCTTGCTGACCTGAAAGCGAAAACCGCGAAAGATCTTCTGCCGATGGCGGAAGAGCTCGAGATCGAGAACGCCTCCACCATGCGGAAGGGGGACATGATGTTCGAGATCCTCCGGGAGCGGGCGGAAGAAGGTTGGGAGATCTCTGGAGACGGTGTGCTTGAAGTCTTGCAGGACGGTTTCGGTTTCCTGCGAAGCCCCGAGGCGAACTATCTGGCGGGACCGGACGATATTTACGTGTCGCCCGACATGATCCGCCAGCATTCCCTGCGGACGGGCGATACCGTCGAAGGTGTGATGTCGGCACCTAAGGAGAATGAGCGGTACTTCTGCCTGGTCAATGTCACGCAGATCAACTTCGAGGAACCTGAGAAGGCGAAGCACAAAGTTGCGTTCGACAACCTGACGCCTCTCTACCCTGACGAGCGGATGACGATGGAGATCGAAGATCCGACGATCAAGGATCGCTCGGCTCGTATTATCGACCTGGTTTCGCCCATCGGTAAGGGTCAGCGTAGCTTGATCGTGGCGCCGCCGCGGACGGGTAAGACGGTTTTGCTGCAGAATATCGCGCATTCGATCGAGACCAATCATCCGGAATGCTACCTGATCGTTCTTTTGATCGACGAGCGGCCGGAGGAAGTGACGGATATGCAGCGCTCGGTGAAGGGCGAGGTTATCTCCTCCACCTTTGACGAGCCGGCGACGCGTCACGTTGCTGTCTCCGAGATGGTGATCGAGAAGGCGAAGCGTTTGGTCGAGCATAAGCGCGACGTTGTGATCCTGCTCGACTCGATCACGCGCCTCGGCCGGGCGTTCAACACCGTGGTACCGTCGTCGGGCAAGGTTCTGACCGGTGGTGTTGATGCGAACGCGCTGCAGCGTCCGAAACGGTTCTTCGGTGCCGCGCGAAACATCGAGGAAGGCGGCTCCCTCACGATCATCGCGACGGCGCTGATTGATACGGGCAGCCGGATGGATGAGGTTATCTTCGAAGAATTCAAGGGTACGGGTAACAGCGAGATCGTTCTCGATCGGAAGATTGCGGACAAGCGTGTCTATCCTGCGATGGACATCCTCAAGTCCGGCACGCGGAAAGAGGATCTGCTGGTCGACAAGGGCGATTTGCAGAAGACCTTTGTGCTACGACGCATCCTCAACCCGATGGGGACCACGGACGCGATCGAGTTCCTGATCTCGAAGTTGAAACAGACCAAGACCAACTCGGAGTTCTTCGACTCCATGAACACCTAAGGCACCGTAATGCAGACGATTTTCGCTCTGGCAACGGCCCGGGGGAAAGCGGGAGTTGCGGTAATCAGGATCTCAGGTCCCGATGCTTTCAGCGTCGGTCGGAAGCTTGTTGGAACGCTTCCGGTGCCCGGTCGGTTCGCTCTGCGGAATGTGGTGTCAGCCTCTGACGAGCCACTGGATCGCGGGTTGGTTCTGGTTTTCGAGGGGCCGGCAAGCTTCACGGGTGAAGATACCATCGAGCTGCAGCTGCACGGGAGTATCGCGGTCGTTCGCGCTGTTGAAGAAGCGATCCAGGCGACGGGTCTCGCGCGGCTCGCTGACGCTGGGGAGTTCACGCAGCGGGCGCTGCTAAATGATACGCTGGACCTGACCCAAGTGGAGGGGTTGGGGCGCCTCATCGACGCGGAGACTGAGGCTCAACGGCGTATCGCTCAAGCCGGGTTCGAGGGGAGCCTGTCATCGACGGCAGAAGCTTGGCGCGACAAGATGATCCGGGTGGCTGCTCTGCTGGAGGCGTCGATTGATTTCGCGGATGAGGAAGTGCCTGAGGATGTTGTTCCTGAGGTGCTCTCCTTACTGGATGAGTTGTTGGTCTCTCTAAGGCTGGAGCTGGAAGGCGCTGCGGTAGCAGAAAGACTGAACGACGGTTTCGAAGTCGCAATTCTCGGGGCGCCGAATGCTGGAAAATCGACGTTGCTTAACGCGTTAGCCGGCCGGGATGTCGCGATAACCTCGGAAATTGCCGGCACAACTCGGGATGTGATCGAGGCTCGTCTTGATGTGAATGGGCTGCCGGTGACGTTTCTCGATACGGCTGGGCTTCGCGAAACGGATGACGTTGTTGAGAGCATCGGCGTGGACCGCGCGATTGATCGCGCAAGAAAGGCGGATCTTCGGGTGTTGTTGGAGACCGACGACTGGAAGGACGTTAACGACCTCGAGGGTATCGTCGATCTACGGTATCCTGCGAAAAGTGACGTGAGCGGGCGTACGGATGGTGTGTCCGGCTTGACCGGAGACGGTGTTTCCAAGTTGTTAGCCGATGTTGAGCGCCTGCTGTCTGAACGTATGGCGGTGGTGAAGTCGGTGATTACTGATCGTCAGAGGGGTGGGGTGCAACGGTCCATCACCGGTTTGGAACACGCCAAGAGCATATTGGCTGCGGACCAAGAACTGGAACTCGCGGCAGAGCATACACGTGAGGCACTGCGTTCTCTTGACTCGGTTATCGGTCGCGTGGATGTAGAAAGCCTCTTGGGCGAAATCTTCTCCAGGTTTTGTATCGGAAAGTAGGAGTGTTTCACGTGAAACATCCAGATTTTGACGTCATTGTCATCGGCGGCGGGCATGCCGGTACGGAAGCGGCCGACGCTTCGGCACGCGCTGGCGCGAAGACGGCGCTTATTACTCTGCGACGCGATGACCTGGGCGTGATGTCGTGCAATCCCGCAATCGGGGGGTTGGGGAAAGGGCACCTTGTGCGGGAGATCGACGCGATGGGCGGTGTCATGGGCAAGGCTGCGGACGCTTCTGGCATTCAATATCGTCTGCTGAACCGTAAGAAGGGTGCGGCTGTGCAAGGTCCCCGGACCCAGTCCGACCGCGAGCTTTATAAGTCGGCGATCCAACAGCACATCAGCTGCGTAGAAAATCTTACTGTCATTGAAGCCGAAGTTTCTGACCTCATTGAAGAGAGAGATATCGTCGTCGGCGTCAACCTGGCAGATGGTCAGGAGCTGCGTAGCTCATCCGTGATCTTGACAGCCGGAACATTCTTGCGGGGCGTGATCCACATTGGCGATCGTCAGACGTCAGGGGGTCGCTTTGGCGCACGCCCATCGATAAAACTCGCTGAGCGTCTGATCGGTATGGGGCTGCCTGTAGGACGCTTGAAAACCGGCACACCGCCGCGATTGTCGGCGAAATCCATCGATTGGTCTACGCTGGACGCTCAACCGGCCGACGAAGATCCTTCGTTCTTCTCGTTCATGACGAATTCGGTTCAGGCGCGTCAAATCTCTTGTGGGATCACACACACCAATCCCGAAACTCACGACATTATTGAAAAAAACCTCGAGAAGTCAGCGATGTATGGGGGGCATATCGACGGTGTCGGGCCGCGATATTGCCCTTCGATCGAGGATAAAGTTGTTCGGTTTGCTGACAAGAACTCTCATCAGATTTTTCTAGAGCCGGAAGGCCTGAACACGGATGTCATCTACCCCAACGGTATTTCGACGTCTTTGCCTTCTGAGGTGCAGGAAGCCTACGTGCATTCAATAGTCGGATTGGAAAGTGCGAAGATCCTTCAGCCAGGTTACGCGATTGAGTACGATTACTTCGACCCCACGTGTCTGACCGACACGCTGGAAGTGCGTGGCAAACCCGGTCTTTACTTCGCCGGCCAAATCAACGGCACCACCGGGTATGAGGAGGCGGCCGCTCAAGGACTTGTAGCTGGACTTAATGCGGCCTTCCGAGCGTTGGGACGAGACCCCATGACGTTCAGCCGACGTGAATCTTATATCGGTGTCCTGATAGACGATCTGGTCACGCGGGGCGTCTCGGAACCCTACCGCATGTTTACGTCCCGCGCCGAGTATCGTCTTTCCCTGCGAGCGGACAATGCCGACCAACGTCTTACTCCTCTGGCTGCCGAGCGCGGACTTCTAACGAGTGATCGCCAAGCAGCGTTCAATATGAAGATGGAGGCTCTCGCCGAGGGGCGCGCTATCCTTTCAGACATTCACGTCACACCGCGGGATGCCGCCGGTGTTGATATCAAGATCAATCAGGACGGTACCCGACGTAGCGGAATGGAGTTGTTGGCCTATCCAGGTGTAGAGGGCGAACATCTCTCGCGTCTGGATCCCCGCGTTGGCGATGTATCTGAGGCCATCATGCGACAATTGAAGATCGAAGCTACCTATGCTGTTTATATCGATCGTCAAGCTCGCGATGCCGAAGCAATGAAGCGTGACGAGCAGAAGGTCATTCCGGATAATTTTCCGTATGATACCGTAATCGGACTTTCTAATGAACTTAGGGCTAAATTGCTGAGGACGCAGCCGAAAACCCTGGCGCAAGCGGGGCGTATCGACGGTATGACACCGGCCGCATTAGCGCTGATTCTCACGAAACTACGTCAGTCGCACCAGTTGTCCGCATGAACGAGGATGATGCGAAGGCGTGGCTTGAGGCGCGTGTTTCACGTGAAACAATGGACAGGCTTCAGCTGCTTCACACACAACTCCTGCGGTGGCAAAACACGGTAAACCTCGTCGCTCCGTCCACACTAGGCGTCGCTTGGTCGCGTCATTTTGTCGATTCAGCGCAGTTGTATCGCCTTGCTGCACCACAGACAGCACGCTGGTTGGACTTCGGCTCAGGTGGCGGTTTTCCTGGCTTAGTGATCGCCGCAATTGGCGTCGGAGAAAATCCGGATTTCAAGATGACACTCGTTGAGAGCGACGTCCGGAAGTGTGGTTTCATGCGGGAAGCCGCGCGTCTCATGAACCTTAAGGTTAACATCCTCACTCGCAGAATTGCTGACATACCGCCTCAAAAAACAGACGTCATCTCCGCACGAGCCCTCTCAAACCTGAAAAACTTGATGGATTTCGCAAAACCCCATCTTAACCAATCGACGTGCCTTCTTTTTCCAAAGGGGAGCTCCTACCAAACCGAGCTGGACGAAATTTCTGAGGATTGGCAATCCAAGGCCGAAGTAATACCGAGTTTGACAGACCCAGATGCGGTGGTACTCCGGTTCCGAGCAGCAAATGAGAAAGAGCAAGATTGATGCGGGTAATCTCCATCACGAATCAGAAGGGTGGTGTTGGTAAGACCACGACGGCGATCAACCTAGGCGCCGCCCTCGCAAAGACAGGGCTTTCCGTTCTCATCGTAGATCTGGACCCGCAAGGAAACGCGTCGACCGGGTTGGGCGTATCGGCGTCATCACGGGAGCTTACGACCTATGACATCCTGATCGACGGCGCCGCTTTGGAGGACGTCGCGAAGCCGACGGACATAAAGAACCTCGCCATCGCTCCAGCCACGACTGATCTCAGCTCCACAGACGTCGAGCTCGGACAGCGCGATAACCGGGTGTTTCTCTTCAAGGATGCGCTCGGCCAATCGAGCAAGAAGTACGATTTTGTCCTGATCGACTGCCCACCCTCGCTGAGCCTATTGACCCTGAACGCTCTGGTCGCTTCCGACAGCATTCTTGTACCGCTGCAGGCCGAATTTTTCGCGCTGGAAGGCCTCTCGCAACTCATGCTCACCGTCAGGGAGATTCGCGAGACAGCAAACCCATCACTGCGTATCGACGGCATTGTGCTCACTATGCATGACGCGCGAAATCGGTTGAGCCGGCAGGTGGAGGAGGACGCCCGCACCAACCTCGGCGATCTTGTCTTCACCACGATGATCCCAAGAAACGTGCGCCTCAGCGAAGCGCCGTCCTATGCGCTGCCGGTCATTGCCTATGACCCGGCAAGCAAAGGGGCCCAGGCTTACCTAGACCTCGCGAAAGAGCTGATTGAACGCGGAACACCCAAGATGGAGACGGCTTGATGGCAAAGACCGACAAGAAACGCGGCTTGGGCCGAGGACTTTCTGCTCTCATGGCCGATATCGAACCGAAGGCCGCACCAAGCCCGTCAGGTGGCCACTCCACGACGCTGTCGCGCGGTGAGAGGGCAATCCCCGTCGAGCAAATCAGCCCGAACCCGGATCAGCCCCGGCGTCGATTTTCGCAGTCGGCGCTCGATGAACTTGCCGCGTCAATCAAGGAGAAGGGGATTATCCAACCCTTGATCCTGCGACCTGACCCCGCCGATGCATCGCAATTCCAGATCGTTGCCGGCGAACGCCGCTGGCGCGCAGCGCAGATTGCACAGCTGCACGAAGTCCCTGCAATCGTTCGAGAATTTAACGATACCGAGGTTCTCGAAGTCGCGATCATTGAGAACATTCAGCGAGCAGATCTTAACGCCGTTGAGGAGGCCCAAGGCTATCGCCAGCTGATGGAGAAGTTTGGCCACACCCAAGAACAGTTGGCAACCGCCATGGGCAAGAGCCGCAGTCATTTGGCCAACACCATGCGACTCCTGCAATTGCCTGACGAGATCCAGACGATGCTTCAGGACGGCAAACTGTCTGCAGGGCATGCTCGCGCATTGATTACCTCCTCTGATCCCGTCGCTCTGGCGCGTCGTGCGGTCAAAGAGGGGATGTCTGTCCGCGAGGTCGAGAAGGCAGCCAAAGCGCCAGCAAAAGGGAAATCGGCGCCGAAACAGCGCAGCAAGTCTCAAAAAGATGCCGATACGCGAATTCTGGAAGATGACCTGTCCCGGATTCTCGGCATGGGCGTCGTGATTGACCATGACACCTCGGCCGGCGGCGGTAAATTGTCCATAAAATACAATGACTTGTCTCAGCTGGACGATCTGCTGCGCCTGTTGAACACCAACTAGCGTTCAAGCCAGAAGGCTTCGCAACACGCCGTTGAGAACCGGCCGACCCGCTGATGTCGCGCGCAGTTGAACCCCGTCCTGCTCGACCAGCCCAAGCTCGGTCAGCTCTCGCACCTTTTGCGGGGGAACAGGCCGTGCGCCGTGCGCTTCGAACCTAGAAAGATCCGTGCCCTCGGCTAGGCGCAGGGACATCATCAGATATTCCTCCGCCTGTTCGCGCGGCGTAACCACGGCTCGCAGGCTTTCTCCGGACCCGCGCTCCCCCACAGCATCCAGCCAGACCTGCGGCTGAAGGTGAGTCTCGGTGGCAAACCTTTTGTCGCCGATCGTCACCCGCCCGTGGGCACCGGGCCCGATCCCGGCATAATCACCGGCGCGCCAGTAGATCAGGTTGTGCCTGGACTGAGAAAGATCACTTGCGTGGTTCGAGATTTCGTAGGCCGGTAATCCAGCTTGCCCGCAGAGATCCTGCGTCAGATCATACATATCCGCGCTCAGATCTTCACTGGGAAGCCCGCGCAAGCCTCCCCGCGCATGCCGCGCGCCGAAGGCGGTCCCGGGCTCTATCGTAAGCTGGTAGAGCGACAGGTGATCGGCAGCAAAGCTCAGCGCCTCGCTCAATTCCGCCCGCCAATCGGAAAGCTCCTGATCCTGACGGGCATAGATGAGATCAAAACTCACCCTGTCAAAGGTGCTGCGCGCCACATCCAGCGCCGCATAGGCCTCTTGCACGCTGTGCAGTCGCCCGAGACGTCGCAGATCCACGTCATTGAGCGCCTGAATACCCATGGAAACGCGGCTCACACCGGCGTCGCGATATCCTTTGAACCGATCGGCTTCCACGGAAGAGGGATTGGCCTCCAGGGTGATCTCCAGATCGTTGGAAACGGCCCAATACCGCCGAATAGTCTCAATTATTGCCGCGACACTCTCGGGCGCCATGAGCGACGGGGTGCCCCCGCCAAAGTAGACGCTGTTGAGCATACGACCCGGCAGTTCAACCGCGACCCGTTCGATCTCGCTCAGGTAGGCGCGCAGCCAAGCGCTCTGATCGATCCGCGCAGAGACGTGACTGTTGAAATCACAGTACGGACACTTCGCTTCGCAGAACGGCCAATGGATGTAGATCCCGAAGCCGCCTTTCTGCCAATCAGCCGTCGCCAAAGATCTTCACCAGTTGGTTCACCGCCTTGGCGCGGTGACTGATCTTGTTCTTCTCCCAACGATCCATTTCGCCGAAGGTGACGTCATAACCCTCTGGCTGGAAGATGGGATCATATCCATGCCCTTCGCTTCCCCGCATCGGCCAAACGACCCGACCTTCCATCACACCGGGAAACACTTCGTCGTGGCCATCGGGCCAGGCGAGGACGAGGGTACAGCAAAACCGGGCGCTCCACGGCTCGGGCGCATTCTTTGCTGTCAGCTCCCGGTGCGTCCGCTCCATGGCCATGACGAAGTCGCGCCCATGGTCCGTTTCCGCCCAATCGGCGGTATGGACACCGGGCGCGCCGTCCAAAGCGTCGATCTCGATACCGCTATCGTCACTCAGCGCGGGCAGCCCCGTTGCTTTCGCAGCAGCGTGGGCCTTGATCCGGGCATTCCCGATGAAGGTCTCTTCCGTCTCGTCAGGTTCCGGAAGATCATGGTCAGCGGCACCCGTCACCGTGATGCCGAAAGGCGCCAGCAGGTGCCGCATTTCGTCAAGCTTCCCCTTGTTATGGGTCGCAATCAGAAGCTGATCTCCGGTGAAACGACGCATCAGGACGTCGCCGCCGCCTGCGCTGCGACAAGCTCGGCGATGCCTTTTTCAGCAAGTCCATAGAGCGCGTTGAACTCGTCCCGAGAGAACGTCGCGCCCTCTGCGCTGGCTTGCAATTCAACGACCTGGCCCGCGCCGGTCATGATAAAGTTACCATCGGTCCCGGCTTCGGAATCTTCCGGATAATCAAGGTCCAGCACGGGCTGTCCCGCGTAAATCCCGCAGGAAACAGCGGCGATATGATCGATGATGGGATCCGTCGTGATCTCACCGGACTTGAGCAGTTTGTTCACCGCCAGACGCAGCGCGACCCAACCACCGGTGATCGAGGCGCAGCGGGTGCCGCCATCGGCCTGGATGACATCGCAATCAACCGTGATCTGCCGCTCACCCAAAGCCGAGCGATCGATGCCGGCCCGCAACGACCGACCGATCAGCCGTTGGATTTCCTGCGTACGACCCGATTGCTTACCGGCAGCGGACTCGCGGCGCATCCGCGTGTGGGTCGCACGGGGCAGCATGCCGTATTCGGCGGTGACCCAACCGAGACCCGAATTTTTCAGGAACGGCGGCACGCGTGCTTCGAGGGAAGCGGTGCACAGGACGTGCGTGTCGCCACAACGGATCATGCATGACCCTTCCGCATGGCGGGTGACGTCGGTCTCGATGGAAATGTCGCGCATTTCATCTAGGTTTCGGCCGGAAGGACGCATAGATATCTCCTGATACACGCAAGGTGATGTTGCAGCGGGGATAGTCCGCCGCAGTGTCGTTTCGCAACCCCGAAGGCCGAACAACTTGCCCAACAGAACGGATTGTAAACGCGCATGACGGACCAAGGCAAAATGCTCGAAGATCTCAACGACCGCTCGCGAGAAGTCTTTCGCCGTGTCGTCGAAGGCTACCTGGAGACCGGCGCGCCGGTAGGCTCTCGCACACTCACGCGCAGCCTGTCGGAGAAGGTCTCGGCGGCGACTGTCAGAAACACGATGCAGGACCTTGAGTATATGGGCCTGCTCGACAGCCCTCATACATCAGCGGGTCGGATGCCCACACAGCTTGGCCTGCGCATGTTTGTGGATGGGTTTCTTGAGGTCGGCGATCTCTCGAAAGACGACAAGCAAGCGCTTGACGAGACGCTCGGCACGAACGCGTCCGATGTCTCTGGCCTGCTGGATAGGGTCGGTTCCGCGCTGTCCTCGGCCACCCACGGCGCCAGCCTTGTGCTGACCCCGAAGCGGGAAGCGCCGATCCAGCACATCGAATTCGTGCCCCTCTCGGCGACGCAATCGCTTGTGGTTCTGGTGTTCTCGGACGGACACGTCGAGAACCGGATTTTCACTCCCCCCGCCGGCATGACCCAGAGCGCCATGCGGGAGGCTGCGAATTTCCTCAACGCGCGGATCGAGGGGCAGACGGTCAGCTCCATCCGCGCGCAACTGGAGGATGATATCGCCACCCGACGCCGCGAGATCGATGACCTTGCGTCCGGGCTGATCGATTCGGGCCTCGCAGTCTGGGATGGGAGCGATGACAATTCCGCGCGTCTCATCGTCCGCGGGCGGTCGAATCTTCTGTCGGAAAGCCAGGAAGCAGAGGACCTCGACCGCATTCGTCAGCTCTTCGATGACCTTGAGCGTAAGCGGGATATCACCGAATTCCTCGAATTGACCGAAGACGGCGCCGGAGTGCGCATTTTCATTGGGTCAGAGAACAAGTTGTTCTCACTTTCGGGTTCCTCTCTGGTGGTCTCTCCCTATATGAACTCTGATCGAAAGATCGTCGGAGCAGTCGGGGTCATCGGCCCCACGCGCCTGAACTACGGGCGGATCGTTCCGATTGTGGATTACACGGCACAGCTGGTGGGCCGGCTGATTTCGGACAGGTCCTGAGAGACCGGACATGAGGAAGTTATGGGCGAGAGAGAAGACGAGTTTTTTGAGGATCAGCACGCGGACGATCACGAACCGGCCGAGGTGACTCTTGCGACCGAGGAGGAAACGTCCTCCGGTGCTGACGAGATCATTGCCGCGCTCGAGGCCGAGCGTGACGAGCTGCGTGACCGCATGCTCCGCGCCATGGCCGAGGCGGAGAACATGCGCAAGCGGGCCGACCGCGATCGTCGTGAGGCCGAGCAATATGGTGGCTCCAAGCTGTCCCGCGATCTGCTGCCGGTCTATGACAACATGCGCCGCGCCCTCGAGCATGCGGACGACGCGACGCGCGAAGCGGCAAGCGGTCTGGTGGAAGGCGTCGAGCTGACCATGCGCGAGCTGATCAGCATTTTCGGCAAACACGGTATCGTGCCGGTCGTGCCCGAAGTGGGGGATCGCTTCAACGCGCAGGAGCATGAGGCGATGTTCGAAGCCCCGGTGCCCGGCACCAAGGCGGGCGAGATCATTCAGGTCATGTCCGAAGGCTTTCTGCTGCACGACCGCCTTCTGCGTCCGGCACAGGTCGGGGTGTCTTCGACGCCCGCTAGCTAAGCTCTGCCTTCAATTCATAGAGCAAGTTCAACGCCTCACGCGCCGTCATCTCATCGGGATGCACGGCGCGTAGTTTTTCTTCGACCTGGCTTTGTGCCACGGGCTTCGGGGCAGGGGCGGGGGTCATGGCGAAAAGGGGCAGGTCGTCGATGACGGCTTTGCGCTTTCCGCCCTCGCGCTCGCCTTTCTCCAACGCGTCCAACACGATCTGCGCGCGCGCAATCACCGTTTCCGGCAAGCCCGCGAGTTTGGCGACCTGAACACCGTAAGAGCGATCCGCCGCGCCTTCCTTTACTTCGTGCAGGAAGATCACCTCGCCGTCCCATTCTTTCACGGCCATTGTCGCATTGCTAAGCCCGTCGAGCTTGCCAGCGAGAGAGGTCATCTCGTGATAATGGGTCGCGAACAGCGCGCGGCATTTGTTGGCTTCGTGAAGGTGTTCCAACGTGGCCCAAGCGATGGAGAGGCCGTCATAAGTCGCCGTGCCGCGTCCGATCTCATCAAGGATCACCAAGGCACGGTCATCGGCCTGATTCAGGATCGTCGCGGTTTCGACCATTTCCACCATGAAGGTCGACCGGCCCCGCGCCAGATCATCGGAGGCACCGACACGGCTGAAGACCTGGCTCACCAGCCCGATCTTCGCCCTGCGTGCAGGCACGAAACTGCCGATTTGAGCCATGATTGCCAGCAACGCGTTCTGTCGCAGATAGGTGGATTTACCGGCCATGTTCGGGCCGGTCAGGAGGGTGATGGCGGCGCCATCTTCGGCGCTCAGATCGCAGTCATTGGCGATGAACGGGGTGCCCTCTTTCATCAAGGCTGCCTCCACCACAGGGTGCCGCGCACCTTCAATGACGAAGGAGCGATCTTCCGTCATCTCCGGTTGGGTCCAATCCCCTTCAAGAGCCCGCCGCGCGAGCGCGGCGGCGAGGTCGAGTTCGGCCAGACCCCGCGCTGCATCGCCAATCTGATCCTGGCTTGCCAGAATGGCCTCTCGCAGGGATTGGAACAGGGTTTTCTCGATCTCCAGCGCCCGGTTTCCAGCGTTGAGGATCTTGGTTTCCAGTTCGGACAGCTCCACCGAGGTGAAGCGCACCTGGTTGGCCGTAGTCTGCCGGTGAATGAACCGCTCGGACAGGGGCGGGTTGAGCATCTTCTCGGCATGGGTGGCCGTCGTCTCGATGAAGTAGCCGAGAACGTTGTTGTGCTTGATCTTCAGGGCACTCACACCCGTGGCTTCGACGTATTCCGCCTGCATGGAGGCTATCACGCCGCGCCCCTCATCCCGCAGAGTACGCGCTTCATCCAGCTCGGCGTGATAGCCGCTGGCAACAAGTCCGCCGTCGCGAAGCTGAACGGGCGGCTCCGCCACCAGAGCATCCTCCAACAAGGTGCAGAGTTCGTTATGGCCTGACAGCGACGCGGCCGCATCTCTCAACAGGGGCGGGAGGTCGACACCAGCAAGCTTCACGCTTAGTCGCGCGGCCCCCAGAAGGCCGTCGCGAATGGCGCTGAGGTCTCTTGGTCCGCCCCGATCCAGTGCGAGCCGGGACAGGGCGCGGTCGAGGTCGGGAATACGGCGCAGCTCAGCCTCCAAATCGTCTCTAACAAGCGCGTCAGAGACGAAAAAATTAACTGCATCGTGTCTTGCACGGATAACGGAAAGGTCGGTTGAAGGGCCAGTTAAGCGCCGTTCCAAGAGACGCGCGCCGCCGGCGGTTTGGGTCCGGTCCATCACCGAGAGAAGCGAGTTTGCGCGTCCGCCCGACAGCGCGTGCGTCAGCTCAAGATTGCGCCGTGTTGCGGTATCGAGTTGCAGCAGTCGCTCGGCCGATTGCTGACGCGGCGCGCGCAACAGGGGCAGGGCGCCCTTCTGAGTCAGCTCGAGGTAGTCGATCAGCGCCCCAATGGCCGAGACCTCGGACCGCTGGAAGCTGCCGAACCCCTCCAATGTTGAGACGCTGAACAATTCCGTCAGCCGCTTCTCTGCCGATGCGCTGTCGAATGAACCGGGAGAGAGTGGCGTTACCGCCGCTCCGAGTTCGATCATCGAATCCTGCCGGGCAAGATCCAGCCCGTCCGACACGAGAACCTCTCTCGGTGACAGGCGGGCCAGTTCCGGCCCGAGGCGCACGGCCGGGCACCGCATCACGCGGAGATCTCCGGTAGAGATGTCGCACCATGCCAAGGCGCCCTCGCCGCGCACTTCGGCATAGGCGGCAAGGTAGTTGTGGCGACGGGCTTCCAGAAGCGTGTCTTCGGTGAGGGTGCCGGGCGTCACCAGCCGCACGACCTCGCGCCGCACCACGGCCTTCGAGCCACCGCGCTTCTTGGCCGTTGCGGGGTCTTCCATCTGCTCGCAGATGCCCACGCGAAAGCCTTTGCGGATCAGCGTAAGCAGGTAGCTTTCCGAGGAATGAGCGGGAACGCCACACATGGCGATGTCGTCGCCGTTGTGCTTCCCCCGCTTGGTCAGCGCGATATCCAACGCCTCGGCCGCCGCCACGGCGTCGTCGAAAAACATCTCGTAGAAGTCGCCCATCCGGTAGAACAGCAGCGCATCGGGATGCTGTGCCTTGATCTCCAGATATTGCGCCATCATCGGCGTCACTTGCGCGTTCATATCAACTCTCCCCAGAGGCGAAACTATACGAAACCGAGACCCGGTTTGAAGCGCAATCGGTTGCCCAATCCGGGCGGTAGCGGTTAAGTCACCCTGTTCAGGGAGGAACCGATGGCCGAGAAACAAAAAGTCACCCGAGAAGAGGCACTCGCCTATCATCTGGATCCGCGTCCGGGGAAGATCGACATCAACGCGTCGACCGCGATGGCGACGCAGCGCGACCTGTCGCTCGCCTATTCTCCGGGCGTTGCCGTGCCGTGCGAAGTGATCGCCGAAAACCCCGAAACGGCCTACGATTACACCACCAAGGGCAACATGGTTGCGGTGATCTCCAACGGGACCGCGGTCCTTGGCCTTGGCAACCTCGGGGCGCTGGCATCGAAGCCTGTGATGGAGGGGAAGGCCGTTCTTTTCAAGCGCTTCGCCGACGTGAACTCGATCGACATCGAGCTGGACACCGAAGACGTGGACGAATTCGTCAACGCGGTGAAGCTGATGGGGCCGTCGTTCGGGGGCATCAACCTCGAAGACATCAAGGCGCCCGAATGCTTCATGATCGAACAGCGGCTCAAGGAGCTGATGGATATCCCCGTCTTCCACGACGACCAGCACGGCACCGCCGTGATCTGCGCCGCCGGGTTGATCAATGCCCTGCATATCAGCGGCAAGAAGATCGAGGATTGCCGGATCGTGCTGAACGGCGCGGGGGCCGCGGGGATTGCCTGCATCGAGCTGCTCAAGAGCATGGGCGCGCGGCACGAGAATTGCATCGTCTGCGACACCAAGGGCGTCATCTATCAGGGTCGCACCGAGGGGATGAACCAGTGGAAATCGGCCCATGCCGTCACCACCAAGCTGCGCACCCTGGACGAGGCGATGGTGGGCGCTGATGTCTTCCTTGGCGTTTCGGTCAAGGGTGCCGTCACGCCTGAAATGCTGAAGGCGATGAATGACAACCCGGTCATCTTCGCCATGGCCAACCCCGACCCCGAGATCACTCCGGAAGAGGCCCATGCCGTGCGCGACGATGCGATCGTGGCCACGGGCCGGTCGGATTACCCCAACCAGGTCAATAATGTCCTCGGCTTCCCCTACCTCTTCCGAGGCGCGCTTGATGTGCATGCTCGTGCGATCAACGACGAGATGAAGATCGCCTGCGCCCGCGCACTGGCTGAACTGGCGCGGGAGGATGTTCCCGACGAGGTGGCGATGGCCTACGGTCGCAAGCTGAGTTTCGGGCGTGACTACATCATCCCGACGCCTTTCGACCCTCGCCTGATCTACACGATCCCGCCCGCCGTGGCGCAGGCCGGCATGGACACCGGCGCGGCGCGGCGGCCGATCATCGATCTCGACGGTTATGCCAAGGATTTGCAGGCGCGGATGGACCCGACTTCCTCGATCCTGCAGGGCGTCTATGCACGGGCGCGGAACGCCCAGGCCCGGATGATTTTCGCGGAGGGCGACGACCCCCGCGTCCTTCGGGCAGCGGTCGCTTACCAGCGGCAAGGGCTCGGCCGCGCGCTGGTCGTCGGGCGCGAGAACGACGTGCAGGAGAAGCTGGAGGCCGTGGGGCTGGGCGACGGCGCGCAGGAGCTGGAGATCGTCAACGCGGCAAACACGCCGCACCTCGATACCTACAAGGATTTCCTCTACGCGCGTCTGCAGCGCAAAGGTTTCGACCGTACGGATATTCACCGCTTGGCAGCCCGTGACAGGCACGTGTTTGCCTCGCTCATGCTGGCCCATGGCCACGGAGACGGCATGCTGACGGGCGCCACGCGAAAGTCGGCGCAGGTCCTCGAGATGGTGGGGAAGGTCTTTGATGCGCGGGCAGAAGATGGCGCCGTGGGCGTCACGGCGCTGCTCCACAAGGGCAAGATCGTTTTGATCGGTGACACGCTGGTGCATGAGTGGCCTTCTGACACGGACATGGCCTTGATCGCGGAGCGTGGGGCACAGGTCGCACGCGGGCTGGGACTGGAGCCCAGGGTGGCTTTCGTCAGCTTCTCGACCTTTGGCTATCCGGTCTCGGAGCGGGCCGAGAAAATGCACCGCGCGCCGACGGTCCTCGACGAGAAAGGCGTGGATTTCGAGTATGATGGCGAGATGACCGTCGACGTGGCCCTAAACCCGGCGGTGATGGCGCAATATCCGTTCCAGCGGCTCAGCGGGCCGGCAAATGTCTTGGTGGTGCCCGCACGGCATTCCGCCAGCATCTCGGTCAAACTGATGCAGGAGATGGCTGGTGCCACGGTAATCGGGCCGATCCTCACGGGGCTCGACCGACCGGTCCAGATTGCTTCGACCGTGAGCACGGCGAACGATATTCTGAACATGGCGGTGATGGCCGCCTGCGAGATCGGGCGCACCTGAGCCAACGAAAAAGGCCCCCGACAGCAAGTGTCGGGGGCCTTCAATTTTCTCGGGGAATGCGGTGCGGAGGTTAGTCCTTCACGCGGTCCCAGAAGCTTTTGACCTTCTCGAAGAACCCCGAAGCATTGGGGTTGTTGGTCTTCTTGCAGGACTCCTCGAATTGGCGAAGCAGGTCCTCCTGATCACTCGTGAGGTTGACCGGAGTTTCCACCAGCAGCTCGATGTACATTTCGCCGACGCCGGGCCCCCGCAGTGCAGGCATTCCCTTGCCGCGCAACCGCATCTGGCGCCCGGATTGGGACCCTTGCGGCACGCGGACACGGGAGCGTCCGCCATCGATGCTCGGCACCTCGATCTCGCCTCCAAGCGCGGCAGAGACCATGGAGACCGGGACGCGGCAGAACAGATCAAGCCCGTCACGCTGGAACAACGGATGTTCCTGCACCTCGACGAAGATGTAGAGATCACCTGCAGGACCACCCCGCAGGCCAGCTTCACCTTCGCCGGAAAGACGAATCCGCGTGCCGGTTTCAACACCGGCCGGGATGTTCACGCTCAGCGCGCGGTCTTTCTCCTGACGGCCCGCGCCACCACAGGTGCGGCAGGGGTTCTTGACGATCTGACCCATGCCGGAGCATGTCGGGCAGGTTCGTTCCACGGTGAAGAAGCCCTGCTGAGCGCGGACTTTGCCCATGCCCGAACAGGTCGGACAGCCGGTAGGCTCCGCCCCTGCCTCGGACCCGGTACCGTCACAGGCACCACAGGGCACCGACGAGGGGACGGTGATGGTCTTGGTCAGGCCGTGATAAGCATCTTCCAAGGAGATCGAGAGGTTGTAGCGCAAGTCCGACCCGCGCGTGGCCTGAGTGCGGCCCCCGCCCGGACGACCACGCTGGCCCCCCATGAAATCACCGAAGAGATCTTCGAAGACGTCAGAGAAGGCAGAGGCGAAATCGCCTTGCCCTTGACCGCCACCGCGAGGTCCGCCGGCCATGCCGCCATCAAACGCCGCGTGTCCGAAGCGGTCATAGGCCGCCTTCTTGTCCGCGTCTTTCAGGACGTCATAGGCTTCGTTCGCCTCTTTGAACTGAGTCTCGGCGTCCGGGTTGTCTGCGTTGCGGTCGGGGTGAAGTTCTTTCGCCTTCTTGCGATAGCCCCTCTTGATCTCATCGGCACTCGCGCCTTTGGAGACGCCAAGCACCTCGTAATAATCGCGTTTTGCCATGGTTTTCCTTTCCGGAAACACATCGGCCAGCCCATGCCGCGCACAGGCTGGCCTGATGGTTCAGTCGCGATCAGCCGCGGTTGCGGTCGTCGTCGAGGTCTTCGAAGTCAGCGTCCACGATGTCTTCGTCGACACCGCGCTCTTCTTCTTCAGGGGCGTCGCCACCTTCAGCAGCTTCGGCCTTCTCGGCTTCGGCCTTGTAGATCGCCTCACCCAGACGCATGGCCGCTTCGGTCACGTTCTGGATGCCGCCCTTGATCTTGGCGGTATCTTCGGTTTCCAGCGTTTCCTTCAGGGCGTTCAGAGCCAGTTCGATGGCTTCAACCGTAGAAGGATCGACCTTGTCGCTGTGCTCTTCCAGCGATTTCTCGGTGGAATGCACGAGGCTCTCGGCCTGGTTGCGGGTTTCCACAAGGTCCTTGCGATCCTTGTCCGCTTCCGCGTTCTCCTCGGCTTCGCGCACCATCTTCTCGATGTCGTCGTCGGACAGACCGCCGGACGCCTGGATCGTGATCTGCTGCTCTTTCCCGGTGCCCTTGTCCTTGGCGCCCACAGACACGATGCCGTTGGCGTCGATGTCAAAGGTCACTTCGATCTGAGGCACGCCGCGCGGGGCGGGTGGGATGTTCTCGAGGTTGAACTGACCGAGCATCTTGTTGTCGGCAGCCATCTCGCGCTCACCCTGGAACACGCGGATCGTCACGGCGTTCTGGTTGTCGTCCGCCGTCGAGAAGATCTGCGACTTCTTGGTCGGGATCGTCGTGTTGCGGTCGATCAGGCGGGTGAAGACACCGCCGAGCGTTTCAATGCCGAGCGAAAGCGGCGTCACGTCGAGAAGAACAACGTCCTTCACGTCACCTTGCAGAACACCGGCCTGAATGGCGGCACCCATGGCAACAACCTCGTCCGGGTTCACACCCTTGTGGGGCTCTTTACCGAAGAAGTTGGTCACTTCCTCGATCACCTTGGGCATACGGGTCATACCGCCGACGAGAACGACCTCGTCGATGTCACCCTTGGAGAGGCCGGCGTCCTTGAGGGCAGCGGCACAGGGCTTCATCGAGGATTTGATCAGGTCACCCACGAGGCTTTCAAGCTTCGCACGGGTCAGTTTCATGACCATGTGCAGCGGCTGACCGTTGGCGCCCATCGAGATGAACGGCTGGTTGATCTCGGTCTGCGATGCGCTCGAAAGCTCGATCTTGGCCTTTTCTGCCGCTTCCTTCAGACGCTGAAGCGCCATCTTGTCTTGCGTCAGGTCGACCTGGTGCTCTTTCTTGAACTGCTCCGCGAGGTAATTCACGATGCGCATGTCGAAGTCTTCACCGCCGAGGAACGTGTCACCGTTGGTGGATTTCACTTCGAAGAGACCGTCGTCGATTTCGAGGATCGTGACGTCGAACGTACCACCGCCAAGGTCATAGACGGCGATCGTGCGCGTCTCTTTCTTGTCGAGGCCATAGGCCAGAGCGGCTGCTGTCGGCTCGTTGATGATGCGCAACACTTCCAGACCGGCGATCTTGCCGGCATCTTTGGTGGCTTGGCGCTGAGCGTCGTTGAAGTAGGCAGGAACGGTGATCACCGCTTGCTCGACTTCCTCACCGAGATAGCTTTCCGCCGTCTCTTTCATCTTCTGCAGAATGAACGCGGAGATCTGCGAGGGAGAATACGTCTCACCCTTGGCTTTCACCCATGCGTCACCATTGCCGCCGTCGACGATTTCGAACGGCAGGTTCTTCTTGTCCTTTTCCAGATGCTCGTCGTTGATCCGACGACCGATCAGGCGCTTCACGCCGAAGATCGTGTTCTCTGGGTTCGTGACAGCCTGACGCTTGGCCGACTGGCCAGCGAGGCGTTCGTCATCCGTGAACGCAACGATGGACGGCGTCGTGCGGGCGCCTTCTGCGTTCTCGATTACACGAGGTTGCGAGCCATCCATGATAGCCACGCAGGAGTTGGTTGTACCGAGGTCGATACCAATGACTTTAGCCATGTGTTGTCCCTTTCTTAAGCGAACAGACGGGAGCGGGGCCGAAGCTGCGGCCCCCGCGCCGCCATTACCATTGACTGTAGCAAGCAACTAAGCTGCTCACCGGAGTTCGGACGGTATATAAGAAGCGTAATTTAGCGCTGCAAGCGTCAGCAGCTTATGGAATCCGAGGAATCTGCGATGAAAGTCGATGTGGGCGGAATTGTTGTGCATCAGGAACACCTGAGCGCGGCAGATCAGGTGGAATTGGTGGAACAGGTGCGCCGCGTGGTCAGGGCCGCGCCGCTTTACCGGCCCGAGACGAAGACCGGTCGGAAGATGTCCGTGCGGATGACCTCGGCCGGGACTTATGGCTGGATCAGCGACCGCAAGGGATATCGGTATGAGCGTCAGCATCCGAACGGGGAGGATTGGCCGCCGATGCCTCCGATGGCCTTGGAGATCTGGCGCGCTGTCTCCGGCGTCGCGCGGGATCCGCAGAGCTGCCTGATCAATTATTACGATGAAGGGGCGAAGATGGGCTTGCACCAGGATCGGGACGAGGCGGATTTCGACATGCCGGTGGTGTCGGTCTCTCTCGGGGATGAAGCCCTGTTCCGCGTGGGCGGGCCCAAGCGCGGAGGCAAGACGCAGTCGATCTGGCTCAAGTCCGGCGATGTCGCCGTGATCGGCGGTCCGGCCCGCCTGAATTTCCACGGCATCGACCGGGTGCGGGCGGGATCATCCTCGCTCCTGCCGAATGGCGGGCGGATCAACCTGACCATGCGGGTTGTGGACTAGGCTCTAGCGGCGGGCGTCCCAACTGGAGGAGGCATGCATGCGGGTATAAGCCTCGATCATCATGCCGATCAGGATCGCAGCCAGAGTGAAGTAGAGCGGATAGGACACATTGGTGTTGTGCGGAAAATAGTTCACGAACACGTAGCCGCGTGTCTGGTCGATGATGTGAAACAAGGGGTTCCACGTGAAGGCGGGCAGCATCACGGCCGGCATCATGTTGGCGAGGAACATCTTCCCCGAGAAGATCATGTTGGCGCGGATATAGACCATCGACAGAAGGTTCACGAAATCCGGCATCCACGGCTTCAGCGCCATCAGGATGATGCCGAGCGCCACGCCCACACCCCAAGCCAGAAGGAACATCAGCATCGCGCCGGACCAATCGTGGATTTCCACCGGCTCGATGACGGTGTGGATCATCAGCAGGATGCACAGCAGGGCGATTGTCTGGGTGTAGAGAACGGCCAGAGCTTCGGAACAGATCGACACCAAGGTGTTCATCGGCGCGTGTTGCATCATCGGGCTGGTCGGCCCTTCCGCTCCCATCACGGCGCGCACGGCCTGGATGTGGGTGAGATAGAAGAAGATCCCGCTCATCAGGTAGACCATGAAGTTTCCGCGCAGGGCTGCCGTGCGTCCGCCGAGGAAATTGAACATGAAATAGAAGGCGGCGATGAACAGAACGCTTTGCATGATCGACAGCAAGATCGAGAAGAGCGCATTGCCGTGGTTTTTGCGAACCTTGCGGGCAGAGGCGTAGAACGTGACTTCCAGGAAATTGAAGATCAGCGCCAATGTGGACTGAGAGGTCCGCGTCTCGAACATTTACGTATCCTTGCCTGCCGCCGCATGGTCCGGCTTGTTTGTCAGCGCCACCCGCAGGCTTTGCTTGCCGTTCCCACACCCGCAGTTGATAACGCGACAGGAGTTAATTTTCAATTCAACCGTGGGTGAAGGCATGGATCACGAGAAACTTGTTGCCGTCATGCGCGCCGCTGCTCTGGAAGCTGGCGATGCGATCATGAAGGTCTATGGCGCGGAAGATTTCGACGTGAAGGTCAAATCCGACGACAGCCCGGTGACCGAAGCCGACGAAGCCGCGGATGCGATCATCTCTCGTCACCTGCGCGCGGCCTTTCCCGATGTGACCCTCGTGACGGAAGAACAGGCCGAGAGCCATGGGCTGAGCGCGGACCAGTTTCTGATCGTCGATCCTCTGGATGGCACCAAGGAGTTCATCAAGCGACGGGGCGATTTCACCGTCAATATCGCGTTGGTCGAGGGCGGTACGCCCATCCGCGGCATCGTCTACGCCCCCGCGAAGGAGCGGCTATTCTACACCACCGCCGACGGTGTGAGCGTCGAGGAAACCGGCCCGTTCGACCCTGACACGCACGGTCGTCTCGAACCGATCACTGTCTCCGCGCCCGATAACAGCGCCCTGCGCGTTGTCGCCTCCAAATCCCACCGGGATCAGGCGACCGATGACTACATCAACAGGTACGACCATGCGGACATGAAAAGCGCGGGCTCCTCGTTGAAGTTCTGCCTGGTGGCGACCGGAGAGGCGGACATCTATCCGCGTCTTGGCCGCACGATGGAATGGGACACCGCCGCGGGCGACGCTGTCCTGCGCGGAGCCGGCGGCAAGATGGTCCGGTTCGAGGATCATGCGCCCTTCGACTATGGCAAGGACGGCTTCGCCAACGACTTTTTCATCGCCTACGCGCCGGGCGTCGAGCTGAAGCAACCATGACCGTCGCCTGCGTCATCCCTGCGCGCTACGCCTCGACCCGGTATCCCGGCAAACCCCTCGCGATGCTGACCGGTGCGACCGGCGAGTCCGTCTCGCTGATCGAGCGGTCGTGGCGTGCGGCGCAGGATGTTTCGGGCCTCGACAGCGTCTACGTTGCCACTGACGACGATCGCATCGCCGATGCCGCGCGGGCGTTCGGTGCGGAGGTCCTGATGACCTCCCCCGACGCAAGGAATGGGACGGAACGTTGCGCCGAGGCGTTGGAGATTCTCGGCGACGTGGAGATGATCGTTAACCTTCAAGGCGACGCGCCCCTGACGCCGCCGTGGTTTCTGGAAAAGCTCGTCGAAGGGTTGCGGCAGGACTCGCAGGCCGCCATTGCCACGCCGATCCTGCGCTGCGACGGCGAAACGCTGGCCGCCTTGAAGGCCGACCGTGCCGCGGGCCGGGTTGGCGGGACGACAGCGGTGGCCGACAGCAAGATGCGCGCACTCTATTTCTCCAAGGAAGTTGTGCCCTTCACCTCGGAAACCTACGATGCCGAGGCCCCCACACCGGTGTTCCACCATGTCGGCGTTTACGCTTATCGCCCGTGGGCACTGCGCGCCTATCCGCATTGGCCAATCGGCCCGTTAGAGACGTTGGAGGGGTTGGAGCAGCTGCGCTTTCTGGAGGCGGGGCATCCTGTGCTTTGCGTCGAGGTGGAAGCGCGCGGTGCGAAGTTCTGGGAGTTGAACAACCCCGAAGACATACCCCGGATCGAGGCAATGCTACGGGAGATGGGCGCACCTTGAGTGACCTGCGGCTCAGCGTTGTTGTCGTCAGCGCCGGGCGTCCCGACGCGTTGAAGCGCTGCCTGCTGGGCCTGTCGCAACAGATCAAGGCAGGCTGCGAGGTGATCGTCGTCGCCGATCCCGAGGGGCAGGCCGCCGCACGCAGTCTTCCTGTTGCCGGCGCCCTCAAGCTGTTGCCGCAAAGAACGCCCAATATCTCGACGGCGCGCAACGCGGGCATCGCCGCGGCTGCAGGAGATATCATCGCGTTCATCGACGACGATGCCGTGCCCGAGCCGACTTGGTCCCAGGCGATCCTCGATACGTTCGGGGGAAGCGATCTGGCGGCCGTCACGGGGCCGGTGTTGGGCCGCAACGGCATATCGCTTCAATGGGGATCGCTTGCCGTCAATGGCTTGGCAGAAGATGTCCCGACAGGCCCTGACACGCCGGTTAGAGACGGTTTTGCCCGCAAGTTGCAAGGCACGAACATGGCGATCACGCGCGATGCGCTGGGGCAAGTCGGGGGTTTCGACGAGGCGCTGCACTTCTACCTCGACGACACCGATATGTCCCTGCGGATCGCGCATTCGGGCCTGCGGACCGCCTGGGTTGCGCGCGCCGTCGTGCACCATGGTTTCGAGGCAAGCACCCGACGCACGGCCGAGCGTGTACCGCTGAGCCTGTTCGACATCGGAGCCTCAAGCGCGGTCTACCTTCGCAAGCACGCGCCGGACCCTCAAATCTCGGACGCCCTACGCGCGCTGGAGGCTGACCAGAGCACGCGGCTTCTTCGACTGGCACGGAGCCGCAAACTGGACGCGCATCAGATGCGCGTCTTGCTGACCACCTTGCGGGACGGGATAGAAGAAGGCATGGCACGGGACAGTGCCGAGCCTACGCTCGACCCCGTTGCGAGCGAATTCGATCCGTTTATCCGGCAAGACCCTGCGCCGCACCGGATGCTTATCGGGCGCTGGTTCAACCTCAAGAGCCTCCGAAAAGAGGCTGCAAGCTTGGTTGCCGAAGGTCACCCGGTGAGCCTTTTCGCGCTCGAGCCGACACCCCGAAAGCATCGCGTGCGCTTCACCGATGGCGGCTGGTGGGAACAAACCGGGGGCCTTTTTGGTCCCTCCGACCGAAGCGGGCCGCGTCTCCAACTTTCGTCCTTTCGCTCGCGCGTCGCGAACGAGGTTCGTCGCATTTCTGCCACTAGGGGCCTGGCGGGGCGGAATGATCGGAAATGAACGTTTCCTCAATTGCCGCCGTTTTGTTAATGTCGCCGTCATAACAAGATAGCAGAATGCCTCGGAAAAAGAGGCACTGCGCTTACGAGGCAAGGCATGAAGAAAAAAGTAACCAAAGCGATCTTTCCGGTCGCGGGTCTTGGCACCCGTTTCCTTCCGGCCACGAAGTCGATCCCGAAAGAGATCATGACCTTGGTGGATCGCCCGCTTATCCAGTACGCCATTGATGAAGCCCGCGCTGCCGGGATCAAGGAATTCATTTTCGTGACCAGCCGCGGCAAGTCTGCGCTGGAGGATTATTTCGACCACACGCCCGAGCTTGAAAACACCCTGCGCAAGAAGGGCAAGACGGATATGTTGGAGATGCTGAAAAGCACCAACATGGAGTCCGGGGCAATTGCCTATATGCGCCAGCACAAGGCGCTTGGTCTCGGGCACGCGGTCTGGTGCGCACGGCGTCTGCTGGGGAATGAGCCTTTCGCGGTGATCTTGCCCGACGATGTGATCGCGGCCGAAACCCCCTGCCTGCAGCAGATGGTCGAGGCTCATGCCGAGATCGGCGGCAACATGGTTGCGGCGATGGAAGTGCCGGACGACAAGACCTCGGCTTACGGTATCCTCGACATCAAGGAAGACATGGGCTCGGTCGTCTCCGTCAAGGGAATGGTCGAGAAGCCCGCCGTCGGTGAGGCGCCCTCCAACCTCGCCGTGATCGGGCGCTACATTCTATCGCCCGACGTGATGGGGCATCTGAACAAGATCAAATCCGGCGCGGGGGGCGAGATCCAACTCACCGACGCGATTGCACAGGAAATCGCCAGCGCCGACAATGTCTACGGCTACCGCTTCAAGGGCCAGCGCTTCGATTGCGGCTCGAAGGCCGGGTTCTTGCAGGCCACCGTGGCCTTCGGACTTGATCGCGAGGATCTGCGCGATGAGTTTCAGGACTACCTCGCTGACATGATGGCGATCCGCAGCGCCGCTCAATAGGTTGGGTTGATGAGCGCTTTCGCTCGCATTCCGTGCCCTTGGCTGGATGTGACCCGCCTGCTGACGCGCGTTGGGCGCGGTACGCTGACCGGGATCGACCGGGTGGAGCTCGCCTATCTGCGCGCCGCGATCGAGACAGGGTGCGAGAGCTACCTCTGCCGAACCACGCGAGGGTATCTGCGGCTCGACAGGATCGGCGCAGGACGTTTGCTGGAGATGGCGGATGGTACGCGGCCGCTTGGTTCGGCTGATATGCTCTCGAAGCTGACGTTGCGGGGCAACAGACCCCGGCACCGGGTTGAAGCGACGCTCCGCGAGGTTGCCGTTGATCGATGTGGTCCAAGAGGTCTGTCAGCCCTGATCGCGCGCGGGCCGAACCGCGATCTCACCTATATCAACGTCGGCCATTCCAATCTTTCCCGCGCGACCCTGTCTGCGTTTGGTGCCCGTGAAGGGGCGCGGGTCATGGTGATGATCCATGACCTGATCCCGCTGACACATCCTGACTACGTCGCCGACGGTCAGCCCGCGAACTTTGCCGGACGGGTGGAACGTGTGCGACGCCACGCGACCCATGTGATTGCGAACTCCAAGGCGACGTCCGACAGCCTCGATGCACATTGGTCGGGCCAGGAGAAGCCGCCGCATCGGATCATTGCACCCCTTGGGGTGGAGGCGCGGCCAATGCCGAAAGACGCTACGCGAGACTCCAATTTGTTCGTCATGCTCGGCACGATCGAAGCGCGGAAGAACCATGCGCTGATGCTGGATGCCTGGGATCTGCTGGCGAAAGAGCTGCCCGCGGATCGGATGCCTCACCTGCATATCATCGGCGCGATTGGCTGGAAGGTGGAGGCCTTCGTCGAACGGCTGAAGTCGCACCCGCTGTTCGGCGACCGGATCACGTTGAACGGGCCGGGAGGGTTGCTGGACGACGCCGCCGTTCGAAACCGGCTCGCCAAGGCCAGCGCACTGCTCTTCCCGTCAATCGCGGAGGGATACGGCTACCCGCCGCTGGAGGCCGCCATGGCGGGTGCGGTTCCGATCTGCTCCAACCTGCCGGTCTTCCGGGAAACTCTGGGCGATTGTGCCGTTTACGTAGACAGTTACGAGGCGTATTCTTGGGCGGAAACGATTAAACAACACTTATGCGGTACTGCTGTTAAGCCAGGGTTGACCAAGTTGAAGGTCACCACTTGGGCCGAGCACTTTGAAATGGTGGCAGAAGCCGTCTGAACGTCGAGCATGAAAGGCCGTCAATGAAAGCGATCAAGCGTTACGGTTTGCGGCTCGAACGCAAACGGTTCCTTGCCCGCGCGTGGCGGAAGTCTCGTGGGTTGGAAGGTGTCGCCAATCGCACCGACGCCCTCCGCGACGGCGATATCCTGTGTTTCTGCACGCTCCGGAACGAGCGGGTGCGGATGAAATATTTCCTCGATTATTACCGTGACCGGGGCGTGAACCATTTCATCTTCGTGGACAATGACAGCGGCGACGGCACCCGGGAATATCTGGCGGAGCAGCCGGATTGCTCTGTCTGGTGGACGGACGAAAGCTACAAGCGCGCGCGGTTCGGGATGGACTGGATCAATCGCCTGTTGCGGGTCTATGGCCACCGCCATTGGTGCCTGACCGTCGATCCGGATGAATTCCTCGTCTACCCGTTCAGCGACACGCGGCCGATACCGGCGCTGACCGATTGGCTGGATGCGTCCTCCATCAAGTCCTTCGGCGCCATGCTGCTGGACATGTATCCAAAGGGCTCGATCGACACGCAGCCCTATCACGAAGGCCAGAACCCGTTCGAGATCGCCTGCTGGTTCGATGCAGGCAATTATTCCGTCACCCGGAATTGGGAGTACGGAAACCTCTGGATTCAAGGCGGACCCCGCGCGCGCGCCTTCTTCGGGGATAACCCCGAGCGTGCGCCGGCGCTCAACAAGACGCCGTTGGTAAACTGGCGCAAGCATTACGCCTATGCGTCCTCCACCCATATGTTGCTGCCGCGGGGGCTCAACCACGTCTATGACGAATGGGGAGGGGAGAAAGCCTCGGGCGTACTGCTCCATGCCAAATTCCTCGACACCTTCAGCGCCAAGGCCAAGGAAGAGCTGGACCGGCGAGAGCACTATGCCGCTTCGGCCGAGTACAAGGCCTATGCCGAGGGGCTGAAGGACAACCCGGATTTCTGGACGAAATGGTCCGAGAAATACATCAACTGGCGGCAGTTGGAGATCCTCGGCCTCATGTCGAAAGGCAACTGGGCATGAGCACGCTGGGGTTTGTCATGATGTGCCACACCGCGCTGGACCGCGCGGCAGAGGTGGCGCGCCACTGGGCGGAGCGGGATTGCCCGGTGGTCATCCACCTCGACAAACGGGTGGCGCAGGCAAGCAACGCCTGGCTGAAGCGAGAGCTATCCGATCTGGAAAACGTCCGCTTCTGCAAGCGCCATAAATGTGAATGGGGCACGTGGAGCCTGGTGCAGGCCAGCCAGACCGGGGCCGAGATGATGCTGGAAGAGTTTCCAGGCGTCCGCCACGTCTACCTTGCATCCGGCTCCTGTCTGCCGCTGCGACCGGTGGAGGAATTGCGCGCCTACCTCGCCGCGCGTCCAATGACCGATTTCATCGAGAGCGTCACGATCCGTGATGTGGATTGGACGATTGACGGGCTGAACGCGGAGCGTTTCCAGCTGCGCTTTCCGTTCTCGTGGAAGCGCCACCGGCACCTGTTCGATCGCTATGTCGAGCTGCAGCGCCGCGTCGGCTTCAAACGCAAGATGCCCGAGGGGCTGTTGCCCCACCTCGGCAGCCAATGGTGGTGCCTGTCGCGGCAAACGCTGTCGGCTATCCTGCAGGACCCCAAGCGACGCGAGTTCGATGGCTACTTCCGGCGCGTCTGGATCCCGGATGAGAGCTACTACCAGACCCTCGTGCGCAACTATTCCCGCAACATCGAAAGCCGGTCCCTGACGCTGTCGAAGTTCGATTTCCAGGGCAAACCGCATGTCTTTTACGATGATCACCTGCATCTGCTGCGGCGGTCCGATTGCTTCGTGGCGCGAAAGATCTGGCCGAGGGCGGAACGGCTCTACCAGACCTTTCTCAGTGATGATGCCGCCAGTATGCGCCGGGCGGAGCCTACGCCGGGCAAGATCGACCGGGTCTTCGCCAAGGCGTTGGAGCGGCGGACGCGGGGCCGGCCCGGGCTCTACATGCAGTCGCGGTTCCCGAACAAGGATTGGGAGAACGGCAAGACGGCGGCACCCTACTCCGTCCTGCATGGGTTCAACGATCTGTTCCTCGACTTCGAACCGTGGTTGTCACGCCGCTTGGGGACAAGCATCCATGGCAACCTGTTCGACCCCAAGCGCGTGCGCTTCGCCGGCGATGCCGAGACTTACGCTGGCTGCCTTTCGGCCGAAGCAGCGCTGCGCGACTACAACCCCGAGAGCTTTCTGACCAACCTGATCTGGAACACGCGCGGCGAACGTCAGGTGTTCATGTTCGGGCCGCAGGACAACCAGCGGCCCGGAGCGTTCATCGCAGCAGACAGCAATGCGCAGATCAGCGTCATCACCGGCAGTTGGGCCGTGCGCCTGTTCACGGCAAACCGGAATTTCGGCGATATCCGCACGGAAGCCGCGCGCCTCCAACGCCGCGAGGTCGAGTTCGTGAACACGCTGCGTCATGTCCGGTCCCGCGCCGAGATCAGAATCTGGTCGCTGGCGGAATTTCTTGAAGAGCCGATGGAAAACTTGCAACGCATCCTCGATGCGATGGAGGGGTCGCAGGCGTCTCGGCTGACGGAGGCGCCGCGAATGGCCAATCTCGAAGGACTGCCGAAGTTCCTGCAGAACCTCAAAAATCAGGGCATGAACCCCTTCGCAGTGGGTGACTTCCCGCAAGAAGGCGTCGCCCCGCCGCCCTCCGGTGCCGACAATCGCCCCTATCTGGTGAGATGATCCATGACCCGCCGTTTTGATGCCTTCGTGTTATTCGCCGAGATGCGGACCGGATCGAATTATCTGGAAGACAGCCTGAACAATTTTCCCGACATCACGTGTCTGGGGGAGGTCTATAACCCGACGTTCCTGGGGCATCACAACACCTTCGAGATGTATGGCTACGACATGGACCGGCGAGAGCAGGATCCCCTCGGGCTGTTGGAGGCGATCATCGAAAACGGGGAAGGCTTGCCCGGTTTCCGTCTGTTCCACGATCACGATGACCGCGTGGTGGAGCGGGTGCTCCCTGACCCGCGGATCGCCAAGGTGATCCTCACCCGCAACCCGCTCGACAGCTACGTCAGCCGCAAGATCGCCAGCGCCACCGGGCAATGGCGCCTGACCGATATGAAGCACGCCAAGACCGCGAAGATCCGTTTCGATGCGGGCGAGTTCGGGGATCTTCTGGATGCCCTTCTGCCGTTTCAGGAACGGCTTCGGCAGGGGCTTCAACGAACAGGGCAGGTCGCCTTCAACGTGCGCTACGAGGATATCAACGACCCCGAGATGCTCAACGGATTGGCGGCTTTTCTCGGGTCAGAGGAATGTGTGGACGCCACCTCGAAGAAGCTGAAACGGCAAAATCCCGCGCCACTGCGGGACAAAGTCGAGAACTATGACGAGATGGTCGCCGCGCTGAGCGATCTGGATCGCTTCGGGCTGGATCGGTCGCCCGAGTTGGAGCCTGAACGCGCGGCACAAGTCCCGAATTTCGTCGCGCATCCGACGCTCGGCCTGCTGTTCTGCCCGATCAAGGGCGCGCCCGAGAACGCGGTCTTGAACTGGATGGGCGAGCTCGGGAATGTCGGCAAGGACGCTCTGCTACGGAAGATGAACCAGAAGCAGCTGCGTCAGTGGATGAAGGACAATCCCGGCTTCCGCAGCTTTACCGTTCTGCGCCACCCCGTTGCGCGGGCCTATTGCGTCTTCAATCGGTTCATCCTGCCTGACGACCGGCCCGCCTACGCCGACCCGCGCAAGACGCTGCGGCAGCGCTACAAGGTGCCGATGCCGAACAAGACGCCGGGCGACGGGTGGACCGAGGAAGAGCAGAAGGCCGCATTTCAGGGGTTCATAGGTTTTCTGAAAGGAAATCTTGCCGGGCAGACGAGCGTGCGGGTGGACCAGGCATGGGCCTCGCAAACCGCGATCCTGCAGGGAATTTCCTCTGTCATGGTGCCGCAAGCGGTGATCCATGAGGATCAGATGAAAGATGCGCTCCCCGAATTGGCTCGGCAGGTTGGTGCGCAGGACGTGCCGGAGGTGGTGGGCGAAGCCATGCCCGGTCCGCATCCGCTCAAGTCTGTCTATGACGGCAAGATCGAGCAGGCGCTGATCGATACCTATCGACGCGACTACATCGGGTTCGGCTTTACGCGGTGGAACAAGCGGCCGGGGTAGGCACGGGATAAAGCAGATCTGTCAGGCGGCTTGGGTCGCTTCGCTTTCAGTCAGCAACGAATAGAGCGCGAGCGGATCATTATTCGCGCGCAGCTTGGAGCAGAGCGCCTGATTGCGCAGGGTCCGGGCCACGAGCGCGAGCGCTTTGAGATGGTCAACGCCCGTCTCAAGCGGTGCCAGCAGCACGAAGACCAGATCGACGGGCTGTCGGTCCGCGGCGTCGAAGTCGATCGGACGTTCAAGGCGGAGGAACACCCCCATGATCTTGTCGATCTCGGACAGGCGTGCGTGGGGCAGGGCAATGCCTTGGCCGACACCGGTCGGCCCGAGGCTCTCGCGTTCCTGAAGCGCTTCGAAGATGCGGTGCGCAGGCACGTTCACCATGGTCTCCGCGATCTCGGAGATCGACTGCATCAACCGCTTCTTGCTGCTGACATCGCCGACAACCTTGACCGCCTCTGGCGTCAACAACGCTGAAAGGTCCATACCTGTATCTCCCCACGCGCGACCTGGGTCGCTTGGTGTGGACCCGGGGGCAGTTCAACCGCCCCGGGGCCTGCGCTGTTAATTGGTCTTTGGATCAATCCAACCTACGTTGCCGTCTTCGCGGCGGTAGACCACATTCACCCGACCGTGTCCCTGTTCGCGGAACACCAGAAGTGGCGCCCCCGCGATTTCCATCTGCATCACCGCTTCGCCTACGGACAGGGATGGGATCTGAGTCTCCATCTCGGCCACGATGATCGGCTGCAGCGAATCCGGCTCGGCCGCTTCGTCCTCGGCTTCCGGTGAGGCGAGGATATAAGAGGCACCGCCGTAGACATCAATGGGGGTGGATCGATCCTTGTGGTGATCTTTAAGGCGGCGCTTGTAACGCCTGAGTTGCTTCTCCAACTTCTCGGCTGTTGCCTCGAACGCGGCGTAGATTTCATGGGCGTGCCCCTTCGCAGAGGCAGTCAGACCGGTAGACAGATGAACGGTGGTTTCGCAGGCGTATTCCGGGCCTGATTTGGAGAAGATCACCGTCGCATCGGTCGGACGTTCGGCGTATTTCTGGGCAATGCCTCCAAGGTTGTCCTGCACGTGCGTCTGCAAGGACTGGCCAATTTCGATCTGTTTTCCGCTGATCTGATACCGCATGTAACCTCCGGTTTTATCGGCGCGCGACGAAGCTGCCGCGCTGTTAACGTGATGATTTTGGATGTCAAAGAGAGTGCGCTGGGGAAGTCGATTTAGCGGCGTTCCGTGCATGGCACTATGAGATGAAGCATTCGCAACCATCCCGTCTATCAGACGAGGAATCACGGCCCTCTGTCAATGATCTAGGTCAACCGATCTTGAAGGATTGGCCGAGGTAGACGCGGCGGACGTTTTCGTCGCGGACAACCTCGTCGGCGGTACCGGACATGATGATGACGCCGTCATGCAGGATATAGGCGCGGTCCACGATGGCGAGGGTTTCCTGCACGTTGTGATCGGTGATCAGCACACCGATGCCGCGTGTTTTCAGCTCGGCGACCAACGCGCGGATATCGCCAACGGCGATCGGATCGACCCCGGCGAAAGGCTCGTCGAGAAGGACATAGCGAGGGTTAGAGGCAAGACAGCGGGCGATTTCCACGCGGCGTCTTTCGCCACCCGAGAGCGACAGGGCCGGGGCGCGGCGCAGGTGTTCGATGCTGAACTCGGACAGCAGCTCTTCCAACCGGTCGCGGCGCTTCTTGCGTTTCGGCTCGACCACTTCGAGGATCGCCATGATGTTGTCTTCGACGGAAAGGCCCCGGAAGATCGACATTTCCTGCGGCAGGTAGCCCACCCCAGCCCGCGCGCGGCGGTACATGGGAAAGACGGTCACATCCTGACCGTCGATCGTCACCCGCCCGCCATCCGGAGAGATCAGACCGGCGATGCAGTAGAAACTGGTCGTCTTGCCCGATCCGTTCGGACCCAGAAGCGCAACGACTTCGCCGCGGTTGAGCTCCAGCGTCACGTCACGGATCACCGGCCGTTTGCGATAGCTTTTGCGCAGCTTTTCGACGCGCAGCCCCGCAGAGCCTTCCGTGACGTCGAGCGCCATCAGTCGTTGCCGCCAAGGACGGTGCGAACCCGTCCGTCGACCGAGCCATTTCCGGTGCGCATGTTCACGACCATGCTGTCTCCGGCGATGGCTGTCTGCCCCTGGGTGACCAGTACGTCGCCCGACAGGGTCAGCAAGGCCGTTTCAACCTCGAAACGCGCGCGCCCGCCTTCTGCCGCGTCCGACCCACGGGTCACGAGGACGCCGCCGGTGGCGATGACCTCCTGCACCTCCTGCGTGCCCGCGGTCGCGTAGACGATCCGGACGGCGCCCGCGGCCATGCGCAGATCGCCCTGCACCACGATCACATTGCCCGAGAAAACAGCCTCGCCCGTGGTCTGATCCACCGTCAGGCTGTCGGCGGTCACCTCAACCGGTTGGCTGTCATCATAGCTGACGCCGCCAAAGCCGATATCGACCTGCGCCATGGCCGGGCCGGTGAGAAGCGAGAAGCCCAGAAGGATGGGGCTCAGGAGAACGAGAATTCGGTGCATGATCGGCCCTTTAGCTTTGTGGCTCATATAGCACCCGGACGGAGCCGTTGAAACGAAGGATTGCTTCTCCCTCCGGGCCGACCAATTCCATCGTGTCGGCCGTCAGGTCGAGACCGGGTCCGGTGGCGTGCACGGGGGTGGGCGAGCGCATGTTGATCATGTCGAGCGCCATCACCAGAGTGTCGCTTAAAATGCGGTAGCCGGTGGAAGATTGCACGACGACCTCATCGGTCAGCGTCGCGAGTTGCGCTGCCATGTCGAACTCGCCGTTGGCGGCTTGCAGCGTCATGAATTCGGTCGGACCAAGCTCCATCCGGCCATCGATGGTCTGTGCCTGAATGCGATCTGTCGCGGAGCCAGTGGTAGAGACGGCCGCAGCGGTCAGGACGATCTCCTGATCCTCGCCCAGAATGCCCGCGAACCGAGGCTCCGTCACCCGCTGCTCGCGGACGATCTGGTTCACGTCGACATCGGCATAGGCCAGGGCGTCGTCCGGGTCAGGGGTGCCAGAAAGCAGGAAGATCGACGACAGGAGGCCAAGCGCAATCAGGGGCAGGGTGACTTTCACCCAGACCACCATGGTTGAATAGATGTTGTCGCGTGCCACGTTCCTGCGTCCTCTGAACGGATCAACTAGCCCCAACCTGCGCCCCGGCAAGCGGCTTCGAAGGCGCGGCCCGGTTAGTGGCTGAAAATGTCGATTTCAGGCCATCCGGCCAGATCCAGCTTCGCACGCATTGGCAGGAAGTCAAAACACGCCTGCGCCATCTCGGTGCGGCCTTCGCGGGCCAGCATCTCGTCCAGCTTGTCCTTGACCCCATGCAGGTAGAGCACGTCAGACGCGGCATAGGCGACCTGCGCTTCGGTCAGCGTCTCGGCGCCCCAATCGGAGGATTGCTGCTGTTTCGAAATGTCGATCGAGAGAAGTTCCTGCAGGAGGTTCTTGAGCCCGTGGCGATCGGTGTAGGTCCGCACCAGTTTCGAGGCGATCTTGGTGCAATAGACCGGCGCAGTCAGCGCGCCGAAGGCATTGTACATCGCCGCGATATCGAAACGGCCAAAGTGGAAGAGTTTCAGCGTGTTCGGGTCTTCCAGCAGCGCGCAGAGGTTGGGCGCTTCGGTCTGACCTTTCGCGACCTGTACCAGATGCGCATTGCCATCACCGTCTGACAGTTGGATCACGCAAAGCCTGTCGCGATGGGGGTGCAAGCCCATGGTTTCGCAGTCGATTGCCACGACGGGACCGAGTTTCAGGTCATCCGGAAGGTCGTTCTGGTATACGGTGTTGGTCATCAGCGTCCTGGCTTTCGAATTCGTCACTCTGCGCCTGTGGGGTCATCCGCGCGAAACCCCAACAAAATAGCGGTCCCTCGCGGCAGTATACCCTTCCACAGTGCCACTCAATACCCCACCCATCCGGCCGGTCAGCGGCTCACGTCGGTGTGTGGGTCACGGAGGCAGGAGGTCGCGCGCTATTGTTCCGGCTTGGGCTCGGCAGCAAGGTAGTATTGATGGATCGCGTGATCGGGGTTTGCCAGCCCGTCGCAGATGTCGAAATGGTGCTTGTCGTGTTCTTCCCAGACGCCGACTTCGGCGCCGAGACCGGTCCAGATGTTCGCCAGAAGCTGGTTCTGGCGCAGAAACTCGGCCCGTTCGCTACCCCCGACCCAACAGAGCACCCGCAAGCCTTCCGGTGGGTGCAGCAACGCGGGGCTTTCGCGCTCGGCCTCTTCGGCATCGAGGCGCAGGCTTTCGTTCATTTTCAGGCGCAGGAACGGGCGTAGGTCGCTGAGGCCCGAGATCGGGATGACCATGGAAAGCCGCGCGCGGGTGGCGTCGGACAGGGCCGAACCCATGGCGGCGACACGGGCGACAAGATGCCCTCCGGCGGAGTGGCCGGCCAAGACAACCGGCCCGTCGACGCGCTCGGCGGCGACATCGATGGCGCGGGAAATTTCCTGCCCGATCTGCGTGATGCTCGCCTCGGGGCAGAGGGTATAGCCGGGAACGGCGGCGGCGTAGCCATTCGCCACGGCGCCAGCGGCGAGATGAGACCAATAGCTGCGGTCCAGCGTGTGCCAATAGCCGCCGTGGACGAACACGAACAGCCCGCGCGGCGCGCCTTCGGGCATGAACAGATCAAAGCGTTGCCGGTCACCGTCGCCGTAGGGCTGGTCCAGCGCGGCGCGGCCCTGCACGCTCATGTCATCGCGGAAGCGGGCCGCAGGCTCGACCCAGGCCTCGGGCCATTGATCACTGCGGTGGATGTGCGAGGAGTTGGAATAGGCGCGATCCCAATCGTCTATCTTGTGAAACAAGGCCACGGCTCCGCTCTTGAAAGTCGTCTGTTACGGGGAGGGCAGGGCCGTTTGGCCCCGCCCCATGATCTTAGTTGCGCGAAACGCCAAGCTCTTCAGCGACGGCATCCAGCTGCTCCTGATAGAAGCTCCACGCCGCTTCGGCGTCGACGCCACGTTCGGTGGCGGCTTCCACCCACTGGCTCTGGATCGGCGCGAGAAGCTCCTGCATCTGGGCCAGATCTTCGCCTTCCAGCTCGTGACGGGTCAAGCCGCCTTCAATCAGAGCTTCGGCGGAGGACGCGTTGTGGGCCTGCCAGACCTCGGCGAAACGGCTGACCATGGCTTCACCCGACAGGGCGTCGATGGCGGCCTGATCCTCGGCGCTGATGCGGTTCCATGCGTCCTCGTCCATCACCATGAACTGGCTGGAAGCTGCGAAGCCGCCGGGGACGGTGAAGACGACGGGCATGTGCTCGGACATGTTGAAATCCATCACCGTGCCGTAGGTCTGGAACATGCCGTCGATGATCCCGCGGGAGATTTGGTCGTAGGCTTCCGTCAGCGGCGAGGAGATGGAGACGAGGCCAAGCTCGGTCGCGATCTGCTCGACGATGGCGCCGGGCACGCGGATGCGCAATCCGTCGAGGTCCTCGATCTCTTCGACGCCCGCGCGGGTGAAGAGCTGGTAGGAGCCGGGCACCCAGAGGCCCAGAAGGTGCGTGCCCTCATGCTCGTTCGCGCCCATGAAATATTCTTGGTAGGTGCGCCAGTTAGCGATCGAGTTCACCTGGGCGTTCTCGGCGGTGAAGGGCAGTTCGACCATCTCGGTAAGCTTGAAACGCTCAGGCGTGTAGCCGTGCACGGCAAAGGCAATGTCGGCCACGCCGTTGCGGACCATGTCGAAATGCGCGCCGGGGGCACCCAGGGCGGGCAGGATCTGAACGGTGACGCGGCCCTCGGTGGCTTCGGCCACATCGGCGGCCCAGGGCTCGATCATGTCGGTGATGATCGGATGGGTGGGCGGCAGCCAGTTGGAAAACCGCAGCGTGACGTCTTCGGCAAATGCAGCCGTGCCGCTTGCCAGCATCGCGAGCCCGGAGAGGGCGGCGGTGAATGTTCTTCTTTTCATTGTATCTTCTCCTTGTTGGTTAAGTTTGTTGTGGGTTCACATCAGCCCGGGCAGCCAGAGCGCCAAGGCCGGAACGAGGATGAGCAAGAGGATGCGGATGGCGTCGGCGAAGACGAAGTACGTGACGCCTGCGAACATCTTGCGCAGCGGAACATTGGGCAGGACACCCTGCAGGACGTAGATGTTCATGCCGACAGGCGGCGTGATCAGCGCGACCTCGACCAACGTGACCACGACGATGCCGAACCAGACCGGATCATAGCCCAGATGGAGGATCAGCGGGAAGGTGATCGGGATGGTCAGGAGAAGCATCGACATGCTCTCCAGCACGCAGCCGAGGATCAGGTACATCGCCACGATCACCAGCATCATGGCCCAGGCGGGCAGCTCCAATCCGGTGACGAAGCTGTTCAGCTCGGCAGTGAATCCCGCCACGTTGATGAAGTTGCCGAAGATCTGCGCGCCGACGAGCACGAAGAAGATCGAGGCGCTCATGATCGCGGTCTGGCCAAGGGTCTCGAGCAGGGTGCGAACGGTCAGCTTGCGGCGGTAGGCAGTAATCGCGAGCGCTCCGACAGCGCCCACGCCAGCGGCTTCGGTCGGGGTGAAGAAGTTGCCGTAGATGCCACCGATCACCAGGCCGAAAAGCAGGATCACCGAGCCGACGGAGCGCAACGCGCGAAACCGCTCGGGCCAGGTGCTGCGTTCGCCCGCCGGGCCCGCGTCAGGGTTGATCGAGGTCGCGAAAACCACCGCGCCGACATAGAGGACGGCGCCAATGAGGCCGGGAATGATGCCCGCGATGAACAGGAGGGCAATGTCGGTCTGGGTGAGGATGCCATAGACGATCAACACAACGCTCGGCGGGATCATGATGCCAAGCGTCCCGGCGGCGGCGATGGATCCGGCGGCAAGGCTGTCGTCGTAGTGATAGCGCTTCATCGAGGGATAGGCGACGCGACCCATGGTGGCCGAGGAAGCGAGGCTGGAGCCGCAGACCGCCGCGAACATGCCGCCCGCGATAACGGTGGAGATCGCCAACCCGCCGCGGCGATGGCCGACAAAGCGGTAGGCGAGATCGAACAGCTCTTTCGAGATCTCGGCCCGGCTGATCAAATTGCCCATCAGCATGAACAGCGGGATCACCGACATGTTGAAGTTGTGCACGGTGCGATAGGCGGTATCGGCCGCCATATAGCCGGCGGGGCCCCAGTCGACGATCCAGGCGAAACCGCCCACTCCGATTGCCAGCATCGCGATGGCGATGGGCACCTCAAGGAACAGCAGAAGGAAGAGCAGCGCGAGGGCGCAGAGCATGATCGTCATCAGAATTCCCCCACGCCTTCGGACGCAGGGTCCTTGCGGCTGAACAGCGTGGCGACGGCTGAGACGAGGCACATCGCGGCGGAGAACCACGCGAAGGGCGCGAGGGGGAAGCCTGCAAAAATGGCACGCGCGCCGTTGCTGTTCATCTGGTTGCCGAGCCGCATAAGATGCCATGCGAAGAAGATGAAGACGACAACCGCGATACTGCGGCTCACAGTCGTGAAGAGCAGCTGCAGCCAGCGGTGTTTCTTCGCCAACGCGCTGAACAGCGTCACCCTGACATGATCCTGGCGCAGCGTGACCAGGGGCAGGGCAGAAAAGACCATCGCGCCCACGGCGATCTCGGTGATTTCATATGCGCCGGGGATGGGCCGGTTCAGGCTGCGCAGGATCACGTCCGAGAACGACACGCCCATCAAGATGAGGATGCACCCCGACGTGATGAGCAACAGCGGGTACAGAACCCTGTTGGCGATCGAGAAGAGCATCACGCCCCTCCTTCGGTAGCGTTCAGCGCTGTGATCATTCGGCGTGTACCTTGTCGGCGGGGTTGGTGTTCAGGTTGTACTTCATGATCTTGCCGTGGCGCCCGTTCCGGTCTCCCTCCAGCCCGTAGACAGGGCCATTGGGTCCAGCGGCCTGATCGAGGATCGCACCAATCGCGGCGCGGTCTTCGTCGTCGAGGGAGAAGTCGAAGATCTCCAGCGTCTTGGGCAGGTGTCGCTTGTACCGCGCGCCAACGATGGCGGCGGCAACCTGAGGCTGATCCAGAACCCACCGCGACGAGACGGCGGCCAATGATACGCCGTGCTTGTCGCCCACGGCTTTCAGGGTGCGCAGCAAGGCCTGGAACAGGTCCCAGGGGCCGAATTCGTCGATGATCAGACGGTACTTGATCAGGCTGCGGTTCTCGAACTCGAAGCCGGGATCGGGCTTGCCGAGCCACGCGTCGGTGAGGAAGCTACCGGCTAGCGTGCCGTAACACAGGATCTGCACGTTGCGCTGCGCACCCCACTCGGCAAAGGCCCCGGCGGGCCGTCGGTCGAGCAGCGAATATTGCACCTGCGCCGAAACGACGTCGAACTCCGCGTCAATGAAGCGGTCCATCACCGGCGCGTCCCAGTTGGTGGTGCCGAGATTGGCGATCTTGCCCTTCCGCTGACATTCCTTGAGCACATCCAGCGCTTCGACGGCATTCCCGATCGCCATGTCCCACCAGAAGAACTGCACGAGAGGGATCTGCTCGATCTGCAGCCGTTGCAGGGACCGGTCGACGATGGCCTCGACCTCGTCGGGGCGGATGTCGGCGAGGCGCCCGAGGTCGGGGACCAGCTTGGTGTGCACCATCACCTTGTCGGCGACTTCGGCCCCGCGCCGGCGACGCACGTCAGCGATGAAATGGCCGATCATTTCTTCGACGCCCTTGTAGATGTCGGCGCAATCGAAGGTGGTGATCCCGGCGTCGAGGAACGCCTCCATATCCGCGATGGCGTCTTCGCGGCGGACTTCGCCGTGGTCGCCAGCCAGTTGCCAGCCGCCTTTGATGACGCGCGAGATGCGGTGTCCGGGGCGCAGGTCAGCGGTTTCCACGGTCATTCTTCTTCCTTCCAGTAGGGGGTTCCGCGCTGGTCCGGCAACCCGGTGGTTGCTGCATGGGAAAACCAGCGCCGGTCTTCGCGCACGATGCGCAGACGGCCACCGCAATGCGGATCGGGGCAGGCGACTTCGGCGTCCGTGGACATCCAATCGTCGGCTGCGGTCTCTCGCTGTTTGGCAGGCAGGAGCGGGAGCACCGACGCGAGAGCGAACATGGAGATCTTTGCCGGACCGTCGAAAACGAGGTTCTCGCCAACGACACGGAAGGATTCACCCTCCACGTGGCGGCACACGGGCGTTCGCCCATCCAGCACGGTTTCAACCCTGAGATCGTAGAGCCAGAAGCCCTTCTCTCCGTCCGTTTCCATGAGCCGCCTTTCGTGCTTGACCGGTTTAGCTGTGATATGTGATATTTTATCAACGATACAGTTTGGAACTGTCAAGCCGTCATGAGTACACCCACCATCGCCCGTCTCGATCCGCTGAAGCTGCGTGAAAATGTGTACTTCTCGTTGCGGGATGCCTTCACAAGAGGCGACTTTGCGCCCGGCGACGTGTTGAGCCTTCGCAATCTGGCGGATCAGCTCGGAGTCTCGATGACGCCGGTGCGCGAGGCGGTCCGCCGCCTTGTTGCCGAAGGCGCATTGGTGGACACGGCGTCCCGCAAGCTGATGGTGCCACCCTTCGACGCCCGACGCGCCGCGGATCTGAAGTCCGCCCGCCTGGCGCTCGAAAGCCTCGTGCTGGCGCAGGCGATGGATCGGATCACACCCGACGGTATCGACGCGCTGGAAGCCATCCTGAAGCGTCCCAAAGCCGGCCCGGACAACCTGCCCGACCTCGTGACCAATCACGAATTTCACCACATGCTTTACAGCTTCAGCGAGTCCGAGGTTCTGCTTCCGATGATCGAGGCGCTGTGGCTGCAATACGGTGCCTATCTCAACCTGATCATCAACCGCCCCACGGCGAGCATGATCTCGGAACACATGCACCACGAAGAAATCCTTGCTGCACTGCGTACCGGCGATAAGGAAAAGGCGCAGGCAGCCTTGGTGGCGGACATTACGCGCTCGTTTCACGTGCTCATCCCGTAAGGTGCGCGGCTGCATTGCCCGCAGCACTTGGACCTCCCGCGAGGGTTCGGTATGCGAGTGGCGAAGGAGATCTCAGATGGACAAGACCATAGGAAGCACGGCCGACGCCGTTGCCGGAATTCCTGACGGCGCAACAGTGATGATCGGCGGATTTGGCGGCTCTGGCGCGCCGATCGAGTTGATCCACGCACTGATCGATCAAGGCGCAAAGCACCTCACGGTTGTGAACAACAACGCGGGCAACGGACATGTCGGCCTTGCGGCGCTGATCGAGCAGGGACGGGTCGACAAGCTGATCTGCTCCTTCCCCCGCTCGGCTGACCCGAGCGTTTTCGTCGATACCTACCACGCCGGAAAAATCGAGCTGGAGATCGTGCCGCAGGGCACATTGGCAGAGCGTATTCGCGCCGGCGGTGCAGGCATCCCCGCCTTCTACACGCCGACGGCCTACGGCACCGAAGTGGCGGAGGGGAAACCCGTCGAGGAGTTCGAGGGGCGCTTCTATATCCGCGAGCGCTGGCTCAAGGCCGACTTCGCGCTGATCAAGGGAGAGCTCGGCGACAGCCACGGCAACATGACCTACCGAATGGCCGCGCGGAACTTCAATCCGGTGATGGCCATGGCCGCCACAACCACGATTGCGCAAGTCTCGAAAATCGTGCCGCTTGGCGGGATCGATCCGGAACATGTCATCACACCCGGCATCTTTGTCGATCACGTCGTCGAGGTCCCTGACCCCGCGCAGGAAGAGACCTTGAACCGAGCGGAGGCCGCGTACCCATGATCGATCTTGCAGAGCACAAATTGTCGAACGCGCAGATTGCATGGCGCGCTGCGCAGGACATCGAAGACGGCGCCTATGTGAACCTCGGTATCGGCTTCCCCGAGATGGTCGCCCGGTTCCAACCCGAAGGCCGACAGGCGATCTTCCATACCGAGAACGGTGTACTGGATTTCGGAGAAGCCCCCGCGCCCGGCGAGGAAGACTGGGACCTGATCAATGCCGGCAAAAAGGCCATCACCCTGAAGCCCGGCACCGCGTTCTTCCATCATGCCGACAGCTTCGCCATGGTCCGGGGCGGTCACTTGGATCTTGCAGTGCTGGGGGCCTATCAGGTGGCGCAGAACGGTGATCTGGCCAATTGGTCCACCGGCAAGGGCGGGATTCCTGCCGTCGGCGGCGCGATGGACCTTGTGCAATCTGCCAAGCGGATCGCCGTGCTGACGGACCATGTCACCAAAAAGGGCGATCCGAAACTGGTCGAGCGTTGCACCATGCCTCTGACCGGCGTCGGCTGCGTCACGCGGATCTACTCGTCATTGGCCGTGATCGATATCTTGGATGGGCACTTCGTTCTGCGCGAAAAGGTGGCACGCCTGTCGATGGACGATCTGCAATCGGTGACAGGCGCGCCCCTGCATGTGGAGGGCGATGTCGTCGATCTCAACTGTCCTGACGATCTGGCGTGACCTTCAGAGCCTACGAGAACCGGGCTCACCCGGATCGACCCTGACGCCACGCCAAGGGTCCGAGTCGTCTTGCATCGGGACCTGCCCTGCATATGTCGACTATTCATCATCCTTGCCGCGCCTGAGGCCCGGCTGATCCCGCACCAAAGCCTGCACAGAGGTAGACCATGGACCGATTCTCCCTTCTCGACCTCTCTCCGATCCCCGAAGGCGGCACCGCGGCCGATGCTCTGGCGAATACGCTGAACCTTGCCCGCACGGCCGAGGCTTGTGGCTACCATCGCTACTGGCTGGCGGAGCATCACAACATGCCGGGCATTGCCAGCGCTGCAACGTCCTTGGTGATCGGGCATGTCGCGGCAGGCACGAAGACGATTCGCGTCGGGGCGGGCGGCATCATGCTGCCAAATCACGCGCCTTTGGTGATCGCCGAACAATTCGGCACGCTTGCGACGCTTCATCCCGATCGCATCGATCTGGGACTTGGGCGCGCGCCGGGAACCGATGGCGTTACGGCCCAAGCCTTGCGGCGTCACCTTGATGCAAACGACAGCTTTCCCCAGGACGTGGTCGAACTGCTCGGCTATTTTGACGATGCGGACGATGTCGCGCGGATCAGGGCGATCCCCGGACAGGGCACGCATGTGCCGGTCTGGATCCTCGGTTCCAGCCTCTATGGTGCGCAAATGGCGGCGCATTTCGGGCTGCCCTACTCCTTCGCGTCCCACTTCGCACCCGCGATGCTCGAACAGGCGATCGCCACCTACCGCGAGAGCTTTCGTCCGTCGAAGTGGCTGGAACGGCCCTATTTCATGATGGCGGCAGGCGTCTGCGCGGCCGAGACCGATGAAGAGGCCGAGTATCTGCGGTCATCACAATTGCTGGCCTTCGCGCGGTTGCGGACTGGCCGCCCCGGCAAACTGCCTCGCCCGGTCGAGGACCTTGGCTTGGAAATACCGCCTTCAATTCTGCCGCAGATCCAGCACGCGCTCTCCTGCTCTGCCACCGGCAGCCTGCAGACGGTGCGCGAACAGCTTGGCAAGCTGGCAGAGACCTATCAGCCCGATGAGATGATCGTCACAGGGATGATCCACGATCATGACGCGCGGCTGAAATCCTTCACCCTCGCGTCCGAGGCGCTAAAGGACATTGCGCAGCCTGCGTGAAGCATCGCATCGGTTTGGATCAAATTTGAGGGGGGGTTCGACCTCTGCACGGCGACCCATGTCGGCCGGAGAGAATGGTGCCCAGGAGAAGACCTTTACTGAAAACCAAACCTCATAAAACCCTGCTTTTTCAGATGCTAAGCCTCGAGCTCCTTCCCGAGTGTGGACCTGCAAGGGACCGAATTGTGGACCTGCGCAGGAAATTCCTAGCGAAAACGCGAGAGTGGCGTCAAGTTATTCGGGGAAGGGTCGCCCGAGACAGGAACACAGCGTGAGCAAGTCCAAATTAAGCAAGCTAATCTTCTTCCTTGGGGGTGCATCTCTCCTTGCAGTGCTGTTGGGCGGTGCCTTTGGTATCGCAGCTATCGCTGTCCCCGGCATCTGGGGCGTCTTCATCTGCATCGGCGTATTGGTGATCAAGGAAAGGGTTTTCGGGCCGGGCGAGGAGTGACCCTTAAAGTGCACTGACCGGCCATCCGTGCCGGACTGCGCAATGCTGTCCATGCCTCAACGCGAAAGCTGCTCGCCATTCACGTATGCCGTTCGAATTGCAATTGAGCGTTTGAGGGTATGGAGCACTCTGAGTTGATATTGCGCGGAACCCTGATACGTTCCCAGCCAGTATTTTATTGGCGTTTCACATGGTTGCACCGGAACAGATTGCACGGAAGAAGTTAGATGGCCTGCTCTCTGAAGCCGGGTGGGTCCTGCAAGAGAAAGACAAGATGAATCGCAACGCGGCCCTTGGGGTCGCGGTTCGAGAGTTTTCGCTCCCAGCAGGGCCGTGCGACTACCTCCTGTTTGTCGAGGGCAAGGCTGCCGGGGTGATCGAGGCCAAGAAGGCGGGTGTCACCCTGAGCGGCGTCGCGGAGCAGTCCGAGAAATATATGGCGAAGCTGCCCGACCACCTCGCGCGTTGGCAGGAGACGCTCCGTTTCGACTACGAGAGCACGGGTGATGAGACATTTTTCCGCGACACGCGGGACCCTAAGCCGCGGTCACGCCGCCTCTTCGCCTTCCACAAGCCCGAGACCCTGCTTGCGTGGCTCAAGGAACCCGACACGCTCAGGGGACGCCTGCAGGGTTTCCCGCGGCTTGACTCCAAGGGCCTTCGTGACTGTCAGATTGAGGCAATCACTGGCTTGGAAAGGTCGTTCGTCGAGGACCGCCCGCGCGCGTTGATCCAGCTTGCCACCGGGGCCGGAAAAACATTCACGGCCTGCTCGTTCTCGTACCGCCTCATCCGCCATGGTGGCGCGAAGCGCATCCTCTTTCTCGTAGACCGCAACAACCTGGGCGATCAGACGCTCAAGGAGTTTCAGAACTTCTTACCCCATGCATCGGCCAATCGCTTTACGGACACTTATATCGCTCAGCACCTCCATTCACATCGGATCGACCCGGACGCGAAGGTGGTGATCACGACCATCCAGCGCCTCTATTCCATGCTGAAGGGTGACGAGATTGTGCCGGAGGATGAGGAGGCTTCGGCCTTCGAGACATGGGTTGGAGATGAAGGCGAAGTCCCGCCACTCGCATACAACGCCGAAATCCCCATCGAGACATTCGACTTCATCATTACTGACGAATGCCACCGCTCGATCTATGGCCTTTGGCGGCAAGTGCTTGAGTACTTCGATGCGTCGATCATCGGACTGACCGCGACACCCTCGAAGCACACTCTCGGGTTCTTCAATCAGAACCTCGTCGCGGAATATCCCTACGAGCGTTCCGTCGCGGATGGTGTGAACGTGGGCTACGAGGTGTACCGCATCCGCACGCGTGTGACGGAGCAGGGTGGAACAGTGGACGGCGCAGGCTTTCAGGTGCCGGTGCGAGACAAGCGGACCCGAGCGGTGCGCTACCGGGAACTCGATGAAGATATCGACTATACGAGCAAAGAGCTGGATCGGTCTGTGGTCAACCCGAACCAGATCAGGACCATTCTTCAGACCTTCAAGGACCGAGTTTTCACGGAGCTCTTCCCTGAGCGGTCCGGGGAATGGCTGCCTAAGACCCTAATCTTTGCCAAGGACGACAGTCATGCGGAGGAGATAGTCCTCGCGGCCCGAGAGGTTTTTGGTGAAGGCAACGACTTCGCCAAGAAGATCACCTACCGGAACACCGGTGAGGACCCGAAGTCGCTCATCAAGGCCTTCCGAGTCGATCCCTTTCCGCGCATCGCTGTAACCGTGGACATGATCGCCACCGGGACCGACATCAAGCCCGTCGAAGTCCTGATCTTCATGCGCGACGTGAAGTCGGAGGGGTACTACGAGCAGATGAAGGGACGCGGCGTCCGCACCATCCCTGACGCCGATCTCAAGGCTGTCACGCCGGATGCACAAACCAAGACCCGCTTCGTCTTGATCGACGCCGTGGGGGTTTCCGAGACCAAGAAGTCGGCCTCGCAACCCCTTGAACGCAACCGTTCAGTCAGCTTTGACGCTTTGATAGATCAGATCGCTCAGGGGCGCCGCGACGAGGACGCGCTTTCATCCCTTGCGGCGCGCCTTGCTGCCCTTGACCGGAAGCTAGACGACGAGGACCGCGTGAAAGTAGCTGCAGCTGCGGATGGAAAGACGCCGCGCGACCTTGCCAATGCGCTTCTCGATGCGATCGATCCAGACAAGCAGGTAGCCGCCATCGCCGACGCGCATGGGCCGGTTTGCACGCCGGAGGAAGAGCGGAAGGTCATTGAGGCATTGATCGAGGACGCTTGCAGGCCATTTGACAATCCCGATACGCGAGAGATCTTGAAGCGCCTAAAGCAGCAATCCGAGCAGTTTATTGACGAGGGTACCCCCGATGAGGTCACGAACGCGGGCTTTGACCTTAACCGGGCAGAGCAGACGGTCTCGTCGTTTCGAGAATTCATAGAAGAGAACAAGGATGAACTAACGGCGCTGCAAATCCTCTACAATCAGCCAAGGGGACAGCAGCGGCTGACCTATGGTGCGATCAGGGAGCTTGTTGAAGCCCTCACCGCACCACCTTTGTACCTTGCGACCCATAACGTCTGGCAGGCCTACAAGCGTCTCGACGCAGCGAAAGTCCGCGGCGCTCCGGTGGACGACCAGTTGACCGAAGTGGTGTCTCTGGTCCGCTTTGCATTAGGGCAGGAGGACACGCTGGAACCCTTCGCGGACAAGGTTGAGCAGCGGTTCAATCTGTGGCTGGGTCGCGAGAAAAAGGCAGGGCGGGAGTATTCGGAAGACCAGACAGGGTGGCTCCGCGCCATCGCGTCGTTTATAGCCGCAAATGCCGAGATCGGTGCAAGTGACTTTATGGAAGCCCCAAGCCTCACGGGGCTGGGCGGCATTGTGGCCGCACGACGTGCTTTCGGGGAGGGGCTAAACGACATGCTTGACGACCTACAGGGAGCGCTGGTCGCGTGAAGGACCGCAGGCTGCCAGCAAGCTGGGAAAGTGTCCATCTGGGAGAGGTCTTGTCTGGAATCGTGGGCGGGGGAACTCCTTCAAAGGCACGCTCGGATTACTTCGAAGGCAACATACCCCTGATGACCGTGAAGGATATGAAGTCACGGCGACCATTGGCAACGGTTTTCAACATCACTGAGGAGGCCCTTTCAAACAGCAGCGCGAAGCTAGTGCCGCCGGATACGGTGATAATTGCTACTAGAATGGGCCTAGGGAAGGTTGTGCGTGCCTCGTTTGCAACCGCAATAAACCAAGACCTAAAGGCGCTCTTTCCGGCCGAGGGTGTCGAGAAGTCATTTCTCGAATACTGGTTAATGTCGATCTCAAAGAAGATCGAGGGACTGGGCACTGGCACGACGGTGAAGGGCATACGCGTAAGCGATGTGGTCAGCCTCCCATTCTCTTTACCACCGGTCCCCGAACAGCGCCGAATCGTAGAGAAGATCGAGACGCTCTTCGCCCGGCTCGACAAGGGTGAAGAGGCGGTGCGGCAGGTGCAGGCGCTCCTGAAACGCTACCGCCAGTCGGTCCTGAAGGCCGCCGTGACGGGGGAGTTGACCGCGGATTGGCGGGAAGCGAACCGGGACCGTCTGGAACATGGCAGCGACCTTCTCTCCCGAATCCTGAAGACCCGGCGCGAGACCTGGGTAGGCCGAGGCCGCTACAAGGAACCCGCCGCGCCGGACACCACAGGCCTAGCTGAGTTGCCGGAGGGGTGGGTGTGGGCTTCCGTGGATCAACTATCCTCATCCGACGCCAATTCGCTTTGCATCGGTCCTTTTGGCAGCAATCTCAAAGTCGAAGACTACAGAGACCGAGGAGTGCCGCTCATATTCGTGAGGCATATTCGATCAAAGATCTTCCGCGGCCATGACGCGAAGTTCGTGAACGACAAGAAGGCGGAAGAACTCTCGTCTCATCGCGCGTATCCTGGCGATCTACTAATCACAAAGATGGGTGATCCACCTGGGGACGTTTGTATCTATCCAGACGGCTTACCAATTGCGATCATCACCGCCGACTGCATCCGATTTGCCACCTCCAAGGCCGGAGTAAGTCGAGAATTCGTCGTTGCAGCGATGGAGTCGCGACTGGTGCAGACCCAAATTCGGGAAATCTCGAAAGGCGTTGCACAGCAGAAAGTGACTTTAGCGAACTTCAAGAAAATCGCTATCCCACTACCAACCTTCGAAGAACAGAAACTGATTGCGGCGATTAGGGGTGAGCAGTTGGCGAAGCTGGAAAAATTGGAATCTTGGTGCGAAACCGAACTCGTGCGCTCCGCCGCGCTCCGCCAATCCATTCTGAAGCAGGCCTTCTCGGGCCACCTCGTCCCGCAGGACCCCTCGGACGAACCCGCAAGCGCACTGCTCGCCCGCATCCGCGCAGCGGCCCCGGCGAATAAGACCCGAAAGGCTAACATATGAGCGACATCAAGCTGTTCCGACGGGACGGCACGGCCTTTGCCGAACTCGCGGGGTCATCGGCTCCGCTCGAAAAGGCCCTGCAGACTCTCTTCGAGAAGAACCTTGAAGCGCTCCTCGGGGTCCGTTTTGTGGCCTCCGAATACGCCACCTCCAACGGGGGTCGGATGGACACCCTTGGGCTCGACGAAAACGGCTCACCCGTGATCATCGAGTACAAGCGGACGTCGAGCGAGAACGTCATCAATCAGGGTCTCTTTTATCTGGACTGGCTCCTCGACCATCGGGGCGACTTCGAAGTCTTGGTGATGAAGACACTAGGGGTGAAGGCCTCGGAACAGATCGACTGGACCGCGCCGCGCCTCATCTGCATCGCCGCGGACTTCACCAAGTATGACACCCATGCGGTCAACCAGATGGGGCGGAACATTGAGCTTGTCCGCTATAAAACGTTCGGTGACGATCTCCTGACGCTGGAATTGTTGACTGCAGTATCGGCGACAGTGAGCGGGAGCGTGCAAAATGCCGTACGCTCCAGCAAAGTCGTCAAGTACAAGACAATCTTGGAGAGCTTGGAGGACGCCAATACCGAACTCGCAAACCTCTTCGCGGACCTCGACGCATACCTAACAAGCATCGGCGATGAGGTGATCAAGAAGACGCTGCAGTTCTACATCGCCTACCGGCGGATAAAAAACTTCGCGTGTGTCGAGGTCAAACCGCAACTCGATGTGTTGAGGATATACCTGAAGGTTGACCCTACTACACTGGAACTCCCGGATGATGGCTTTGCGCGAGACGTTCGAAACGTTGGGCACTTTGGCACTGGCGACCTCGAGATAACTATCCGTTCACATGCTGACCTAGAGCGCGCGAAGCCGCTGATTGTTCAATCCTACGAGGTCTCCTGATGACGAGAGAGCAACTTGTTTCCAAAGTCTGGAACTACGCCCATGTCCTTCGCGACCAGGGTATTTCCTACGGCGACTATGTTGAGCAAATCACCTTCCTCCTGTTTCTCAAGATGGACGCGGAGCGAGTCGAGTATCTGAACGAGCCCTCGTCCGTCCCACCAGAGTGGAATTGGACGGCCCTCGTCACGAAGGATGGTGAGGCGCTTGAAGCTCACTACCGGCACACGCTCGAGGCCCTTGCGCGGGAAGACGGGCTGATCGGCACAATCTTCCGTAAGGCCCAGAACAAGCTTTCCGACCCCGCCAAACTCAAGCGGATCGTCAGCCTCATCGACAAAGAAGGCCCTTGGATTGGTCTGACGGTGGACGTGAAGGGGGAGATTTACGAGGGCCTTCTCGAGAAAAACGCTTCGGAGGTGAAGTCCGGCGCTGGGCAGTATTTCACGCCGCGCCCTGTCATCGAGGCCATCGTCCAATGCGTCAATCCACGTATTGGGGAAAGCGTGTGCGACCCTGCCTGTGGCACCGGCGGCTTTTTGCTCTCGGCATACGACCATATGAAGGGTCAATCGCAGGACCGTGCAAAGCTACGAGAATTGCAGCACTCGTCCTTCCATGGGGTCGATATCGTAGACGAGGTTGTGCGCCTATGTGCCATGAACCTCTACCTGCATGGCATCGGTAACGGTGGAAGTCCGGTAGTGCAGGGCGATGCACTAGCCTTCGATGGCGGGCAGCGTTTTGATGTGTTGCTAACCAACCCTCCTTTCGGCAAGAAGTCGAGCTATAAGGTCATCGGAGAAGACGGCCAGGTCTCGACCGAGCGTGAGAGCTACGAGCGCGAGGACTTCAAGTTCACGACGTCGAACAAGCAGTTCAACTTTCTGCAGCACATCATGACGGTGATGGACGCGAATGGGCGGGCGGGGGTGGTGCTTCCAGACAATGTCCTGTTCGAAGCCGGACGGGCCGGTGAGGGCATCCGCAAGCGGCTCCTTGAGCAATTCAACTTCCACACGCTCCTTCGGCTGCCCACTGGCATCTGGTATAGCCCCGGCGTGAAGGCGAACGTACTGTTCTTCGACAAGCGCCCGGCCTCTCGCGAGGCGCAGACGCGGGAGCTTTGGGTCTATGACTACCGAACAAATGTCCACAAGACGCTCAAGACCAAGCGCCTCACGCGCGCGGACTTCGACGACTTCGTGGAATGCTATCAAGAACGGAGGGAGACGGAACGCTTTCGCCGGTTCACTTACGAGGAGCTAATCACAAGGGATAAGCTCAACCTCGATATCTTCTGGCTCAAGGACGACAGCCTCGAAGATCTGGACAGCCTACCTGCACCGGACGTTCTGGCGGCTGAAATCGTCGATAACCTTGAGGCTGCGCTTGAGCAGTTCCGTAGCGTGACCGGTGAACTGGCCGAGACCCCAGAATAGTTTATCGCACAAATTCGAGAACCAGAGATGATAGTGACGGACCGAACTTACCCCCCCTCTAGGTAGGTTCGACAATGCGACTTTCTGAAGGGTTTATGAAGAACTGGGCTTCAAAAGTGCCACGTGGATGAGCATTCTGCACAATGCGCCTCTGTCATAGTCTCCTTGCGAGATAGGCCAGTAACCAACAACGAGGCGCCTCCCGTGAGGAGTGCTCCTGTCGCCTTCCCACCACTTATTCCAGCCTTCTTTTGGACGAGGCGCGTCATCACCAATCCTCGAGTCTGACAATGCGGGCAAATCATTTGGGGCCTAAGGGGACCATGTAGCGATATCAGTAGAGGCGACACGCCATGCTCTTCAGCAAGAGCCACGTTTTCTTTGTGCTCATCCGCGGCGTTCAGCCACGAGCCAATGAGTGCGAGGACAACAAACGCACCTACAACCCACATCCAGATTTCCATGACGATTCCTCAAAGCAGTCAGTGGCATCTTACACAGTATTTGCCGGTCTAGGAGCGAATTCCACTTGAGTCATTGGAAGTGCAGGATGGCCGCTAGGGTATACCTCAGTGGACAGCTCGGGAGGTGGCTGAAAGGGTGTCCGTAAAGATTGACTTGCCCTTTCGGACAGCATACCCAACGGACATCACCCATTCGAACACCCTCCAAGGACACCCGACCATGACCACGATCATGTATGCACGCATCTCAACCGCCGACCAGACACTTGACCACCAGGTGGCGCAGGCCCGGAAGGCAGACTTCATCATTGACGAGGTGATCGCCGACCACGGGCAATCCGGGGTCTCCACCATCCTCTCGGAAAGACCTGAAGGTCGCAGGCTCTTCGACAAACTCCGCCAAGGGGACACTCTCGTGGTGCGCTGGGTGGACCGCCTTGGGCGGAACTATCAGGACGTAACGGACACCATCCGGCATTTCATGCGGCAGGGGGTGACGATCAAGACTGTGATCAACGGCATGACGTTCGACGGAGCTACGACCGACCCGACGCAGCAAGCAGTGAGAGACGCGCTCATCGCCTTCATGGCGGCCACCGCTCAGGCTCAGGCCGAGGCGACCAAGGAGGCCCAGCGGGCGGGCATCGAGCATGCTAAGGAGACCAAGGCGGAGGCCTACCGGGGACGGAAGCCCAGCTATGACCGGGCGCAGCTTGCCGTGGTCAGGGACATGACGGGCACCGGAGCGGGCACTTCGGAGGTGGCCCGAGCGACGGGCCTGAGCCGCCAGACCGTCCTGCGCATCCGTGGGGACATGGCGGAGGCGGAAGCGGCCCTTGCCCGCTGGGGCATGTGACCCCGCCGCATGCGAGTTGGTCAATTAGCCCACACATCAGCCCCTAAATAGGGTCGCCGATACACTAACCCCCATCTCAGTCCCCCCGACAGACTGTAAGCCGCTCTGAGCGGCCCCTGAGTCCGGCCCGGCGCTCCGGTCTCACCCATCCTCCCCAGCCCAAGAAGTAGGTCCACCCGACAGGTCGTCAGCAGCAGCCGCAAGGGTCCGACAGAATGACGGACTTGGGTGAGTTGTCCTTGCGAAGAAGTCATAAACGTGGCCGCCGCCCGCCCCTTTACTCGGGTCCGGTCCTTTTCCGCGCATCACCCGAGGATGCCCAAGCCATCGCCGTACCGCCCCCTCTGTCGGATAGTTCTAAGTGTCCGCGTGAGTGGGGGCGACGATCAGTGAATTTCGCTCTTCGTAGCAAAGGAACAGACAATGCGAATACCACCCGAGACCACGGCCTTCACTCCACCTCCACTGCGCCACGGCAGAACCGGAGCCACCATGGAAGACAAGACCCGATAGCAGCGCCACCTAAACAAGATGATGCGCGCCCGCCTTTCGGACTACTGGTGCGCCGAACATCTCGACGGTCCGTATGGATCGGGGAGCAAGACCAACACATGGGGCAACATTCCCCTGCGAGCGGAGACCATTGCGCTCGTGAAGCTGCTTCAGCAGCACCTTGCGGCCACCCAGATGGGCCCAAAGGTTTCTCTGACAGAGGTTGTGAACGCGCTCGTTGAGGCGGGCCTTCCGGTCCTCCTTCGACAAAACGGATGGCGGGTACCAAGGGCGACGGCATGAACATGTCAATCGACCCCGAGGCCCTGCTGGGAAAGCTCCACGCCATCGAAGCCAACAGACTCGCCGAAGGGCATGCCCTCTGATCCACTGCAAGCAGTGACATCTGGACTTCCTGAGCAGTCGCCGGGAAAGGTTCTGCAGCAAGCGGTGCCGGGTTGCCCATGGGGAGTCCCTACGGGACTAGGACGACCAACTCCCCGAAGAGCCCCCCAAGGATGACCTCGACGAGGGGCTCGAAGACGACACCCGCTTCTATGACCCGCGCCGAGGCATCTATCGCACCAAGTCGTGGACCAAGTGGGCCTGTCCAAAGCTCCGCACCGGAGCGTGTCGCCAGATTCACGCAGGGTCCCGCTCAAGACCATCTTGCGGCTCCAAGCCCCTCTCTCCTGCCGGGAACCGAGTTGAGTCTCGGAGAGGCCTCCCAGCGACTCCGTGGGGCAAACAGCATTTGCACCATGACCACAGCCACCACCAAACAGAAAGGGCCAACCATGAACGTTGTGACCGACCATGACGGTCGCCCCCTCTTCGGGGAGGCCTTCACCCATGAGACCCACGTCTTCGAGGGCATCTCCATCGACGTCATCAGGACCGAAGGCCGCCTTTGGCTTTCGGCCCCGTCTGTCTTCAATGCCCTTGGGTTCGAGGTGGACGGGGGAGGAGGAGGCTTCAACCGCCGCCTTCGCCGCGTCTCCCATCCGGACGCCATCAAGGTCGAGGTGACCCCCTTCAGGTTCACCGATGGTCGCCGCAATCGGAGCAGCCTCATCAGCCCGAGGGCGGTGACAATGTTTGCCAATGCGAAGACCAAGGGTCGGAATCCGATTAAGGCAAATGCCTTCGTCGCCTGGATGGAGGAGACCCTCCTCGACGGGAAGACCGTGGTGGAAACCTCCCCGGCGCGGGCACCTCAGATCACCCTCGAGCCCACCTTCCGGTCAGTCATCAAGGTCACCGATCAGGATGCAGCCGGAAGGCCTATCGACCCCTTGCGAACTGATGGACCGTATTGGGGCTGTGGTCACTTAGGCCCGCTCATGGACGGAGAAATCAATTTCGAGGGACCGACCCTGTGGCGGAACGACACCACGTTGCGAATAGCCCCCATGGACCTCGACGATGACGATGACTTCTGCCTCATCGACGAGACCGACGTCTTCTGGGCGACCAAGGAAACAAGCGCTCTCCCGAGATACCCCGCACAAAATACCCCGCATTCCCTATAGAGGTATATACTCACGGGAGTGCTGGGTTTCCTCGACCTCGGCATCCGCTGAGATAATAACCATCCTCTAGCTGTTTAGGTCGCACCCCCCATGAGGGTCTCTTTCGTGACGAAGGTTCATCTCATAATTTACGACCAGTGCAGCCCAGGAATCCGACCTCGTTCATGGTCTTCACACTGGAAGTGCAGCATACCACTGCCCTTCAGGTGCCCACTATCACCATCACTGACAACTTCAAGGACAACCAGTTCGACCATGCGGCGGTGACCGAGGCGCTTTAAAACGCAGGCATCACGTTCCGTAAGAACGGCGGGTGGGTCATCCTAATCCTACTGAACGGGACACAGGTGTCCTACGGGGTCGCCGTGAAGCAGGGCCTCATCAAGGTCGCGCGCGCATGAGGACCGCGGCAAAAGGGGCCCGCCAGCAGAATGAAGAGCATTGGCGCTATCGCTGCGAACAGGCGGAGGAGCGGGGGAACCCCTCCGGCGCCGACCCGCGAATGCCTCGGTGCAATCCACGGTGCCGAAGACGGTGACCCTCCCTCTCTGGCGCGGTCTCTCGGTGACCCGCACGGGTTGACCGAAAGGGACCCCTCCCGATCACCTCGGGGAGTGGGCACCCCCTACGATGCTCCACCCGCCTCGAAGGATTCGACAGCCCGAAGCGCCCGGAGTGCCACAGCGAGAAGACCCTCTGAGCCGCCGTAGGTCTCCCCGATGTTGGGGGCGGCGTGGCCGAGGACCACGTCTTGAGCCGCCTTGTCGACCCCGGCCTTCCGCATGCGGTCTTTCATGCCATGGCGGAGAGAGTGGACTTTGTGGCGCTTGTCCGTCGTGAAGCTCCGCAGGTGCTTCATTAGGGCCGCAGATGCGGCATCCGCTCCCCTCTCCCGGGCATAGCGGGGGAACAGGAGTTCACCCCCAGCGGCAGACCCAACGGCTTCATTGGCGGCCTCCAAGGTAACCCCAATCAGGGGCACCGACCGAATGCTCGATAGGGTCTTGAGGCGGCGGCCTTCGTGCCACTCGATCCGAAGGTGAGGCGTCTCCGCGTCCAAGCGGACGTCCGACACCCGCAGCCCGGTCACCTCCCCGAGGCGGCATCCAGTCCCTTCGAGCAAGCGCCAGATCAACAGGAGATCGTTGCTCAACTTGGTACGCATGGCCGCGGCGATCTTGGACGGGAGGGGGTCCACCTTCTCGCGAGCAGAGACCCGTGCCCCGGTGGCTGCCGTCGCGCCCTCAATGGGCAGCTTTTCGAACGGGTTGACCAGATCAAGGAGACCAAGCTCGCGTCCACCATAAGAGATCATGGTCCGCAGGAGACCAAGCTCGCGTTTGACCGACGCAGGGGAGACCCGTTCATTCTCACTCCCTTGGCGGGAACGAGAGGCCATGTGATCGCGGACCTTGCGAGCATGCTCGCGGGTCAGGCCGACCAAGGGCGTTGACGCCGGGAGACCGGCCTCCGCGGCAAGCCGCATGACGCGCTCAAGGCGCACCATCGCGGGTCGATGTTCCACAGCCTCGCCGCCCCCGAGGCTCTCCTTGACATAGACCTCACGGGCATCTTCGAGCGTCATAGCGGGTGCCGGACGATTGCGATTAAGCAATGCCTGAGCCAGCAGGAAATCTCGGCCCCGAGAAATGATCGGGGGGGTGGTCACCGCTTCCAATGCATCCTCTTTGCTGAATGGCTCAACATCAGGTCCTCCGACGTCGTCCTCCCCTGCGGACGCTCCTTTCAACAACCCTTCCAGAATCACTTCTCGGGCTTCGTCTTCTGAAAGACCTACCGCACTCACTATGACTTCGCTCTCTTCCCTAAGAGCTTCCTCCCACACCGCCCGTGCAGTTAGCTTGCGCTTAGGTTTGGATGCCGTGGCGACGTCGCGCTCGAACTCCGCCTCGACCAAGGCGTATTGCCGAAAAAGGTCGGCATCCGAACGGGCCTTTATGACCCGCTTCCATTCGCCCTTGCCCAGCGCCGCCTTGGCTGACTTGGGAACTCGACGCCGGAACTCCCACTTCCCCTTACTGAGCTCCGTCAGACCATTCAGCTTCATCATCACGACCATGTTGAGGACCCCCCGTGGACCTAAATGTGGACCCGAGAAGGCAGCCAGAGACCTGATTCCATTGAAAAATTGGGGTGTTGTAAGCGAGAATGGTGCCCAGGAGAGGACTCGAACCTCCACATCGTTGCCAATACTAGCACCTGAAGCTAGCGCGTCTACCAATTCCGCCACCTGGGCAGGTGTCGTGAGACGGGCTGATATAGGCGCTGCGCGGGGGCGTCAATAGTCCTGCTCAAAGAAGATGCCGATGGAGCTGTTTCCGTCCGATCCGACGGACCCGCGCGCCGTGATGTTCGGGGTCAGATCGATGTTGAGGGACAGATCCGCATCGCCCTCCGCATTGATCGTCACGTCGCTGTAGATGTTGTCGGACAGATAACGCCCGGCGGTTACAGCGGCGTTGCCGTCTTCGTCCACGCCAAGGTCCAGATCGTCGAGGCCAAGCCCGTCACGCAATCCTGCAATGAAGCCCGAGTTGGTCGAGCCACCGGCAAGGGACGTGGCCGCATCGGCGAGCTGCAGGAGTTGCAACGGTGACAGGCCCGACACGGAACGGCCGAAGAGAAGCTGCGCCAAGACCTCGTCCTCCGGCAAGGACGGGCTGGAAGAGAAGGTCACCTCTGGCGACGAGGCGGGGCCGACGACGCGAATCGTCACGAGGTAGCCGTTGGCCCGCGATGTTGCGGCGAGGTTCAGGAACGGGTCGAAGCTGCCCTGCAGGGTCGCCGTCCCTTCGGTGAAGTCCAGCCGCGTGCCGAGTATGGAGATCCTGCCCCGGATCAGCTCGAATTGTCCCATCGGGATCAGGTTGGCGGTGGTGCCGAACAGGCGCAGCGTGCCGCCGAATTCAGCGTCGATGCCCCGGCCGCGCAGGAAGATACGACCCGGCGCGTTGATCGTGATGTCGATGCCGGTCGAGTTGCTCCCGCTGACGCTATCGCCGCTGGAACCGCCGCCAAGCATACCGGCGAACTGCCGCGTCAGGCGTTCGGGGCGGGTCTCGCCCACGAATCGGATGTCCGGGATTGCAGCACTGTTGAAGAGGCTCGCCTCGGGCACGCGGCTCTCGGTTTCGGCGAGCGTGACGGAGCCTGCAATCTGCGGACCGCGCGCAAGCGGCCCCGAGACGGTAAGATCAGCGCGGCTGATCCGGGCCTCATACAATGACAAGTCAACGATACGGGCGTCGCGCAGCGCGATATCGAGGTTGGCATCCAGACCGGCACTGCCAAGGTTGATGGTCCCCCGCGCCGTGAGTTGCCCTCCGGTGGAGAGCGTCCCGTTCCCGTTGAGGGAAAGGCGACCGTTTGAGACCTGACCGGACACGCCGACATTCTCGACGGCAAAACCATAGGTCGGCACCGATACGCGCGCGCCGTTGACGTTCAACGTGCCGGACAAGGCGCCGAGCCCCGGCTGCCCGCGCAGGGACAGGTTGAAGCCAAGCTGCCCGCGGATCGAGCGCGGGGCGATGTACCGATTGGCCAGCGCCAAGGGGGCCTGTCCCGTCGCGGTCAGATCCACTGCGCCGTTTGCCAGACCGACGAGCCCGTTCACATCGGCATTGATCCCGCCGGGACCGTTGATGTTCGTGTCGAGCTGCCAAGGCCCATCGCCCGTTCGGCTGATCGATCCGGTCGCACTGACAGGACCGCGGAGCGCATCGGTGAAGATGCCGACATTGGCCAGACGCGCGGAGATATCGGCGCGGCTCTGATCCGGCCCGATGCGGGCATCGCCCGTCACTTGCAACTCGGGGCCCGCGATGGCGAAGTCCGACACGGTCAACACGCCGTCCTCTCGCACCGCCACCGCCGAGACGGTGGTCCGTCCGGCAAATAGTTGCGGCGGCAGGGCGTCGCCCAGATTCAGACTGTCGGCCGATCCGTCCAGCGCCAGGGAGAAATCCGCCGTCTCGGCATCGAACTGGCCGTCGACCGTCGCGCGGATCGCGTTCGGCCCGGCGAGCGTGGCCGACACGTCGAAGGGCGCGTCCTCGACACGCGCGACATCGGCCGAGATGGTCACGGGGCCCGACATGACGTCGGTCACAAGGCCGACATCGCGGAGCTGGAATCGGGTGGTTGCCGTGACCTCTTGCGAGCTGACATCGGCCCCGCCCGTCAGGCTCAATTCAGCGTTTTCGAGACTGAGGTCGCGCAGCGTCACACCGGTCGCATCGCGTGTGACCTGTGCGGAGAGAACGGTTTCACCCGCGAAGATCTCATCGGGGACGGCGTCGTTCACGTGAAGGTCTCGACCGGTGCCCGTGATCGCCAGATCGAAGGCGCCCGAAAGGGCTTCGGCCGTCCCGGTAACGCCAAGGTCGACGCTGCCCTCAAGCGGTTGCTCTGCCAACGCCGCGAAACGGGTCAGGTTCTCGGCCATGGCATCGAGGTCGAGGACAAGGTCGAGCCGCTGATCCTCCAGCCGCGCCGAGACACCGCCGGTCAGAGCCACGTCGCCGGAAGACAGGTTCAGCCCCGAAAGGATCATCGGCGCGCCGTTGACCCAGGACATCTGGGCGGAAAGATCAACATTCGTTCCCAAGGCCTCAGCGAGAGCCGGGTCAGTATGGAAGATGCCGTCCATCGCCCCCTGGATCGTGGCGGTGGCGGCATCGATCCCCGTGGCGGTGACAGCGACGGAGCCTTGCAGGTCAAGCGACGTGTCCACGATCGTGAGTTCGTCCACCGAGAGCGCATCGAGGTCGAGCCGCAGGCGATAGGTGTCGCCTTCGGCCCGGTCATAGATCACCGCGAGACCACCGCGGGCGATATCAGCGTCGACGCCACCGATGGGCAGACGAACGCGGTCTCCGTTGGGCGGGCTGATCTGACCGAGCAGGGAGACGGAAACAGGCACGCCCCGTGCGTTCAACCGCACGTCACCTTGGACCGTCAGCGCCGCAGAGGTGAGGCGCAATGCCTCCAATGATGTCTCGCCGGATTCGGTCTGTCGCACTTGTGCTTGCAACTGGACGTTGTCACCGAAGAAGGGACGGTAATCGGGCAGCAGGAGAGGGGTGATATCGCCGCCGATATCCACCACAACGAGTTGATCACCGGTTTCGCCGCGAGATGAAACAACCTGCCCCGTGAGCCGATCCTCGCCCGACGTAGCAAGTTGGATATCGGCCGTGAAATCGTCGATCTGCCCGCTGCCCTCGACCGCGAGGCGAAGATCGGGACGATCCGGCAGGTTCAGCAGCTCGGCCACCAGACCGTTCTCGGCCTCCTGCAGCAGAAGCGACAGGTCCAATTGCCGCGTCGCGTTGTCGTAGCTCGCGTTGAGGGTGAATTCGCCTGTCGGTCCATCTAGGCGCTGCAAGGTCACCTCGGCATTGCCGGCGCCGTCAGCCAGCAGGACGTTCCCCTCTACCGACAGCGTCGCGGGCAGTCCGATGACCGGCGCGCCAAGCACGACTTCATCCACCGCAATCGTGCCGATTTCGACCCTGACAGGCAGTTCAGGCAAGGAAAACGGCTTTGCTTCCGGGTTGTCGAGGTCCGCGCCTTCAACCGGGAGGGGCGGCCGGATGATCTCCAGTCGGGCGGCGGTGAGCGCTTCGATCTGCAACTCTCCCGAGAACAGAGCCGACCGTGTCCAATCGAGTACCGCGTCTTCCAGGATCAGCCAGACCCCGTCCGCGTCGGAAATCGTCATCCGCTCCAGCGTGGCTTCAGACGACAGTGCGCCCCGGAACCCCGAGATCGTCACTTGCCGGTCGTCGCCGTCTGACAGCTGGTCTTCCAAAAACCGTGAGAGGGTCGTTCCATCGTCCTGCGCCATGGCGGCGACAGGCAAAATCGACAGGCACAGGATCAGAAGAAAGCGGATCAAAATGCGTGCCCAATGCCGATGTAGATGTGGAGGTCTTCGCCCACGCCCTCGCCGCGAACGGGCGTCGCAAGATCGACGCGGATGGGACCGAACGCCGTGTCATAGCGGACACCAAGGCCGGCGCCCGCATGCCATTCGCCGTCGCCGCCCATGGGATCCGCGCCAATGAAGCCGGTGTCCAGAAAGGCGACCACACCGAAGTCTGTCTCGCCAATGTCCTGCCGGAACTCGGTCGCCAGTCCTGCAAAGCTGCGCCCGCCCGATTCGACACCGTCCTGGGTGGCTCCGAGAGACTGGAAATCATGTCCGCGCACGGTGCCTGCACCACCCGAATAGAACAGGTAATTCGGCGGGATATCCGTGATGTCACCACCTACCACGCTGCCTAGTTGCCCGCGCAGCGCGATCCTGCTGGCGCGATCTTCGCCGAAGCCGATGTAGATGCGCCCGTCCGCATAGAGACGCGCGCCGCCACTGCCTTGATCGGTCAGGAACGGGGTCGCCGTGCCGTTGATGTAGAAAAGCTCCCGGGCGTCGAGCGGGTCTTCCCGGCGGTCCCATGTCAGGCCCACAGGCACCGACAGCGCGGTGATCTGACGTTCGCCGAATTCGTCGTCGATGTCGTAATAATCCAGCCCGACGCCAAGCGTTCCGGTCAGGCGTCGGTCGAACCGATGCTCCACCCCGAACTCCGCGCCGATTGTCGTCATCGAGAATGCAGGCTCATCAAGATAGTCCGCGCCAAGCTCTGCGTAAGCCGTTGTGTCGGGCGTGAACGTTGCAGGACGGGAGAATCGCAGGCCAACGGAGGCATCGATGCCTTCGACCTCTTCAATGGTGTCGAACTCAAGGCCCTCCGAGCCGATGCCGCTGATCTCACCCTCAATGCGCAACCGCTCGGCGCCGCCAAAGAGGTTGCGGTGCAGCCAATAGGCGCTGACCGTGGCGCCGTCGTCTGTCGAAATCTCGGCACCGAAGCCGAAGCGGCGTGGCTCGTTCTCCACCAGCGTGGCCTCGATGTTCATCACGCCATCGGGGCCGACTTCGCCCTCCTGAAGGTTGATCGCAGAGAACACGCCGGTGTCCTGCAAACGCCCTTCCACACGGTCGAGCGTGTCTGGCGAGAATCGCTCCCCTTCCGGGAGCCCTGCGATGGCGAGGATACGTTCCTCTCTCATGCGCTCTTGCCCGCGCGGAATGAGGGTGCCGAATTGCACGACCTGTCCCGGCTCGATCTGAACCCGGACGTCGAGAATTGCTTGCGGCGCGCGGGCGGTGATCTGCTGGCTGCCGACCTCCGCCGTCGCGTAGCCGACATTGCGCCAGCCGGTGATCGCGGCGCTGGCCGTGTCCCGCAACAGCCGCGTCGAGGCATCGCCACCGGGGCGGAACTCGTCGGGCAGTTCAGTGCCGCTCGCCAAGGGTGCGATCTCGGCCGTGCCAAGGCGGAAGGCGGGGCCGGGGTCGACCTGAATGGTGACCTGATTGATCGTCCGCGGTGCGGCAAAAGGCGAGATGCGCGCGACTTCACGGCCGTCTGCGGTGATCCGGACAACGGGCGTGAAGTATCCCGCGTCATACAGAGCGGCGACGAGCCGCCCGTAATCGGCGCGCGCGGCGGCGATCAGATCCTGCGCGGTTCGGGTATCTTCGGTGTCTTGGAGAAGCAGCGATGCCGCGCGAAGGCGGTCTGTCAAAACGGCGTCGGCTTCCGGCGCTGTCAGTTGAATGTCCTGCGCTTGCGCAGCACCGCAAAGCGCCCAAGCAGCACAGACCAGAGCTGTAGAAAAACGTGCACCCATATGAATCTCGTAAGTCCCTTCTCAGGTGAACGCCAGCAGTTTGCCCATCGTTCCCTCGAACTCGGCGGAAAGTTGAGACCTTTTGCGCCTTGCCGCACTTGGGGCAGCCACGTATCACCACACACGAGACGCGAATGAAGGAGCCTGATCATGGCCAAACTCGTCACCATTTTCGGCGGATCCGGCTTCGTTGGCCGCTATATCGCCCGTCGCATGGCCAAAGACGGCTGGCGCGTGCGCGTTGCCGTCCGTCGCCCGAACGAAGCGCTGTTCGTGAAGCCCTACGGCGTTGTGGGGCAGGTGGAGCCGATCCTCGCGAATATCCGCGACGAGGGATCCGTGCGCGCCGCGATCCGGGGTGCCGATGCTGTCGTCAACTGCGTCGGGACGTTCGACGCGGGCGGCAAGAACAATTTTCAGGCGGTGCAGCATGAGGGCGCAGCCCTTCTGGCGCGCGTCGCAGCGGAAGAAGGCGCCGTCAACTTCGTCCAGATCTCGGCCATTGGCGCGGATGAGGACAGTGAAAGCCTCTACGCCAAATCCAAGGCCCAGGGCGAGGCGGCGGTGCTCGAGGCATTTCCCAACGCCACGATCCTGCGGCCTTCCGTGATCTTTGGCCCGGAGGATGCGTTCTTCAACCGGTTCGCCGGCATGACGCGCAATTCGCCGATCCTTCCCGTCGCGGGCGCCGACACACGTTTCCAACCTGTCTATGTCGACGATGTGGCCCAGGCCGCCGTCCTCGGGGCGCAGGGTCTGGCAACGGGCACCTATGAGCTTGGCGGACCGGACACGGCGACCTTCCGCGAGCTGATGGAGAAGATGCTGAACGTCGTGCGGCGGCGTCGTCTGATCGTGAACATGCCGTTCTTCTTCGCAGGCATCCTGGGTTCGATCCTCGATTTCATGTCCACGATCACGGGCGGTCTGTTCAACAATTCGATCCTGACGCGCGATCAGGTGCGCAGCCTCCAGTACGACAACGTGGTGGCCGACGATGCCAGGACGTTTGCCGATCTGGGGATCGAGCCGACGTCGATGGACGTGGTGTTGGAAGATTACCTCTGGCCCTATCGGCCTGCGGGGCAGTTCTCCGACATTCAGGAAAGCGCCAAGAACCTCCGCGAAGGTTGAGCCTCTTCAGGTGTAAGCGATCAGCAGCAGAACTACGCCCAGGATCACGCGGTAGATCACGTAGGGCGTGAAGCTGACCGCGCGCAACAGTTTGAACATCAGCACCAGCGCGCAGAGGGCGGCGATGAAGGAGAGCGCCGCCGCAATCGCCCCATCCCGCGCGGTTTGCATGTCTGCGGTCGCAATGACCTCCGCGCCGGCAAAGACCCCGGACGCTATGATCGTGGGGATCGACATCAGCATCGCGATACGGGCCGCGCTCTCGCGATCGTAACCCAGATACCGCGCCGCGCTGATGGTGATGCCTGACCGGGAGGTGCCGGGTATCAGCGCGACAGCCTGCCAAAGCCCCATGATTATCGCGTGGCGCAGGCTCCACTCCTCGGCGTGTTTCTCATGCGAGCCTTTCTGGTCGAACCAGTAGAGCACGAGACCGAAGAGAAGCATTGTCCAGCCGATCACCGCAATCGAGCGCAGGCTGTCGTAGATACCGGTGATTTCCAGAAACAACCCGAACAGGATCACCGGGATCGTCGAGAGCACCAACAGTATCGCCAGCTTCGCCCCGGGCGTATCCACACGCCCGGTGAGCATCCGCGGCGTGCCAATGAGCGCCGCTTTCACGTCACGCCAGAAGTACAGGATCACGGCACCCAACGTGCCGACGTGAACGGCCACATCGATTGCCTGCCCCTGATCCTCTGACCCCAGAAGATTCGGGAGCAGGATCAGGTGTCCGGACGACGAAACGGGCAAGAACTCCGTCACACCTTGAATTAATGCGAGAAGGAAGAGTGTGAGCAGGTCCATATTTGGCTCCGAGTACGTCGTTCTAACTATCGATAATTATTTGTTAAAATTGAAATTAGGTAACGTTAGCTGACCAAATTTCGGTACGGTCTGTTGCGGCAGAGTGTCCAAGGTCATCGAAAAGCACCAAATAGGTCAGCATAGCTGTCTTTTTATCCCCAAAGGCCCCGGTTATACGGACGTTCTAATCGACGGAGGAAGCGTTGTGGCCAAGCAACCCATGTTGAAATTCGTGACCGTGGGCAAGGAAATGCCCGAAAAGCGGGAAGCGGACCAGCGGAAAGAAGATTTCGCCGAAATCTACGGCGAGTATGCAACGGCGAAGGCGGCAGAGCAGGCCGGTCGTTGCAGCCAATGTGGTGTGCCCTACTGCCAATCCCATTGCCCGTTGCACAACAACATCCCCGATTGGCTGAAACTGACGGCCGAGGGGCGGCTGCGCGAGGCCTACGATATCTCGCAGGCAACCAACACATTTCCGGAGATTTGCGGCCGGATCTGCCCACAGGATCGGCTCTGCGAAGGCAATTGCGTCATCGAGCAGTCGGGACACGGCACTGTCACCATCGGCTCCGTCGAGAAATATATTACAGATACCGCGTGGGATAACGGTTGGGTCATGCCCATCGCCCCGGCGGAAGAGCGCCCCGAGTCCGTTGGTATCATCGGCGCCGGTCCGGGCGGCCTGGCTGCCGCCGACATGCTGCGTCGCGCAGGGCTGCAGGTGACGGTCTATGATCGCTACGACCGGTCCGGCGGGCTGATGATGTACGGCATTCCCGGCTTCAAGCTGGAAAAAGACGTCGTCGTGCGTCGCAACAAGCAACTTGAAGACGGCGGCGTGAAATTCGTTCTGAACTGCAACGTGGGCGAGGATATCTCCTTCTCCGAGATCCGCGAGAAGCACGATTTCGTCGTGATCGCCACGGGCGTTTACAAATCCCGTGAGCTGGACGGCCCCGGTTCGGGCAGCGGCGGCATCATCCGCGCGATCGACTACCTGACCGCATCAAACCGCAAGTCATTCGGCGACGACGTGCCCGAATTCGAAAGCGGTGAGTTGAGCGCCGAGGGCAAGCGCGTCGTCGTCATCGGCGGCGGCGACACGGCGATGGACTGCGTGCGCACCGCGACGCGGCAGGGCGCGACATCGGTCAAGTGCCTCTACCGCCGCGACGAGGCGAACATGCCGGGCTCCATGCGCGAAGTGCAGAACGCCAAGGAAGAGGGCGTCGATTTCGTCTGGCTCTCCTCTCCCAAGGGCTTCACCGACGGCAAGGGTGCCGTGAATGGCGTGATGATCCAGAAGATGCGTCTGGGCGCTCCCGACCAGACCGGGCGGCAAAGCCCGGAAATCATCGAGAACGCGGATTACATCGAAGAAGCCGACATGGTCATCAAGGCGCTCGGTTTCTCGCCCGAAGATCTGCCGACGCTCTGGGATACGCCCGAACTTGAGGTGACCCGGTGGGGCACCGTGAAAGCCAGCCGCACCCATGAGACCGAGCTGCCGAACGTCTATGCCGTGGGCGATATCGTCCGGGGCGCGAGCCTTGTGGTCTGGGCGATCCGTGACGGACGCGAAGCCGCGGAGGCGATTCTGGAACGCGTGTATCTTGGTGCCACCGTGGCCGCTGAGTAGTCGCCCCCTCGGCGCGCTCGATGGGGCCACGGCCTGAAACTGACAAGAAAGCTGACCGAATGAACGCCATTCGCAAACAGATCCTCACCGCTGCGCTGGGCATGGCCATTCTGGCCAGCGCCCCCGTCGCTGCGAACGCACAGGGTGCGAACACGCAATTCGCGGTGCCTGACGGATGTACGGCTTTCCTGACGGTTCAGTCCCGCTCGTGCCTCATCGCTCATTATTGGACGTGTGAGGCGGACCCGGAAGGCACCCATTGGCGGGTAACCCTCGATCAGGAAGGCGCCTTCTACCTGAATTATACGGACACGGAGTTTCGCTGGCTGCGCGCCTTCAATCTCCGCAGCGGCTCCACCGACACGTTGATCGAGCCCGAGGACGATCCGGCTTCCCTGTCGGACCTTCTGGAAACCGGCAGCGACACGATGGCCTTCTCTGTCCGCGAAGAGCGCGCCGAAGGCACGTTCCGTCGCGATTACACCGGGTACGACAGGCTGACCGGAGCCTCTGTCACCGTCGACGGCGAGGAGCTTCTCGTCACCGATTTCGCCTACCAGTGGGAAACCGAAGCAGGCCCGAGAGAGACCGAAGGCAGCCAATTCGTGAGCCCGCGTCTTGGCCTGTTTTTTGGCGGGTTAGAGACTGTCACAACGCCATCCGGCGAGGTGTTCGAGGGCAACTACAGCCCGATGGAGTTCGCCGAACCGGGCGAGGCAGGGTTCCTCTCGACCACACCGCAGTACGATTGCGGCGACGTGATGAGTAGAGCCACGTCTCCCGTTGGTGACTTCGGATGATCGTTCTCGCATACGCAGCAGGCTCTGACCTGCTGATTAGACACACATTCAGTGAACTGTGCCGCTCCCAAGCGCCGGTCGCTTCCAGCGTTTTATCCTGAGGAGGATGACTATGACCCAATTCGACGCCAACTGGGCCGCCGCCGAAGAGGCGAAGCGCAAATGGATGGAAGAAAACGGCATGTTCCGCGAAGAGGACGAGCATTCGTCCTGCGGTGTGGGGCTTGTGGTTTCCATTGACGGCAAGCCCACGCGGTCGGTCGTAGAGGCGGGCATCTCCGCGCTCAAGGCGATCTGGCACCGCGGCGCGGTGGACGCGGATGGCAAGACCGGTGACGGCGCCGGCATCCACGTGCAGATCCCCGTGCCCTTCTTCGCCGAGCAGGTGCAGCGCACCGGCCACGAGATGCGCGACGAGCTGATGGCGGTGGGCCAGGTCTTCCTGCCGCGCAGCGACTTCGGCGCGCAGGAGGTTTGCCGGACCATCGTGGAATCCGAGGTTCTGCGGATGGGCTATTACATCTACGGCTGGCGCCACGTGCCGGTGGATGTGACCTGCCTTGGCGAGAAGGCCAACGCCACCCGCCCCGAGATCGAGCAGATCATCATCTCCAACGCCAAGGGCGTCGACGAAGAGACCTTCGAGCGCGAGCTCTACGTCATCCGTCGCCGGATCGAGAAGGCCGCCGCCGCGGCCGGCGTGCGCGAGCTTTACCTCTGTTCGCTGTCCTGCCGCTCGGTGATCTACAAGGGCATGATGCTGGCCGAGCAGGTGGCGGAGTTCTACCCCGACCTGCAGGATGAGCGTTTCGAGAGCGCCTTCGCGATCTACCACCAGCGCTATTCCACCAACACCTTCCCCCAGTGGTGGCTCGCGCAGCCGTTCCGCATGTTGGCCCACAACGGCGAGATCAACACGCTCAAGGGCAACCTGAACTGGATGAAAAGCCACGAGATCCGCATGGCCTCGGGCTTCTTCGGAGACATGGCCGAGGACATCAAGCCGATCGTCGCGGGCGGCTCCAGCGACTCCGCCGCGCTGGATGCGGTCTTTGAGGTCATGGTCCGCGCCGGCCGCTCCGCACCGATGGCCAAGACCATGCTGGTGCCTGAGGCATGGAGCCAGACGGCGACCGAGCTGCCGAAGCCCTGGCTCGACATGTATTCCTACTGCAACTCCGTGATGGAGCCCTGGGACGGCCCCGCCGCGCTGGCGATGACCGACGGGCGTTGGGTCTGTGCCGGGCTCGACCGGAGCGGCCTGCGCCCGATGCGCTATGTCGTGACCGGTGACGGCTTGCTGATCGCAGGGTCCGAGACCGGCATGGTCCCGGTCGATGAAGCGAACGTCGTTGAAAAGGGCGCGTTGGGCCCCGGTCAGATGATCGCCGTCGACATGCAGGACCAGGCTCTGTTCCACGACTCCGAGATCAAGGATGCGCTTGCAGCCAGCCGCGATTTCGGCGGGTGGGTCAGCCGGATCACCGATCTCGAGAAAGAGACCAGCGGGCAGACGGAACAGGCTCTATTCAGCGGTGCAGAGTTGCGTCGCCGTCAGGTCGCGGCGGGCTACAGCATCGAGGAAGTCGAGCAGATCCTCGCGCCCATGGCCGAGGACGCGAAAGAGGCGCTGGCCTCCATGGGCGACGACACGCCAAGCGCGGTGCTCTCCTCCCAGTATCGGCCCCTGTCGCACTACTTCCGGCAGAACTTCAGCCAGGTTACCAACCCGCCCATCGACAGCCTGCGCGAATACCGCGTGATGTCCCTGAAGACGCGGTTCGGCAACCTGAAGAACGTGCTGGACGAAGACAGCTCGCAGACCGAGATCCTCGTGCTCAACAGCCCCTTCGTGGCGAACGCGCAGTTCGACAAGATGGTGAGCTACTTCGGCGATTCCGTCGCGACGCTGGATTGTACCTTCGAGGCGGGCGGAGAGAGCGGCGCGTTGCGCAAGGGGCTGGAGCGGCTGCGGGCCGAGGCCGAGGATGCCGTACGCTCCGGCGCGGGGCACATCGTTTTGACCGATCAGGGTCAAGGCGAAGGTCGTGTGGCGATACCGATGATCCTTGCCACCAGTGCCGTTCATTCGGGCCTGACCCGCAAGGGTCTGCGGACCTTCTGCTCGCTCAACGTGCGCTCGGCCGAGTGCATTGACCCGCATTACTTCGCCGTTCTCGTCGGCTGTGGCGCCACCACGGTGAATGCCTACTTGGCGCAAGACAGCATCGCTGACCGGATCGACCGCGGGTTGATCGAAGGCACCCTGACCGAGGCGATGGCCCGCTACCGCGCGGCGATCGACGCGGGCCTGCTCAAGATTATGGGCAAGATGGGCATCTCGGTGATCTCATCCTACCGGGGCGGCTTGAACTTCGAGGCGGTGGGCCTCTCGCGTGCGATGGTCGCGGAATATTTCCCCGGCATGCTCAGCCGGATCAGCGGTATCGGCGTCAGCGGTCTGCAGACCAAGGTGGAGGAGGTCCACGCCAAGGGCTTCCTGCGCGGTGAAGGTGTTCTGCCCATCGGTGGTTTATACAAGGCGCGCCGCTCGGGTGAGACCCACGCGTGGCAGGCGACGAACATGCATATCCTGCAAGAAGCCTGTAACCGCGCCTCTTACGGGCTTTGGAAGCAGTATTCGGCCCAGATGCGGATGAACCCGCCGATCCACCTGCGCGATTTGATGGCGATCAAGCCGATGGGTGCCCCGGTCCCGATCGAGGAAGTCGAGAGCATCACCTCGATCCGCAAGCGTTTTGTCACGCCCGGCATGTCGCTCGGCGCGCTGTCGCCCGAAGCGCACAAGACCCTGAACGTTGCGATGAACCGGATCGGTGCGAAGTCCGACTCGGGCGAGGGCGGCGAAGATCCGGCGCATTTCGTGCCCGAGCCCAACGGTGACAACCCAAGCGCCAAGATCAAGCAGGTCGCCTCTGGCCGGTTCGGTGTGACCGCCGAATACCTGAACCAGTGTGAAGAGCTGGAGATCAAGGTCGCCCAGGGCGCCAAGCCCGGAGAGGGCGGTCAGTTGCCCGGCATGAAGGTCACCGACCTGATTGCACGGCTGCGTCATTCCACGCCCGGCGTGATGCTGATCTCTCCGCCGCCGCACCACGACATCTACTCGATCGAGGACCTCGCGCAGCTGATCTACGACCTCAAGCAGATCAACCCGCGTTGCAAGGTGACGGTGAAGCTTGTTGCCTCCTCCGGCGTTGGCACGATCGCGGCGGGTGTGGCCAAGGCCAAGGCCGACGTGATCCTGATTTCCGGTCACAACGGCGGCACCGGCGCAAGCCCTGCCACCTCGATCAAATACGCCGGCCTCCCGTGGGAGATGGGCCTGACCGAGGCGCATCAGGTTCTGGCGATGAACAACCTGCGCGGTCGCGTGACCCTGCGGACCGATGGTGGCCTGCGCACCGGGCGCGACATCGTCATGGCGGCGATGATGGGGGCCGAGGAATACGGCATCGGCACCGCCGCGCTGATCGCCATGGGCTGCATCATGGTGCGTCAGTGCCAGTCCAACACCTGCCCGGTGGGCGTCTGCACGCAAGACGAAGCACTCCGTGACAAGTTCACGGGCAACGCCGACAAGGTGGTGAACCTGATCACCTTCTATGCCGAGGAAGTGCGCGAGATCCTGGCCGAGATCGGGGCTCGCAGCCTCGACGAGGTGATCGGCCGCGCTGACCTGCTGAGCCAGGTGAGCCGGGGTGCGGCGCATCTGGATGACCTCGACCTCAACCCGATGCTCATCACCGTCGATGGCGCGGATCGGATCGTCTACGACCGGAACAAGCCGCGCAATGCGGTGCCGGATACGCTGGATGCACAGATCGTGAAGGATGCCGACCGCTTCCTGCAGGATGGCGAGAAGATGCAGCTTTCCTACGCGGTGCAGAACACGCAGCGGACCATCGGCACGCGCACCTCGAGCCATATCGTCAAGAACTTCGGGATGCGCAACGACCTGCAGCCGGACCATCTGACGGTGAAGCTGAAGGGCTCGGCTGGCCAATCGCTCGGCGCCTTCGCGGCGCCGGGTCTGAAGCTGGAGGTTTCGGGCGATAGCAACGACTACGTCGGCAAGGGCCTCTCGGGGGGCACCATCGTGGTGCGTCCGCCGATGGCCTCGCCGCTGAAGGCGTCCGAGAACGTGATCATCGGCAACACGGTGCTTTACGGGGCGACCGATGGCTACCTCTTTGCCGCAGGTCGCGCGGGCGAGCGGTTTGCCGTCCGCAACTCGGGCGCGAAAACGGTGATCGAGGGCTGCGGCTCCAATGGTTGCGAGTACATGACTGGCGGTGTCGTCGTCATCCTCGGCTCGATCAGCGCGAACTTCGGGGCGGGCATGACGGGCGGGATGGCCTATCTCTACGATCCCGACGGCGATGCCCTGCCGCAGATGAACATGGAAACGCTGGTGACCTGCCCTGTGACGGTCGACCACTGGGAAGCGCAGCTGCGCGATCTGGTGGAGCGCCATGCCGAAGAGACCGGCAGCGTGAAGGCGCGCGACATCCTGCAACATTGGGAAACCGAGCGCGCCAATTTCGTTCAGGTCTGCCCGAAAGAAATGCTCGACAAGATCCCGGTCGGTCTGGGTCTCGAAGAGACCGCCGTTCCGGCAGAGTAAACCGCCCGTCGACAAAAAAGCCCCCGCTCCGCAGTTAAGCAGGGCGGGGGCTTTTGTCTGTTCAGGCCTACGCGGCGGTCCGCTCAGGCAGAGACGAAATCCGACTTCGCGTAACCTTGGATGAACAAAAGCGCCGTCAGATCGCCGTGATTGATGCGGTGCTTTGCCTGCTCCTGCACGGTTGGCTTGGCGTGCAACGCCACGCCGGTGCCGGCCAATTGAAGCATCCCCAGATCATTGGCCCCATCGCCTACCGCCAGCACATCGTCAGGCTGGATACCGAGGCTCTTTGTGATCCGCCGGAGAGCTTCCACCTTTGCGTCGCGGCCCACGATCGGGCGCGCGACGTCGCCTGTCAGGACACCGTTTTCGGCGAGCAGGACGTTGGCCTGATGCTCATCAAAGCCGAGTTTTTCTGCGATGGCTTGCGTAAATGCGGTGAAACCACCGGACACCAGCGCGCAATGAGCGCCATGGGCTTTAATGGTCGCGAGCAATGTCGCACCGCCCGGCATCAAGGTGATGCGCCGTTCCAGCACCGTGGCGATGGTGCTTTCGGGGAGACCTTTCAGAAGTCCCACACGCTCCAGCAGCGCGGCCTCGAAATCCAACTCGCCATTCATGGCGCGGGATGTGATCGCCGCGACACGCTCTCCGAAACCGGCCTCGTCTGCCAGCTCGTCGATGCATTCCTGCTGGATAATGGTGCTGTCCATGTCGGCCAGCAGAACCTTACGCTTCCGATCCTCCGCCTTCTGCCAGACCATATCTACGCCCTCGGCGCTCAGGCTCTCCCACACCGTCTGAATGTTGCGCGGGATTTTCGGCACGTCGAATTCCGCGCAATGGTTCGGGTCCAGCCAGGTCGCATCGCCCCCTCCCATCGCGTTGCGCAGGTTCGTCACGAGGCTCGCGTCAAGGTACATGGCGTGGTTTGTCAGCAGAGTGACCGTGTGCATCGTCAGAAGGCTCCAAGAAATTTTGGGCACATTAAGGCGCGACGGGATGATGGGCTAGGGCCAACGTGAGCGGTTGTCAGGTAGGTGGCGGCGGCGCTTGAACATCACGTGTCTGCGCCGCCGATCAGAGCCGTTTAGTCGTAACCCGTCATCTCCAAATACCCTCGACCGGCGTGAGTGCCGGTAAAGGAAATCGGGCCCTCCCAATAGGGGAATGACGTGTCCATCCAGCTGTTCGGGTTCAGGGCTCGCGTCGTAATGTCGATGTCGCGTTCAGGAAATTCCAACCGCCATTCCACTGGCACGTCCCGCCCCGCGACGCGATGCGTTGCCAGTGGTGTGAGGGTGATGGCCCCGTCGCCATAGGCTTGCGTGGTTCCATCGGCAGCGATGTAGGTGGCGGAGGTGAACGGTGCATCCGTATCGTCGCGCAAGGCAAACGCCATCAGGCGCGCGCCCTCCGGCAATTGTAGGGAAAACCACTCCCATCCGCTCTGCGTGTCCGACAGAGGCTGCGACGACCATTCGCGGTCCAGCCAGCCAGATCCGGTCACCGCCACCGGACCACTGGGCAGCATAAGCGTTCCGGTGACGTCGTAGAAAGGCTGCGAGTAATAGTAACTCGCCTGACCTTCGGCGCTTTTGACAGAGTAGCCGACATCGCCGTGAAAGATCAGCGGGCCGTCAGCCTGTAGCTCCAGGTCATAGGCAAAGTCGGCACCCCGCGCAGAGAGGGTTAGTGCATCAAGGGCGTCCCCCTCTGATGCCGTGGCGCTCATCTGCCAATCATCGATGAAGGCTCTGAACGGCTGAGTAGTGACGCCAGCTTGCCCAATCCCGCCGCGCGCGAGGCGTTCTGCACTGAAATGCGCGTCGGCGGTCGTCAACCCGGCGTGACCCATGAGCAACTGGGGCGCCGTCCAGTCATTGGAGGTCTCAGGAGCCAGCGCGCTGCGAAACAGGGTCCATTGGATGCCATAGGCGTTGCCCGCAGCATCCTCGAGCGTGGCTGTCAGGTACCACCACTCGATGCGGAAATCCGGGTGCGGGCCGTGATCGTCGGGAAAGGAAAACTCGGGTTCAGGCGCAGGGATCGCAAAGCCATCGGCGGAGGTGCCAAGTCCCGCGAACCCTTGGCCGAACGTCACTTGCGGGCCAAATAAGAGAGCAAGAGCGAGAAGAAACCGCATCATCAGCGCTCCTGTGCGAAAACTTGCGTGAGCCGCGCGGGCGCAATCCTGGCGAGGCGAAGCGTCGGACCAAGCGCCGCAAGGCCGGCGGCGAGGAGGGCTAAAATGCCCAACATGAGCCAATCACCGGGGAACACACGCATCGGCAGCCGCCACCCGAAGGCTTCGACGTTCACGATTGCGAGCAGCACCCAGGCTAAGGCGAGTCCGACGGGCAAGGCCGCCAAGAAGGTGATGGCCGCGAGGATCAGGCTGCGCGCCATCTCGACCCACGCCAAGGTTGCGCGCGACGCGCCGATGGCCCAGATCGGTGCAAGCTGCGGCAGCCGCAGATTAGCGAGCGTCAGGAGACTGGTCAGCAAAGCGATGCCTGCGACGCCAAGCGTGAGGACGTTCAGGGCACCGGTCACACGGAACGTCTGATCGAACACGTCGACCGAGAACGCCTTGACCTGCGCCTGATTGGTGACGGCATCCGCAGGCAGGCCAAATTCATCCCGCAGCCGCGAGGCTAACTCCGGCGCGCGTTCAGGTGACACGCGGATTGCAAACCGAGTGGCGCGCGACGCAGGATAAGTCTCTGTCAGGCGGTTCAGAGACACAATCGCCTGTCCACTCGGGTTTCCGTAGTCGGAGTAAACCCCCACAATCGGAAGGCCCCCGGCAATCGCAAGCGTGTCGCCGAGCCTCAGTCCCTCACGGCGCGCCATCTGCTCATTGACCAATGCGGCATTCCCGGTGGCAAGTGCCTCCCATGCATCGGGAGTTTGCGAGAGAAGCGGCCAAGCCTCCCGGTACGTCGCATGATCCACAACGCCGAACAGCTCGGCAGGCCGATCGAACAACCGCACCTCTGTCGACACGATCGGAAGGATCGCGTCGACCTCCGGCGCGAGAGCGGCCATCAAGGCCTCCGCCTCGTCAGGCGTGGCGGCGCTCACGTAGAGCTCTGAGGCAAGGCGCTGATCGAGCCAGCCCAGAAACGTCGTGCGGAAGGAACCCACCATGGTCGAGACGCCGACGTTTGCCGACAGCGCCAGAAGGAGCGCCATCAAGGCGAGCGAAAGCCCCGGTATCTGTTGCTTGGTGTCAGCCACGACCCACTCTGCAAAGGCGCCTTTCGGTCGGATGAGGGACAGGGCAGCGGTCATAACCATCGGCAGCGCCAAGGCAGCGCCGATCAACAGGCACGCCAAACAGGCGAAGGCCGCGAGCAAGCCCTGCCCAAGCCACGCCAGTGTCCCCGACGCCACGAAAAGTGCCAGTGCCACGAGTCCTTGCAAGCGGATTATTCTGCCGGAGGCCTGCGCCCAGGCCCGTGGCATCGCAGGTGCCAGAAGCGGCATCCGCGCGGTGCGTATCATCGCCTGAACGGCGGCAGCACCTGTGCCAAGGAGCGTGATAAACAGTCCCGAAACCGCCCAATAGGGACTGAAACTCAGCACGCCGTCGATCTCGGCCCCGTAGAGCCCTCGCAATGTGCCGGCCACCCCCGGCAACAAGCTCGTTGCGATCAAGTATCCCAAGGCCACCCCAATGATGCCCGCGATCAAGGCGATGCCCGCAAGCTCTAGCGATAGAGCGACAAGAATGGTCCGCAGCGGCGTTCCCAAGGCGCGCAGGGTTCGCAGAAGCGCGCGTCGTTGCTCGAACGCGAGGCCGATTGCGGCGTGGACGATGAACAGCCCAACGCCAAAAGCGAGGAAGCCGAAGGCTGTCAGATTGAGGTGAAAGCTATCGGTAAGCCGCGCGATATCGTTGCCGGTCTGGGGCTCGCGCAGGGAGAGGTCCGTTGCGGAGCTCAGGGGCGGCAATCCGAAGGGCTGATCAGGATCGACGAGGAGGTAAGACGGCCCGCTTTGATCAATGAGTCGCGCAGCGGTGGAGATGTCCGTGATTGCAGCCGCGGGCGGAATGGAGTCGCGGATTTCAATAGGCGGCAAACCACCGGGAAGGGGGCCTGAGGCTGTCGCCTCACTCATCAGCAAAATGCCCGGAGCCGTGAAGAACCCTACGAGATCCAGGCTGCCCTCCAGCGACGGCCCCTGCGCCTCTTCCGGCATGGTGAGCGGGTCAATTCCAAGAACGCGCAACCGCCCCTCCGGATCGCGAAGTTCACCTGATATGACCGGCGAGACGAGATACCCTGCCTCTCGCAGGTTCAGATAGACGTCGATTGCGATGGGCTGCCCATCCGCGCGCATCAATCGTGTCAGTTGATCCTGCCCCAAGGTGGTCGCCGCGCGGTCATAAGCGGCGCGCGCCTCGGAGTTGATCGCCTGAACGCCCGTCCAGAGTGCCGTCGCCAGCGCCAGCCCCAACGCCAACATTGCAAACTGACTCGGATGCCGCCGCCAGTGCGAAAGAAGGCTCGAAACTGCGGTGTAGAGCATGTCCTAGCCTTCCAACCGCCCGCGTGACAGATGCACCCGGCGCTGCAAGCTGTCCGCAAGTCGCGGCGAATGCGTCACCATCAACAGCCCCGCGCCGGTTTCCGCAACCAAAGCCAGCAACAGCCCAAGAACGGTGTCACCGGTGTCTTCGTCGAGGTTGCCAGTAGGCTCGTCAGCCAGGATCAATGCCGGCCGAGAGACGAGGGCGCGCGCAATGGCCACGCGCTGCTGCTGCCCTCCCGAGAGTTGTTCAGGATATCTCGTGAGCAGATCCGCAAGCCCGAGACGCCCGGCAAGCTCCGCCGCGAACGGTGCGTCGTGCCGATTGGCCAGCCGCGCCTGTAGCGAGATGTTTTTCTCCACCGTCAGAGAAGGCACCAGGTTGAACTGCTGAAAGATCAGCCCAATCCTCGAGCGCCGCACCCGCGCCCGGGCAGCGTCATCGAGCTGACCAATGTCGCGCCCATCAAGCAGGACCTCTCCACTATCAGGCTGATCCAGCCCTCCGGACAGATGCAGAAGCGTCGACTTGCCGGATCCGCTCTCCCCCGTCAGTGCAAGGGTCTCGCCCGCGCGCAAACTGATCGAGACACCATCAAGCACCCGCAACGGACCGCGATCCGAAGGGTAAGTCTTGCGAATATCGCGGAGGTCGAGCAGCGGGGCGTCCATGTCAAAGATGTAGCAGTCGCGCGCGCGCCGAACACCCCTTCTGCTGAAATCGCATCCGTCCGAAGCCACGGAAGTTTCCGATAGAGAACCACCTCCCCGGAAAATGTGCCACTTCCGACGCAATAGGTCTCTTTTCCGGCTTGTCGCGGTCCACGCCCCCCCGTATCCCGGCGGTGGGACACCCCTCCCCAACGAGGGGCGCATATCTGTGAGGATACCAGTAATGGTTACGAACCAACCGGCCACGCGGCCGAACACGAAACCCGTGAACCCACGTTTTTCGTCCGGCCCCTGTGCCAAACCCCCCACCTGGACAGCTGAAGCTCTGGCGGACGCCCCCCTCGGCCGTTCGCACCGCGCGGCAGAAGGCAAGGCAAAGCTGAAGCGCGCGATCGACAAGACGGCCGAGATCCTCGGCGTGCCGGAAGGCTACCGCGTCGGCATCGTGCCCGCTTCCGACACCGGCGCCGTGGAGATGGCGATGTGGTCGCTGCTGGGCGCCCGCCCCTGCACCATGCTCGCGTGGGAAAGCTTCGGCGCTGGATGGGTGACCGATGCGGTCAAACAGCTCAACCTCGACGCTACCGTGACCACCGCCGACTATGGCGCGCTTCCTGATCTTGCCGCCGTCGACTGGAACACCGACGTCGTCTTCACCTGGAACGGCACGACCTCCGGGGTCCGCGTCCCGAATGGCGACGTGATCCCTGCTGACCGCGAAGGGCTGACCATCTGCGACGCCACCTCCGCCGCCTTCGCCCAGGATCTTCCCTGGGACAAGCTCGACGTGACCACCTTCTCCTGGCAGAAGGTCATGGGCGGTGAAGCGGCCCACGGCATGATCGTCCTCTCGCCCCGCGCGGTGGAGCGGCTGGAGTCCTACACCCCGGCCTGGCCCCTGCCCAAGATCTTCCGCCTCACCAAGGGCGGCAAGCTCATCGAGGGGATTTTCACCGGCGCCACCATCAACACGCCCTCCATGCTCTGCGTCGAGGATTACCTCTTCGCGCTGGATTGGGCCGAAAGCCTCGGCGGTCTGCCGGCCCTGAAGGCCCGTGCCGACGCCAACGCTCAGGCAATCCACGACTTCGTGGGCGCCCGCGACTGGATCGCCATCCTCGCCGAGGACGCCGCCACCCGCTCCAACACCTCCGTCTGCCTGAAGTTCACCGATGCGCGGATCAAGGACGGCGCAGCCTTCGCCAAGGCAGTCGCCAAGCGGCTCGCCGATGAAGGCGTGGCGCTGGACGTGGGCGCCTACCGCGACGCGCCTGCCGGTTTGCGCATCTGGTGCGGCGCCACCGTGGAGACCGCTGACATCGAGGCGATGCTCCCCTGGCTCGACTGGGCCTTCCACGCCGAAATCGAGGCGCAGGCCTGACCGCCTGCTCCTCCTTCATCTTGGTAAATACAACTCAATCCCACGGCCTGCCCCAAGCGCAGGCCCCCGACACAGGAGCGCCGACAATGGCCCCCAAAGTTCTCGTATCCGACAAGCTCTCGGAAACCGCCGTCCAGATCTTCCGCGACCGCGGCATCGATGTCACCTTCGACCCCACCATCGGCAAGGACAAGGAGAAGCTTCTCTCCGTCATCGACCAATATGACGGCCTCGCCATCCGCTCCGCCACCAAGGTGACGGAGAAGATCATCGCCGCCGCCACCAACCTCAAGGTCGTGGGTCGCGCCGGGATCGGGGTCGACAACGTCGACATCCCCGCCGCGTCGAAGAAGGGCATCATCGTGATGAACACGCCCTTCGGCAACTCGATCACCACGGCCGAGCACGCCATCGCGATGATGTTCGCCGTGGCCCGCCAGATCCCCGAGGCCTCCGCTTCAACCCACGATGGCAAGTGGGAGAAGTCGAAGTTCATGGGCGTCGAACTGACCGCCAAGACCCTCGGCGTCATTGGTGCCGGCAACATCGGCTCGATCGTCATTTCCCGCGCGCTCGGGCTGAAAATGAAGGTCGTGGCCTATGACCCCTTCCTGAGCGAGGAACGCGCGCGCGAGATCGGTTGCCAGAAAGTCGAGCTCGATGAGCTGCTGGAACGCGCTGATTTCATCACCATGCATGTGCCTTTCACCGAGAAGACCGCCAACATTCTTTCCGCCGAGAACCTCGCCAAGACGAAGAAAGGCGTGCGGATCATCAACTGCGCCCGTGGCGGTCTGGTGGATGAGGCGGCGCTCGCTGACCTGCTGAAATCTGGCCACGTCGCAGGCGCCGCCTTCGACGTGTTCGCGCAGGAACCCGCGACCGAGAACCCTCTCTTCCATCTGCCCAACGTGGTGGTCACGCCCCACCTCGGCGCGGCCACGACGGAAGCGCAGGAGAATGTCGCGCTGCAGGTGGCCGAGCAGATGTCTGATTATCTGCTGACCGGCGCCGTCTCGAACGCGCTGAACATGCCTTCGGTCACCGCCGAAGAGGCTGCCATCATGGGGCCATGGGTCAAGCTGGCCGAGCATCTGGGCGCCTTCGTCGGGCAACTCACTGACGAGCCGATCGAAAGCATCGAGGTGGTCTACAACGGTGTGGTCACCGGCATGAACCTCAAGGCGCTGGATTGCGCGGCCATCGCGGGCGTGATGAAGGCGACGAACCCGGACGTGAACATGGTTTCCGCCCCGGTGATCGCCAAGGAGCGCGGCGTCGAGTTGAGCCAGACGACGCAGGACAAGACCGGTGTCTTCGACGGCTATATCCGCCTCGTCGTGAAAACCGCCACGCGCGAGCGCTCGATCGCGGGGACGGTCTTCTCGGACGGCAAACCGCGCTTCATCCAGATCAAGGGCATCAACATCGATGCCGAAATCGGGGAGCACATGCTCTATACGACGAACGAAGACGTACCCGGGATCATCGGCACCTTGGGTCAGACCATGGGTGAAAACGGCGTCAACATCGCCAACTTCACCCTCGGTCGCTCCGGCCCGAAGGGCGGCGCGATCGCGCTGCTCTACCTTGATGCGCAACCCCCTGCGGACGTGCTCGAGAAGCTCATGGCCACCGGCATGTTCCAGCAGGTCAAGCCGCTGCAGTTCGACGCGGCCTGAGGCCAAGCCTTCTTCGGGACGCCGCGTTAAGGTTGGCGTGCCGCTGCGATAGATGCTCTAACCCTCCGTGACACATCGCGGAGGGTTTTTTCATGGACGATATCGTCATTCTGTCGGGCGCGCGCACGGCAATCGGCACCTTTGGGGGTTCACTGGCCGGCACGCCGCCCATCGACACGGGGACCGTGGTCGCCAAGGCAGCGCTGGAACGTGCTGGCGTCGAAGGCGGGCAGATCGGGCAGGTGGTCTTCGGTCACGTGATCAATACCGAACCTCGTGACATGTATCTTTCGCGGGTGGCGGCGATGCAGGCCGGTATCCCCGACACCACGCCCGCGATGAATGTGAACCGGCTTTGCGGCTCGGGTGCGCAGGCGATTGTCAGCGTGATCCAGTCGCTCGCTCTGGGTGACGCCGATTATGGTCTCGCCGGCGGTGCGGAAAGCATGTCGCGCGCGCCCTACATCTCCTCGGCGACGCGGTTCGGGCAGAAGATGGGCGACGTCAAGACCCTCGACATGATGCTCGGCGCGCTCAACTGCCCCTTCGGCACCGGTCACATGGGGGTCACGGCCGAGAACGTGGCAGACGAGCATGAAGTGACCCGCGAGCAGATGGATGCCTTCGCCCTGAGCAGTCAGGAACGCGCGGCCCACGCGATCGAGCAAGGCTACTTCAAGGACCAGATCGTCCCGGTCGAGGTGAAGGTCAAACGCGACATGGTGCCTTTCGAGGTCGACGAACACCCCAAAGCGACGTCGCTGGAAGCGCTCGGCGGCCTGCGCGCCGTGTTCCAGAAGGAGGGCCGTGTCACGGCCGGCAATGCCAGCGGCATCAACGACGGTGCCGCAGCCCTCGTGCTGGCCCGCGCCGACGCGGCCGAGGCCGCGGGCCTGACAGCACGCGCCCGCGTTCTGGGCTATGCGCACGCTGGCGTCCGCCCCGAGGTGATGGGGATCGGCCCGATCCCGGCGGTCGAGAACCTGATGGCGAAAACCGGTCTCAGCATCGCGGACTTTGACATCATCGAATCGAACGAGGCTTTTGCCGCCCAGGCGCTTGCGGTCAACAAGGGGCTCGGCATCGATCCGGCCAAGGTGAACCCGAACGGTGGGGCCATTGCTCTCGGTCACCCGGTCGGCGCGACCGGCGCCATCATCACCGTGAAAGCGCTCTATGAGCTGGAGCGGACCGGCGGCAAACGTGCGCTGATTACGATGTGCATCGGCGGCGGCCAAGGCATCGCCCTCGCCATCGAGCGCATCTGAGACCGTGACGACCCAAGACTTTTGCAAAAGTCTTGGGTCAGAGCCTTGCAAGGCTCTGCGCAGTCTTTTGCAAAAGACTGGCGGGAAGGGCGCGCGTTCAGTCGGCGACCTCGATGGTGCGTCGGGCGGCGCGACCGGCCGCGTCGATCACGGTGAGCTCCGCGAACCCGGCGCCAATCTCAAGCGCGATTTCGCGATCGTGCCGCCGGGTGACCACCGGCGCGCCGTTCCAGAGCCAGGTGAACGGCGGGGTGCCTTCGGCCACGCGGGCCGTCAGCGGTAGTCCGGGCTGGAAGGCAAGAACCGCCCCTTCCGGCGGAAAGGTGATCGCGGGGCCGTCAGCGTCGGAAAGATCGCTGACCGGCGCAAAGTGTTGCAGCGTCCGCGGAAGCGCCGCGTGACTGAGCGTGAGTGCGCCCGGCGGCGGCGGCACCCTTGGTGTCATATCCTCACTGATCCGCGAGAAGGATTCGAACAGCAGCGGCGCGGACAGCGCGGCGCCGAAGGCACCCGGCACGGAGGCGCCATCGGCCCGCCCCATCCAGACACCCACCACGTGGCGTCCATCAAAGCCGAACGCCCAGGCGTCGCGATGCCCGTAGCTTGTGCCGGTCTTGTAACTCAGCCCGATCCGCGGCGCATTGGCGGGCGGCATCACGCCAGAGAGGATATCGCCAAGATACCAAGCAGCGGTTTCCGACAGGATGCGCTGGCCTTCAGTGCCCTCCCCCTGCCGCCAGTGCAGCGGCACAGCCACGCCGCCGCGCGCGATGCCCCCGTAGAGCGCCATGAGATCCTCCATCGACGCGCCAAGCCCCCCAAGCGCGATTGCAAGGCCCGGTTCCTCGCCCTCCGGCAGGCTTACCTCCATGCCGGCGCGTGACATCGCGGCAAGCATCCGGTGCGGTCCGACCTCCTGCAAAAGCGTTACGGCGGGGATGTTCAGAGACTGTTGCAGCGCGACTGCGGCGGTCACTTCACCGCGAAACGCCTCATCGAAGTTCTGCGGGGCGTAGCCCGCGATGGAAATGGGACGATCCTCGATCAGCGTTTGCGGGTGCAGGATGCCGGCGTCGAAGGCGAGGCCATAGATCAGCGGTTTCAGAACCGAACCGGGAGAGCGCACGGCTTGGGTCATATCCACGAAGCCATCTCGCGCCGTGTCCGTGAAATCGGGCGACCCCACCGAAGCCAGCACCGCGCCGGTCTCGTGGTCCATCACCATGATCGCTGCGGACATCTGCGGTCCGAAGTCACCAATGGCACGGGAGGCGAGGCGCTCCATCTGCCTCTGAAGATCAGCGTCGATGGTCAGGTGGTGCGTGCCCTGGACCGGCCGCTCGACAAGAGCGCGATCCGAGAGATGAGGCGCAAGGGCGGGGAAGTCTCGGCGTTCCGTCGGGATCGGCTCTTCTCGCGCCCAAGCAATTTCTGCTTCCGTCAGGCTGGTAAACCGTACCGCGCGCGTCAGGACACGGTCCCGCGCCATTTGGGCGGCGTCAGGATAACGATCGGGACGGCGAGAGGTCGGCGCTTGCGGGAGGGCGACCAGAAGCGCGGATTGGGCCGCGGTCAGCCGATGCGGCTCCGTACCAAACCACGTCAGCGTCGCCGCGCGGACCCCTTCGATGTTGCCGCCAAAGGGCGCGAGGTGGAGGTAGAGGCCAAGAATATCTTCCTTCGAGAGGCGTCTCTCCAGCGCCAGGGCGAGCCTGATCTGCCGGATCTTGCCGCGCCACGCGCCGGTGCCGGAGTCCTCCAGCAACCGCGCTACTTGCATCGTCAGGGTCGATCCCCCCGAAACGATGCGCCCGGTCGTAAGCCATTGCCAACCGGCGCGCGCAAAGCTGCGGAGGTCAACGCCGGGGTGGGTCCAGAATCGTCGATCCTCGTAGGCGACAAGCATCTCCAGATACCCTTGATCGACGGCGTCGTAAGAGACCGGCAAACGCCAGCGCCCGTTCTCGACCGTATAGGCGCGCAGGAGGGCGCCATCCCGGTCCAGGACTTCGGCACTCGTCTCGAGCGTGAGGGGCGGGATCTCGGTTTCATCGATCCAGCGGTCAACCCATAACGCCGCGCTGATCGCGAGGGCGGCAAGGACGCAAGTGATGATCGCTACGCTGCGCATCACGGGCCGGTCACCCGGACCTGTCCCGAGGCCGTTTGCGCGCGATAGGTGGGCCGATACATGTCCTCGACCGAGGCGGCGGGATGATGGAACTCACCCGGGGACACGGCACGCACGATATAGGCAATGCGCATGCGTTCATGGGTGCCGCGCATGTCGATGGCCGAAAGGAACCTCTCGGCCCGGAATTCGGACATCGCGGGAGCATGCCTGATGTCCACATTGTCCAGCGCCCGCACGTCTCCGGATTGCAGAAGGTTGGGGTTGTCGATCTCGAACCCTGCGGGCAGGGGATCGTTTACCATGAGCCGACCCTCCGGCGCGCCGGTGTTGGTGATCGTCAGTATCGTCACAAGGCGCGTGCCTTGGGCCACTTGCGACGGGTCCACGACCTCGCCCTCGAGCGTGAGATACTCTCGGTCGATCCGGTACCCATTGCCAAACGCCTCGGTTGCACCAATCGGGCGCCCGAACCGAGAGAGGGTGATGGTCTCATCCCGCGTTCCGACATTCTCTAAACGGCGCGTTAGAGACGGATTGTCCACCACCAGCGTCATCGGACCGGCCATCGGCGCTCCGTCCAGTTGCAAGCCAACGACGGCTGGATTGTCGATCAAGGCGTGGGCCGCGAGAAGCGTCCAGACGGCCTCCTGCGTGGAGGCATCGCCTGCGTCTGGCAACAGCTCGAACCCGCTTGCCGGCAGGCTCACGGCGCGAGATCCCGCCGCGGTAGCAAGCGCGACCAGTCCCGCAGCATCGCGGTGTTGGCTGCCATAATCGACGCGCCAGGAGGGGCCGCCGTCCGGCTCCAAAGGCGTCGATAGCCGAGCGAGGCCCGCCGCAAACATCGCGTCCGCGCGTGGTTGGTCCCCGTACATCGCCAAGGCAGCGCCGAGTTGCCCGAGGGCCAGCGCCGTGGAGAAGTCCGGCGCTTTCACATCGGCATAATACCTGAGGTCGCCCATGCTGGCCTGACCCTCGCGTGCCAGAACCATCAACGCATAGGCGAGCCCTTCGCCGCCATCCTCGAAATCCGGGTAAGACGCGACCGCGTTGGCAAGGTTATCCAGCGCGCTTTGGAACGGAATATCCGGGACAGCGTGGCCCTCCTCCCGCGCGCGGGACAGGAAATCGCTCACGTAGGCGTCCAGCCACAGATCGCCGGAAGACGCGCGCCACAGCCCGAAGCTGCCGCTCGCCGATTGATTGGTGAGAACCGAGGCGATAGCCTCTTCGATCCGAGCGTCGAGATCGTCCGCAGTCCCGAGGTCGAGCGCCTGCGCCACGGACGACAGATAGAGCAGAGGCATCGCGCGGCTCGCCGTTTGTTCGGTGCAGCCGTAGGGATAGCGATCCAGCCGTTGCAACAGCCCGGCCACATCGTATCGCGCCAAGGGCCCTGCGGAGAGAACGACCCGGGCGCTGTCAGGGTGAAACCCGGTCAGTGCGGCGGCATCGATGGTGAAGCTCTCTCCCGGTGCGAGCGTGACGCGGGTTGTCTCGGCGATCTCGGGGTCATTTGCCTGCACGGGGATCGCGATGGTCTGCGTGATTTCGGTGCCATCTGGTGTCGTGAGGGCGACGGTGATTTCTGAGCGTCCGACCTGATCCGCCGCCGTGAACGGGACGACGACGCGGGTCGCGCCACCCTCGGCGAGGCTCAGCTCGGCAGGGATTTCGTCGGTAAGCTGGAGGTTGGAGGACGTGGAGACAGTCAGAGGCATCTCTCCCGATGGGCCATCGGTGTGGGAGAACTCCAAGAGCAGCTGTGCCCGATCATTGGGTGCCAGAAACCGCGGTGCGCTGGCCGTAATCACCACCGGGTCGCGGACGACGATATCAGCCTCCGCCTGCCCGACTCCGGTCTCGCTCCAAGCGACAGCCATCACCCGCAACGTACCGTTGAACGCTGGCACGTCGAAGCTTGCGCGAGCGATGCCATCCTGCCCGAACTCGAGAGGGCCTGAGAACAAGGCAAGGGCTTCTTCCGAGGCCGGGTCGGCCTGCATCCGCAGACCTGAACTCGCATCGCCGCCTTGGCGAATGCGTCCCTCGGCACCGTCGCGGTTGTCGATCAGGCGACCGTAGATATCCCGATACGCCATGCCGAGCCGGCGCTGGCCAAAGTAGTGGCCTTGCGGGTCAGGTGCCTCGAACCCGGTGAGGTTCAGGATGCCGACGTCGACCGCAGCCATCGTTGCGTGGACAATGTCACCGGGACGTGCGCCTTCGACCTGCATCGCGACATTGAGTGACCTGTTCGGCCGCATGCTATCCGGCAGCTCAAGGCTTACGGACAGGGCGCGATCGCCGGGGTCGACAGCGGCATGGGCAAGACCAATCGCGCGGGTGGGCGTGGGACCCGAAACAGTCTCTAACGGGCGGATCAGGGTCGCAGCAACGTAGGCGCCGGAGCCCCAGTCATCGGTGACGGGCAGCGTGACGTCTTCCGGCTCGTCGCCGAGTTGGACGATCCGTTGGTCGATCAGCCTGTCGGTGACCACCTGCACCAGTGCAAGGCCCCCAGTCCGCGGCACGATGCGCAAGGTTGCAGTGTCGCCGGGAAGGTAGGCCTCCGCATCCAAAGAGACCTCCAGCGCGTCGGGCGTGTCCGTTCCATGGCGGGCCCCGTACCAACCGGCGCTGAAGCCAACTGACGTCACGGCGAAGCCGCCGGTATCGCTCTCGACCCGCAGCTCATAGCTTCCCCAATCGACGGATAAATCCAAGGCAAATGGAGCGTCGGTCAGCGTCGCCTCACCGGTGGCGACCTGCTGCCGGGTGGTGATCGGCTCCCACGTCCAGTTTCCGTTCTGGCGATACCATTGGTAGCGCCTTTCGACACGGTTGAGCGTCCAGCGGACGGGTAGGGGCGCGGCGCCGGTGGTGATCAGGTGGAAAGGAGCCTCGACACCTTCCGGCAGGGTGCCGTCGAAGAGAGGCCGAATGCCGATGAGGGGCGCGTCGGGGACGATGATGGCAGTAACCGCGCGCTCGACGGGCCGGCCGGAGCCTTCGATAATCTGAGCCGTCAGGGTGAGGTCGCCGGGTTGGTTGATCCCGTCGAAACTCGGTAGGATCAGGGGTGCTGTCGCCGCGCCGTCCGCGTCCGTTTGCAGCGGTGCCAAACTGTTGAATGCAGCCTCGGGGGGCGCGTCGTGGCGACCGAACCGGAAGCCCGGATAATCAGGCAGCGTGTCGCGTGGGCGCAGGGCGAGGCGTCCCGAGATCGGCAGGTTTCCAGCGGGTGCGCCAAAGAGGTAATCGGCCTGAAACCGTGCCGTTTCGATTTCGATATCGAGGTCGACACGCAGGTCGAGGCGTTCGGGCAGAAAATCTTCCACCAAAAGGCGCGTCTCGCGCAACGCGGGCGCATCGGGATCCGCGTGAATTGCCAAGCGCCAGGTGCCGCGCGGGACGTCCGGACCCAAAGCCAGATCCGCCACGAAACCGCCTGCGCCGGCCTCCTCCAGAAGATGTCGCGTATACTCGACACCGTCCGGACGGGTCAGGATGGCGGTGAGCGGAAGCCCAGTCAGCGCCTGTGCCTGAGGGTCGCGAGCCAATGCTGTCAGGTGAATGGTATCGCCGGCCCGGTAGATACCTCGATCGGTGGCGAGGAACACGTCGATGGGCCCTGCGGGTGCGCGGCCTTCGACACCGCGATCCGACAGGTCGAATTCCGCATCGCGAAGCGACAGGAAGGCGAGGTCATCGTCACCGTTGCGCACGGTCAGAAGCGCCGGCGCGGCACCTTGCAAACCGGCAGAGATTGACGCTGGAAAGTGGACGTATCCGTCGGAATCCGTCTCTAATTGTGCCAAAACACGGTTTGACTCAGAGATGAGATCGACCGTGGCTCCCGCATGGGGCGCGGTGGTCGCGAGCGACCGCACGAGCACGTGGACGCCGTCCGCCCCGCTCATCGCGCTGATGCCGAGGTCACTGACGAGGAACCACTGGGTTGCGCCGCCCTCAGACGTCCCGGCGCCTCCGACCCTCGCCTCCAGCGCGTAGAGGCCGGGCGCGCGACCCTGCAGAACCTCGCCAATCGGCACACGGGTGGTGACGCTGCGGTTAGGTTCTTCGGCGACCTCGGCCTCGCCCTGCCAGACGGGCTCTCCAATCTCGTCAGCGAATTGGTCGACCTGCCATTCTGCGAGCGGTCTGCCGAAGTAATCCTGCTGCATCGTGCGCAGGATGTTCCTGTCAGACACGTGGAAAAGGCGCAGATCCACCACGTCGGTATTGACCCCAACCAGCGGAATAGAGCCGTTACCAGCCGCTGGCAGGATATAGGCCCGCCCTGCGAAACGCACTGAGGGCTCACGGTCACGCACGTATTGGCGCAGCGTGATCGGCGCGTGCAGGGTTTCTCCTGACGCGGCGGGAAGTCCCGCGCGGAGGGTGAAGGCAATCCTCTCACCATGTCTCAGGCCCGAGAGACAGAGCTGGCGGCCCTCCGCCTCTACCGCGACGTCGGAGGCGGTGGTCTGCACGAAGTCCTGATACGTGACGCCGCCGGGTGCGAGAGGCTCGGAGAAGATGGCACAGACGCGGGGGAAATCCGCCTCCACATCCACGCGCGTGTCGGTGACGCGAAAGCCGTAAAGACCCAGAACGCGGTCAAGCGCCTCGGCGCGTTGCGGGGCGTCGGCCTGGGACAGGGCAAGGCGCAGCGCAGGGATCGCATCCTGCCCCCGACCGCGCCGTTCCAGAGCCCCGGCCAATACGTCGAGCGATTGCGCAAAAGCAGTGCCGTCTTCGGAGCGCAGCGCTGCGTTGACGGCCGCGTCCAAGGCGCGCGCCTCGTAGCGTTGACGGGTTGCGTAATCGTCAGGTTCGAGCGCCAGAAGGTAAGTGGCATAGGTGACCCAATCCTCGGCGTGATCCTCCACCGTGATCGCCGCCCCGATTCGACGCATGGCGCCCGTCTGATTGCCTTCGTCGAAGGCATTGCGCGCGCTTCGGCGCCAGTCATCGGCCGGGAACTGGCCTGCATAATGGACAAGGCCGAGCCCTTCTGCCTGTGCCCTCGCGCCATCGAAATCGGTGTCGCGCAGGAAGCCAAGCTCTCCGCGACGCTGGTCCGCAAGCGCGTGAGCAGGCTCCGGCGTCGTTTGCAGGATGCCCGACATGGCGCCGGCATGGGCGACGGCCTCTCCCGCCACGGTCTTGGGGAAGCACGTGTTGTTGGTTGCGTTGAAGGTAAACGCCGCGCAGTCGGGATCGGCGCGACACGCCGCCGTGCAATCCGTCAGAGTGGTGTCGAAGATCGGGCGCAGGTCATTTCCCGGCAGATCGGTATCGCGGATGATCCGTGTCGTACGGTCGGGCAAGCTGTCCTGGGCCGAAATAGGCCCTGACAGCGCCAATAGAATCCCGACGGCAGCAGCAATGATGCGTGACATGCGGCCCTCATAAAGTCTTTTAGAATAATATTAACGAAAGCGTGCCACGGCCTGCGCCATCGTGTCGATGATTCCTCCTGCGCGACGCAGCGCAATGGTGGATTAACGCTATGTTCAGCAAGTTGGCTCAGAACATGCGGGACTGAAACATTCAGAGCGTCGTCCCATGGCTGCGAGACATATCAACGACCGGATGGCGCAGGAGCGCCGGGCCCGTCTTCAGGCAGAGCAGCTTCTCGCCTTGCGGTCGGAAGAGCTTTACGACGCCAACAGGAAACTGGCCGAGCACGCGACGGCGCTCTCAACCCAAGTGATTGAACAGCGGGAGGAAAACGCGCTTCTTCGGGGGCTTTCCGACAAGACGGAGGCTCAGTTGGAAGTGGCGACGGAGCGCGCCGTCACAGCGCAGAGGCGCCTTTGGGATGCGCTGACCGCGACCGAAGATGGCTTTGCGATATTCGACCGCGATTGGCGCCTCGTCGCCGCCAACCCCGCGTTTTTCTCGATCTTCGACGGCGTGGCCGATGTGACGGAGGGAGCAACCTACGAGGCGATCCTGCGAATCGGTGTCGAGGAAGGCATCGTCGATCTGCAGGGCGAAGACCCGGAGGATTGGGTCGACCGGATGATCGCCCGGTGGGAGCAGGATCCGATCCCGAACGTCGACATCAAGCTGTGGAACGGGGCCTATATCCGGCTGAACGACAAGCAGACACCTCAAGGGGATTTCGTGTCGCTCGCCGTGGACATCACGCCGAACATCAAGCGCGAGCGGGAACTGGCGGAGGCGCGCGATGCCGCGCTTGCGGCGAGCCGCGCGAAATCCTCGTTCCTCGCCAACATGAGCCACGAGATCAGGACGCCGATGAACGGTGTCGTCTCGATGGCTGAATTGCTCCGCGAAACCCCGCTGAGCGAGGAGCAACAGGTGTTTGCCGACACGATCCGCAATTCCGGCGAGGCTCTTCTCGTCATCATCAACGACATTCTCGATTTCTCGAAGATCGAGGCCGGGAAACTGCAGTTGCACGAGGACAGCTTCGACCTGAACGCCATGATCCGCGAGATTTTCAGGCTGCTGCGCCCCGGCATCCGCGACAAGGAGCTCGAGTTGCGGTTGGACTACGACATCTTCATGCCGCCGCGCATTCTGGGCGACCGGGGCCGGATTCGGCAGATCATGACCAACCTGATCGGCAACGCCGTGAAGTTCACCCAGGAGGGGCATGTGACCGTCCGCGTGATGGCCGTGCCGCGCACCAACGACGGCCGCGGTCAGGACATGACGATCGTGGTCGAGGACACCGGGGTTGGGATCGCGCTGGACAAGCAGGCTCACATTTTCGGAGAGTTCAACCAAGTCGAAGACGAGAGCAATCGGCGCCACGATGGTACCGGACTGGGGCTTGCGATTACCAAGCGCCTGCTCGCGATGATGAGCGGAGAGATCTGGCTCCACTCGGACCTTGGCCGCGGCTCGGCCTTCGGGTTCAAGATACCGCTCAAGGTCGATGCCGGCGAAGCTGCGGCGCCCGTGGCAGGCTTGCCTGCCGATCGGTCACGCGTGTTGATCATCGGGCAGGGGGGCGAGCGGGAGGAAGCTCTGTTCGATGCGCTCGGGCGGCTACACGCCGAGGCGACCCAGATACGACGCCTGCCCACGGCACGCGATCTGGAGGGGACCGGTGCCGTGATCCTTTGCGATCCTTCTCGGGAGCCTGCCGAGGTCGCCGCGATCCTCGACGTCGAGACATTCACCGGCGCACGGCTCTGCAGCCTCCCGCCTGACGCCGCAACGGACGGGTTTGAGGATTGCACACCGGGCGACAACCTCGCGGCGCTAAGAGCTCTGCTGATCGGACCAGCGCATGACGAAGCAGACGATAGCAAGGTGGTGGTTGCACCTGATCTGTCGCTGGTCGCAGATGCGGAAGCCTCCGATAGCCGACCGGATCAGCAGGTCCGTCCGCGACCGCGCCTTCTGGCTGCAGAGGACAACAAGACCAATCAACTGGTGTTCAAAGCGATGCTGAAGGGACTGGCGCTGGATCTGGAGATCGTCAACGACGGCGCGGAACTTGTCGCGGCCTACAAGCGAGAGACCCCCGATCTGGTGATGACCGATATCTCCATGCCGGTGATGGACGGCATCGACGCCTCGCGTGAGATTCGCGCCTTCGAGGCGGAGCAGGGGCTCGAGCCCGTCACGATCATCGCCATGACAGCCCATGCGGTCGACGGGGATCGAGAGAGAATCCTGTCCGCGGGGCTGGATGATTATGTCACCAAGCCCCTCAAGAAGACCCTCATCCATGCGCGAATCGAGGCGGCTCTGTCAGAGGCGGGAACGCACCTCACCGCCTCCGATTCGCCGCTGGAGCGGGACACCGCGCTCGATATGGCGCGGGCGTCGGATCAGAGCTGCAGCCCGGACAGAGCATCGGCGATCCGGTAATGCCCTGTTTCGATGCCGTTCCAATTGCGGATCGGACCGTGGGTGAAGGCCAGCGCCTCCGGATGCTTGGGGTCCAGAACGCCAAGCGCGCCGAGGATGTGGGTGATCGCCGCCTCCGAGCCACGCGTCGCCCCGTCCGCGATCTTGAGCGCGACGCCGATCTTCAGCTCGGGCACGATGGCCACGAAGACACCTTCAGCCCCGGTCTTGATCGCAGCCCGCTGACCCATCGCACGCATCAGACGGGTGCAGGCGCGCCCCTCGCCGGCGACGAGGTCAGGGTGCAGCATCATCGCCTCACGCAGGCGCACCATCGCGGCTTGGCGCGCGCCACCGTCCGGCGTTGCGGCTGCATAGGCCGCCATGGCGCGGGCGAGCCCGGAGAGACGCGTCGAGAAGTTCGGCGCCGAACAACCGTCGATGGCGAATTCGGGGTTCGGCTCGTCTGTCACATCATCCCAAGCCTCGCTGATCGCGGCCTGCAAGGGATGGGAGGGGTCAACGTATTCCGGCCCCGCGCCGATGTGCTGGCTATAGGTCAGGAAGCCGGTGTGCTTGCCGGAGCAATTGTTGTGCCGCTGATCCGGCCCGCAGTGAGAGCAGATCAGTGCATCGCGGGCGGGCACGTCATTGGGCCATTGCACGCCGCAGCGAAAATCGGATTCGGACAGGCCCAGATCGGCCAGCCACGCGGTGACGCGGTCCGTGTGGATCGCCGCACCCTGATGAGAGGCGCAGGACAGCGCCAGATGCTCTGGCGTCAGGCCACGGGCATCTGCCGCGCCGCTTTCCACCAGCGGAAGCGCCTGGATCATCTTGGAGGAGGAGCGCGGCAGGATCCGTGCTTCGGTGTCGCCAATACCGGCGATCAACCCCTCGCCATGCCGCCAGATGGCAACCTGGCCCCTGTGGGTGCACTCCAGAACCGGGCCGCGATGGACCTCTACCAGCGCCTCGTTCGCATTCGTTGTCATCACCATTTGCTCCCAGTCCCTTCACATCCCGGCGAATTTCCGCACACGGGGCTTTTTTCAACCGCGGCTTTCGTTTAGGTTACCGCGCAATTACGGTCGGACGCCCCATCGTTTGTGATGACCTAAAAACCGGGTGCCGACCAGAGGCAGCGAAGGGGCTGGAGGCTCTTATTCATGAAGACATATCTTGCTGGTATTCTGGCGGGCGCATTGGCCCTATCGGCCACGGTCGCGCTTGCTCAGGACGAATCGACTAACCGGGTGAACGCCGAGACCGACTGGTCCGTGTTCGTCGAAGATGACCCGACGCAGTGCTGGGTCGTATCCACACCTTCCGAAACCGTGAACACGCGTGACGGCCGAGTCGTGTCCGTGCGGCGCGGTGAAATCCTGATGTTCGTCTCTTTCTGGCCCGGCCAGGAGCGTTTGGGCGAGGTCAGCTTCACCGGCGGCTATCCCTTCGCGGATGGCTCCACCGTGACCATGGCGATCGGCAACACGTCGTTCGAATTGTTCACCGAAGGCGAAATGGCCTGGGCCGCCTCGCCGCAGGACGATGACCGCATCATCACCGCGATGAAACGCGGCGCCGAAGCGGTTCTGACGGCACGGTCCTCGCGCGGGACGCAGACGCAGGACACCTTCAGCCTTCTCGGGTTCACCGCTGCGGTGGAAGACGCCGAGGCGCGGTGCGGGAACTGAGTCCGTCATGAAAAGCGCATCACGCGGCATAGCCGTTCTGGCACTGGGCCTTGGCGCAGTGCTGCCCGGCATGGGCTTGGCGCAGAGCGATGAGGCGCCGTGGCCCGTCTATGTGCAGGAAGAGCCCGCGCGGTGCTGGATCGTTTCGGACCCCACGGGCACGACGGCGTCGCGCGGTGGCACCGATGTCTCGGGCAACATCAGCCGCGATACGGCGCTGTTTTTCGTCTCCTACTGGCCAGACGATGGCCGCATGGGCGAGGTCAGCTATACCGGCGGCTACCAGTTCGCCGAGGACAGCGTTGTCACGGTCGAGGTGGGGGACGACAGCTTCGAATTGTTCACCGAAGGCCCGATGTCATGGGCCGGCTCTCCCGAAGCAGATGCGCGGTTGATCGCCGCCATGCGCGAAGGGATCGAGGCAGTGGTGACGGCGACGTCCACCCGTGGGACAGAGGTCATCGATACATTCAGCCTGCAAGGGTTCGACCGCGCAATCGATGACGCCTCCGTGCGCTGCGCGCCGGAATAGCGCCGTCGCGAAAGATTTGCGTGGATGCGCGGCCTCCTATAAGGAAGGCCGTTCTCAAAAGGAGTGCCGCCATGACCGCGACTGCCCCCATCACGCAGGACGTCAAAACGTTCCCTCGCAAACTGCCCGACGGGCCGACCAATCTGATTGGTCTCACTCGTGATGCCCTGCGCCTTGCGCTGATCGAGGCGGGTACGCCCGAGAAACAGGCGAAGATGCGGACCGGGCAGATCTGGCAATGGCTCTACCAGAAGGGCGTGCGAGATTTCGCGGAGATGACGAATCTCTCCAAGGATTACCGCGCGATGCTGGCGGAGACCTTCGTGGCCGATGTGCCCGAGGTCGTCTCGAAGCAGGTCAGTGCGGATGGCACGCGCAAGTATCTGGTGCGGATCGCGGGCGGCCATGAGGTGGAGGTCGTCTATATCCCCGAGGTCGATCGCGGCACGCTGTGTATCTCCAGCCAAGTCGGCTGCACGCTCACCTGCTCGTTCTGTCACACCGGCACGCAGAAGCTGGTGCGCAACCTGACCGCCGGAGAGATCATCGGTCAGGTCATGCTGGCGCGCGACGATCTGGAAGAATGGACGGCTGCGGGCGAAGGCAGCGATGCCAAGCCGCGGCTGGTCTCGAACATCGTGTTGATGGGCATGGGCGAGCCGCTCTACAACTTCGAGAACGTCCGCGACGCGATGAAGATCGCGATGGACCCCGAAGGCATCTCTCTCTCGCGTCGCCGGATCACCCTGTCGACCTCGGGCGTCGTGCCGGAGATCGCGAAGACGGCTGAAGAGATCGGCTGCCAGCTCGCCGTCAGCTTCCACGCCACCACGGATGAGGTGCGCGACAAGCTGGTGCCGATCAACAAACGCTGGCCCATCGCCGAGTTGCTCGACGCGCTGCGGGCCTATCCGAAGGTCAGCAATTCCGAGCGGATTACCTTCGAATACGTGATGCTGAAGGACGTGAACGATACGGACGAGGACGCGCGGCGCTTGGTGCAGCTGATCAAGGGCATCCCGGCGAAGATCAACCTGATCCCGTTCAACGAATGGCCGGGCGCGCCCTACGAGCGCTCGGATTGGGCGCGGATCGAGGCTTTCGCGGATATCGTCTACAAGGCGGGCTACGCCTCACCGATTCGCACGCCGCGGGGCGAGGACATCATGGCCGCCTGTGGTCAGCTGAAGTCGGCAACTGAACGCGCGCGTAAATCGCGCAAGCAGATCGAGGCCGAAGCAGGCTTGTAATACCTGCGACGCGCCTCTCTCATAAAAAAGAAAAGGCGCCGCCCGAAGGCCGCGCCAATTCAAAATCTTCCACCTTGATCCGAGGATCAGGAGTGGTGCAGCGCCAGCACGAGCAGCAGAACTGCGATCGCGGGGACGAGGATGCCGCCAGCGGAAGAGCTGGTGTCTTCTACGACAACAACGGGCTCGACAACGGTGGGGGCGACATAGCCGCCTGCGATGGCGCCGGTTGCGACGACGGAAAGTGCTGCTGCGAGTGCGAGTTTTTTCATTTTAGTCTCCTTGGCCCGGTTTCACGCCTCATGCGTCGGCAGGGCAATTGAATTAACACCTTGGCAGGAGTCGTATCCGGAGACTGTCGGCGGGTGCAATCAACGGATGGCCCCCAAGGCAACATCGGTGCGAGGTGTTGCACAAAAGAAAAGGCGCCGCCCGAAGGCAGCGCCAATCCAAATTCTTCCACGTTGATCCGAAGATCAGGAGTGGTGCAGTGCCAGAACCAGCAGCAGAACTGCGATGGCGGGCACCAGGATGCCGCCAGCGGAGGAGCTGGTGTCTTCGACAACAACTACGGGCTCAACGACCGTAGGAGCAACATAACCGCCTGCGATTGCGCCAGAAGCGACAACGGACAGAGCAGCAGCGAGAGCGAGTTTTTTCATAGTAGATATCCTTATAAGATACGCCCCTTTTACGCACTATGCGCAGGTTGGGGCACCCAAGACTGTACCTCGTGCATTTCTTTAACCAGCAACCCGGTTTGATTGCAATGGCGGCGAAATTAACGCCAAGCACGGAAACGACCCATGTCGTCAAAATAGCAACACTTCTGCGCAAGGGCCTTGAAATAAAGGTGATCGCAACGGTTTCTGCACGATGCCGGCTTTATTTGCGGACTCGTGGAACCATTTGAAATCGCCCCGAATCGTCGCTCAAAGGGGTGATTCTGATGCCCTGAACTACGGGTAGATCGAGATCGGCGTGCCGTCTTCGACCATCGCGTAGATCTGGCGCATGTCGCGATTGCTCACCGCGATACAGCCCGCCGTCCAGTCGTCGTCGCGCCGGAACGGCCGCGGCGTGCCGTGAATGAAAATGTCGCCACCGGGGCTGACACCACGGGCGCGGGCCTGCGCGATGTCTTCCTCGTTCGGATAGTCGATCCCGATCGAGAGGTAGTACGCGCTGTTGGGGTTGCGGCGGTCGATCATGTACTCGCCCTCGGGCGTGCGACCATCGCCTTCTTCCAGCTTGTGGCCTTCGGGTGCGAAGCCCAGTTCGAATTCGTAAGCTTCGAGGATTTCTTCGTTATGCATCAGGTACATAAGCCGGTCGTCCTTGTGGACGATCACGCGCGTCACCTGTGGTCCATCGTACTCGATGAAACGCGAACATCCGGTGAGGGCCGTGAGCGTGAGCAGAGCAATCAGAAGAAAACGCATGGTCATTCCATCGAGACAGGGTTTGTTCCAGTTACACCGAATTCCGGGTTCGATGCGAGCATTAGCGATCGCTCTCAGCGGAAAGAAGCGCAGTCAGACCAGTGTGGTAGTCGGGATAGAGGAGTTTCACCCCGAGTTCTTCCTTGATCCGCGTGTTATCGACCCGCTTGGATTCGGAATAGAAGCTGCGCCCCATCGGCGTCATCTCGGCGTCCTCAAACGGAATCGCAGGTGGAACGGGCAGCCCCAACAGCTCGGCCGCGTAGGCGATCACGTCCTGCGGCGGGGCAGGTTGATCGTCGCAGACATTGTAAGCCGCGCCGGGGTTGGGCCGCGCGATCGAGGCAAGAAGCACCTGCGCGATATCGTCGATATGCGTGCGGCTAAACACCTGGTTTTTCTTTACGATCCTGCGCGCGTTACCGCTCCGGACCTTGGCGAATGGGCCGCGGCCGGGGCCGTAGATTCCCGCCAGCCGAAAGATATGAACCGGCAACCCGTGTTCGCGATACAGGTCCAGCCACTCGCCCTCGGTCGCGACGCGTGCCTCGCCCCGCTCGCTCGTCGGGGTCAGCGGCGTCTGCTCGTCCACCCAGCCGCCCTGATGATCGCCGTAGACGCCAGTGGTGGACAGGTAACCGACCCACTCGGGCTTGGCCGCTGCGAAGGCGTCGCGAAGCTCAGCCAGAACCGGATCGCGCCCTTGATCCGGGCCGGCGGAAATCAGGATGTGTGTCGCCTCCGCCACGTCCTGCGCTAGGTCATCCCCCGGAAAGATCCGAGCCGTCACGCCCGTCATCTTGGCGGCTTTCTCAGGCGACCGCGTCGTCGCGACGATCTCCCAGTCGCTCGGCACGGCCTTTGCGAAGGCCTTTGACGAGAAGCCATACCCGAAAATCAAAAGCTTCATTGCAACCTCTCCACTGCCCATTGCGCGGCGTCAGCGACCGCGGGGTCGGGATCATCTGTCAGCCCCTTTGCGACGTTTGCCAACTCAAAAACCCCCGAATTTCCAATCGCATAGAGCACGTTTCGCACAAACCTGTCGCGCCCGATGCGCTTGATGGGAGACCCCGAAAACCGCGCGCGGAAACCCGCGTCGTCTAATTGCGCCAATTCGGCGAGCGGGGGCGATTTCAGGTCGTCACGCGGCGCGTAGCGAATGTCCCGGGCAGCTTGCGCAAACTTGTTCCAGGGGCACACAGCGAGGCAATCATCGCAGCCATAGATGCGATTGCCCATCTTCGCGCGCAGGTCCCTGTCCACCGGCCCCTTATGCTCGATCGTCAGATAGGAAATGCACTTGCGCGCATCGAGCCGGAACGGCGCGGGAAAGGCGTCCGTCGGACAGATGTCGAGACAGGCGGTGCAAGAGCCGCAATGCTCTTCCTCGGGCGCATCGACCGGCAGCTCGATCGTGGTGAAGATCGCACCGAGGAAGAACCAACTCCCAAGATCGCGCCCCAGAAGGTTGGTGTGCTTGCCCTGCCAGCCGAGCCCCGCTGCCTGCGCCAAGGGCTTCTCCATCACCGGGGCGGTGTCGACAAAGACCTTGATCTGCTCGCCCGGCGCCTGCTCCAGCAGCCAGCGACCCACGCGCTTCAACCGTTTTTTCACCAGATCGTGGTAGTCGCGCCCCTGTGCATAGACGCTGATGGTGGCACGATCGCGCGCCTCCAGCGGGGTGAGCGGATCAATATCGTGCGTGTAGGGCTCTGCCAGCATGATGACGGATTTCGCCTCCGGCCAAAGCGCGCTGGCATCGCCACGCCAATGCATCCGCTCGGCCATCCACCCCATTTGCCCGTGATATCCGGCATCGACGAAGGCGCGCAGGCGCTCGGCCGTCTCGGGCACCGCGTCGGGCCGACAGACGCCCATCTTGGCAAAGCCCGCCGCGACGGACTCCGCCAGAAGAGCGTCCTTCAGCGCGCTCAAAAGTCCAGGTTCGCGTAGTGGGGCGGCTGCGGAAACCCGAAGAGTTGATCCGCGAGGATCGAGCGGAACGCGGGCCGCGATTTGATCGTCGCATACCAGTCCTTGACCGGCTCACTCAGGCTCCAGTCCACATCCGAGATGTAGTCGAGGCAACTCAGATGCGCGGCCGCGGTGAAATCGGCCATCGTCATCTTGTCGCCCGCCAGCCACCGGCGCTGATCCAGCAGCCAATCCATGTACCGCAGGTGAAACTTGATGTTCTTGGCGCCCAGCTTCACGGCGCGCCCGTCAGGATAGCCACTGCGCATCAGCTTCTTGTGCACCCGCTCGTGCACCAGATTGCGCGTGACCTCGTTGTAGAACTTGTCATCGAACCAAGCCACCAGCCGACGCACCTCGGCCCGCGCAACCGGATCGCGCGGCATCAACTGCGGCTCTGGCACGGTTTCCTCGATGTATTCGCAAATCGCGGTACTGTCGCACAGCAAGATCCCGTCGATGCGCAGCACGGGCACCTTTCCGGCCGGGTTACGGCGCAGGAACTCATTGGTGGGCTCCCAATACTTCTCGTCGACCAATTCCACCTCGATGCGTTTCTCCGCGAGGATCAGGCGGACCTTCCGGCAAAAAGGCGACAAGGGAAAATGGTAGAGGCGGTTCATTGCGGGCTGCTCATGTTGGGGTTTACCCCGTCTTTGCAAGACGGATCAGGGAAAATCAATTCGCAAAGCAATCGTCCCGCCCATCAGCGCGGATTGTGGCCGCTCCATCGGCGATGGACCGGGCGCGTCGGTCGACGAAATTGGACGGCGCGCTGGCGTTTCGCTCCTGCGGGTTCGGCAGAACGGCCGCCAACAATGCGGCCTGTCGCGCGCTCAGATCGGCGGCGGAGACCCCGAAATGGTGCCGCGCGCCGGCTTCCGCGCCAAAGACCCCCGGCGCGAATTCCGCGACGTTGAGGTAGACCTCCAACACGCGCGCTTTGGGCCAGATCAACTCCATGACCGGGGTGATCGCTGCCTCCATCGCCTTCCGCAGCCAGGAGCGCCCGTGCCAGAGGAACGTGTTCTTTACCGTCTGCTGACTGATGGTAGAGCCACCCCGCGCCGCGCCCTCGGCGATGGCATCGCGGATCGCGCTCATGTCGAACCCCCAGTGGAGGCAGAAATTCGCGTCCTCCGCGGCAACCACTGATCGGGCCAACACCGGAGCGATCTCCTCCATGGGTGTCCAGTCCCGCTCGATCCCGCCGAGACGCGCGCGTTCCTGTTGCATGTAGATCGTCGTCGGCACCGGCACGACGGCATAGATCAGGATCCACAACAGGAAGAACACCGCGAGCCCGACCGCGCCACGCAAAAGCCAGCGCTTCACGGCTCGCAGCCCCAGCCGCAGACGCGATTCCTTCTTCTTCGTCTTCCGCGTTCGTTTCGCCAAGCTGCTCGACGCTCCTTCATTCACCTTTTCCCAAATACGGCCGCCGGAGGCTCCAACACCAGCCCCAAGCACAACATCTTCTTGAAGGCGCGACCCATGCGCCGCACATTCACCCGATGACCAATTCTTATGACAGCGGCCGGCTCAACCTGCCTTTCGTCGGTATCTCGACCTTCGGTAAATACGAATACGTCGCGGACTGGAACGCCATCGACGCGGACGTGGCCGTGCTTGGCGCGCCCTTTGATTTCGGCACCCAATGGCGCCCCGGTGCCCGCTTCGGTCCGCGCGCGATCCGGGAAGCCTCGACCTTATTCTCATTCGGTCACGCCGGGGCCTACGATCACGAGGACGACGTCACCTACTTGGGGCCCGGTACGAAGATCATCGACATGGGGGATGCGGATATCGTCCACACCCAGACCGAGGCTTCTCACGCCAATATCGAAAAGGGGGTTCGGGCGGCCCTCGAAGCCGGGGCCATCCCGGTCACGCTTGGTGGCGATCATTCAATCAACATCCCATGCGTGCGCGCCTTTGCCGATCGCGGACCGATCCATATCGTGCAGATCGATGCGCATCTGGATTTCGTCGATGAGCGCCACGGTGTGCGATACGGTCACGGCAACCCGATGCGACGGGCCGCCGAGCAGGATCACGTCACGGGTCTGAGCCAGTTCGGCATTCGCAATGTCAGCAGCACCGCGAAGGAGGGCTATGACGACGCCCGCCGGTTCGGCTCGGACATCCAGTCGGTTCGTCAGATTCGCGCCTTGGGTGCCGAGGCCGCCGCAGCGCGTGTGCCGGAAGGGGTGAACCTTTACATCACGATCGACATCGACGGATTCGATCCCTCCATCGCGCCCGGTACGGGCACGCCGTCCCATGGCGGGTTTCTCTATTACGAGGTGATGGAGTTCCTCGCCATTCTCGCGCGGCGGAATTGCATCGTCGGGGTGGATCTGGTGGAGGTCGCGCCGGATTACGACCGTGACGGGACGACAGCGATCCTTGCGGCACAGGTGTTATTGAACCTCATCGGGCGCATCCTCCACGCTCGGAAAGCCTAGCCGAGCAGAGCCAGCATCGCGCGCTCTGCCTTCCGCAAACGTGCCGGAGTGCCGGCCTCGCCGAAGGAAACCCGCTCACTGGCCGAGACATCGGCAAGCCCGATCACGTCGGGGTGAATGTAGCTGTTGCGCGCAATTGTCGGCGTGTTGTTGAGCCGCTCCGCCGCAGCCTCGGCCATGTCCTTGATCGTCACCTCGTCATCGCGCAGGGCCACTTCCATCGCGGCGACAGAGCCGTTCCACGTGCGGAAGGTCTTGGGCGTCAGCCCCTCTTCCCCGGTGATTTCGGCCAGATGCGCGCTGACCATGTCTGGCGTGATCTGCCGGACAGTCTCGCCGTCGAGCCATGTCGCGAGGGGCGCGCCGGGCAGATCGTCGAGCTTGTGCAACGCCCGCGCCAGACGCTTGTCGGACAGGACCTCGCTCACCTTCACGCCGCCCTTGGCCCGAAAGCGCAACTCGGTGCCGTCATCATTGGCGACAAGATGTTTGGAGCGCAGCGTCGTCGCGCCGAAGCTGCCATTGGTCTCCGCATATTCCGGGTGGCCGGGGCGGAGGGAGAGGCGATCTATGAGGCCGAGCACGGCAGAGAGCGCGAATGTGCGCGAGCCGACTTCTTCCTCCAGACCTTCCCTGATCGCCGCCCGGATGCGGGGCAGGGCCAGTCCGAAGCGCGGCAGGTCGTCGAACTTCAGCGCCGAGCGGAAGGCGCTCCAATCCGGGTGATACCGATATTGCTTTCGGGTCGCCGCATCGATGCCGGTCGCCTGCAGGTGCCCGCGTTTGCGCGGCGAAATCCAGACGTCGGTATAGGCGGGCGGCACGGCCAGCGCCTCGATCCGCTTGCGCTCGGCCGCCTGTTCGATCCGCGTGCCATCCGGGGCGCGATAGCTGAACCCACGCCCGGCCCTCCGGCGGGTAATGCCGGGACGGTCATCGGGGTAATATGTCAGGTTCTCCGGGATCATCACACCGACAACCCCGAAGTTATGGCAAGGGTTCCGCGCTCAGGCGGCGTAGTCGAGCCCCTCGGCGTCAAGCATTGCCCGCATTCCGTCCAGCACGTCCTGATCGCCGCAGATGTCGTCTTCCATCTGCTTCGCGGTCAACTCGGCCACGTCTTCCGGCAGTTCGCGCAGGGCCCGTCCGGTCGACAACGCGATGATGTAGTTCCGCGCCGCGCGCTCGAAGTAGTACATCCGGCTGAAGGTCTCGGCGACGGTTTCACCGATGAAGAGCACGCCGTGGTTGCCCATGATCATCGTGCGCACGGTCGGGTCCTGGAACAGCTTCGCGCAGCGGGTGCCTTCCTCTTCCAGCGCCAGGCCGCCGTAGTTCTCGTCCACGACCTGACGGTTATGGAACATGGCGGAGTTCTGATCGATCGCGGGAAGGCGTGAATCCTGCAAGGAGGCCAGCACCGTCGCGTAGGTGGAATGCACGTGCATGGCGCAGCGCGCGTGGGGCACGTGTCGATGCAACGAGGCATGCAGGCCCCATGCGGTCTGATCCGGCGCGTTGTCACCTTCCATGGTCGAGGGATCTTCGGCGTCGATGACCCAAAGGTCCGACGCGCGCATGGTGCTGAAGTGCTTCTTGGGGTTGATCAGGAACTGCGTGCCCGCGTCGTTCACGGCGAGCGAAAAGTGGTTCGCGACCCCCTCGTGCATGTCCTCGCGTGCGGTCAAGCGAAAAGCGGCCGCAAGTTCGGCGCGAGCGTTGGCGTAATCCATGAAAAAGTCCCTCGATTGTGTCCGTGTCATTGTCGCCCGGACGCTACCTTCACCGGCGTTCCGGGTCCAATCGTTAACGGGTCGTAAACAGTTGTTTCCATGCCTTGAACGATCCGCGGAATAATCGCGCTTTGAACAAAGCCACATCCCAATTGCGCCCCATTTGGCCCGCAAAACATCATGTAACGAGAAAAAGGGCAAATCGAGTATGGACCGTCTCACGGAAATGGAAGCCTTTGCCACTGTGGTGGATCAAGGTGGCTTCACGGATGCTGCCAAGAAGATGGGGATTTCCAAATCTGCTGTCTCGAAACACGTATCCTCCCTAGAGGCCCGGCTCGGTGCGCGACTGCTCAACCGGACCACGCGCCGCGTGAGCCCGACCGAGATCGGATTGGCCTATTACGACCGTGCCCGCCGCGTTCTGAACGACGCAGGCGAGGCCGACGCCCTTGTGACCGCGATGCAATCTGCGCCCTCGGGCACTTTGCGCGTGTCGATTGCCACGGACTTCGGGGTCAATCACATCTCGCCGATCCTTGGCGAGTTTCTGCATGCCTTCCCGGAAATCACCGTGAACATGGTGCTCAACAACCGCTACGTGGAGTTGATTTCCGAAGGCTTCGACATGGCGATCCGCGTCGGAGAGCTGGAAGACAGCTCCCTCATGGCGCGCAAAATTTGCGAGACGCAGCGCCGGATGATCGCGGCGCCGTCGTATTTCGAGGAATATGGCCGGCCGGAGCGCATTGACGACCTCAACGAACACAAGCTCTTGCACTACAGCAATTCAAGCGCCGGCAACGTCTGGAAATTGACCGCCCCCTCGGGCGAGCAGCGGCAGGTGCGCACCGCAGGTTGGCTCACCGTGAACGACGGGCAGAGCCTTCTGAATGCTGCCGTGGGCGGTCTCGGCATCGCCTACCTGCCCAGTTTCCTCTACGCCGAGCCGATGCGCCAGGGCCTCTTGGTCGACGCGATGCCCGAGCTTCCGACCGACGTCCAAGGCGTCTACGCCGTTTATCCGCCGGGCCGTTACATCCAGCCGAAAGTGCGTTCCTTCATCGATTATCTGGTCGAGGCGTTCCGCGACAAGGGTCCGAACGACTGGTAGACCACCTCCCCCATTGCCGTGCTGTTCGGAAGCGTCACTAACCCTTCGCCTTCCCGAACATGCCCAACTTGTCCCGGACGATGCCCCGCGCATCCTCCGGGATTTTTTGTGAGCCATCATCGCCGATAGGCTCGAACAGGCAGGTTACAGCCGGTTATTCAGGCTCGGCCAGTACCACTTCGACCCGCCGATTGGCCTCCCGTCCCTCCGCTGTCGCGTTTGACGCCCGAGGCGAGAGGAAGCCGATACCCTGCGCTTCGATCTGGCCCGGATCCACACCGAGAGAGCCTGTGAGGTAGTCGCGCACCGAGGTTGCCCGCGCCAGCGAGAGCGCGATGTTGCCCGAGAGCGAGCCCGCGGCATCGGTGTGCCCAACCAGCACAACACGTCTGTCGGGGTTTTCAGCGAGGTACATCGCCAAGACAGCGAGGGAGGCGAAGCTATCACCGCTCAGGCTGGAGGCGCCCGTCTCGAACTGGAGGTCATCAAGCGGCGCGGAGCCCGTGGCGATCAACTCTGCAATTAGCGCGTCCGGGTCTGTCAGGCTCACCGCGACATCGGGCGCGCGCGTCGATTGGATGACAGGCTCTTCAGCCGTGGCCACGGGTTGGATCAAGGCGAGATGCACGAAGCCCGTCGCGCCGCCGCGCGAGATCATCAGTGCCGCTTGGGTCTCTCCATCTTCTGAAGCGGCCGCGAGGTAATGAAAATCGCCCAGATCGATATGCATCTCCGGCGGCTGTCCGACGGGCAGGGCGTGGCGGAAGTCGAAGCCCCCGCAAGCCTCTGCAAAGCAGGTGAAGCGGGTCATGTAACCCTGCGCCTCGATCTGGTTTTGCAGCGCTGTAAGCAGCCCGTCCGTCGTGATCTCTTCGCCACTGATCTGCCAGGTGAATTCCTGTACTTGGCCGGTGGCGTCCTCGGTCGGCACGCCGGTGGCACTTGACCAGGGACCCAATGCAATCGGGTGCCGCCCCTCGACCGGGTCGCTGCCATGTACCAGTTCCGCCGTCAGCGGCAGGGCGAGGTCGAGCGCATGGGCCTTCGTGGAAAGGCACAAGATGACGCCGCACAGCAATGCCCTGTGCCATTGTCCAAACGGTCGAGGTGATCTCACAGGGCCGTTCCGCCTTCCTTCACGCGATAGGCATAGGTTCCCACAGGTTCCATTCCCAAGGAAGCGTAAAGCCCAAGCGCGGCGGTGTTTTGTTGCGTCACGAGGATCGAGAGCCATTCCGCGCCGTTATCCGCCGACCATTTCGCGGCAAGTCGCATCATATGCGCGGCAAGCCCCTTGCGACGGGCCACCGGCGCCACCTCAAGAGCATGCAGCATGGCGATGTCTTTGTGGATGCCGATGAACGCCGCGCCGGCCGGCTTGTCGATGATGCGCCCGAAAAGAGCGGTCTTCCGGCAACGTGCGCGGTCCATGATGGCGCGGCGCGCGGCGTCGATCCCGCCCGCCTCCCAGAGCTCGGTCTGGATGGCCAGCGGGGGCCAGATGTCGAATGCCGTCACGGGCGGCGGCGTGGCGGCCAGATCCGCCGCCCGGATCACCATGGCCACCGTGTGGTCGCGGGCCGTGTAGCCCTGCGCATCGAGGATCTCGTCGAGCGCAGGTTGAGTGCCAAGCACCTGGAAGAGCGGCGCACGCCCCTGCGATTGCATATGCGCGGCAGCGGCCTCGACCTCCTCCGCGCTTGCCTCCGATGCCTTGGGATCGGCAAGGCGCGCCGCACTGACGCGATTGCCCCCGCGGTCGGCCTCTGGGACGATGAAGGGACCGACCTGTCGCGTCTTCGCGGCGGGCCAAGTAGCCTCGAGAACGGGAAAAATGTCCGTGATATCCATCGCGCGCTTCAGACCGCTTCCGGGAACAGGGCGCGCAGGGCACTCATGGTCCGCTCCACCGCCGCCGCGTCCTGGCTGCGTGCGACGATGTTCGAGCCATGGATGCCATTCTGCGTGAACGGATAGGATCCAAGCGAGACCTCGGGATGCGCTTCGGCCAAATCCGCCAGCGGTCCGGCGATATCGCCCTCGCCCCGCTCGACCCGAATCGAGGATGACACCATCGGCGCGCCTCCTGTGAGCGTCGGCAGGAGACCCGCGAGCATTGCCGTGAAGATCGTGGGCACCCCGGCCATCACATGCACATTCCCAAGCGTGAAGCCGGGTGCTGCGCTGATCGGGTTGTCGATCAGCGCAGCACCATCCGGGATGCGGGCCATGCGCAATCGCGCCTCGTTCAGCTCCTGACCCGAGCGGTCGTAATGCGCCTGCAAGATCGCACGTGCGTCATCGCGGATGCCGCAGGGGGCGTCCATCGCATCGGCCACGGCTTCAGCGGTGATATCGTCGTGGGTCGGGCCGATACCCCCGGAGGTGAAGACATGGTCATATCTCTCCGACAACTCCGCCACGTGGCGTTTGATCACCTCATGCTCATCGCTGATCATCCGGGCCTCGGCCAACGTGATGCCATGCTCTGTCAGCGCAATCGCCAAGTGGTGCATGTTGCTGTCGCGCGTGCGACCCGAGAGGATCTCATCCCCGATGACGAGCATGGCGGCGGTCGGATTGGGCATCGGTGTCCTTTCGCGTCCCCCATGCGGCGTCGACAGAGGGCAGAGTTGCGGGTTCAACCACGGCGTGGCTTGGCCATTTCCACGCAAGGGTATACGTCCCTGCCCATGCGCTTTCCATCCCCCCTCGTCCCGGCGCGGCTCCTGCGTCGCTACAAACGCTTTCTCTCCGACGCCGTGCTGGAGGATGGCACGGAAGTCACCGCGCATTGTCCCAATCCCGGCGCCATGCTGGGGCTGAGGGACGACGGCGCGCGGATCTGGCTTCTGCCCAACGACGATCCGAAAAAGAAGCTGAAGTACGGCTGGCGTCTGGTGGAGCTTCCGGACGGCCATTTCGCAGGCATCGATGCCGGTCTGCCCAATGCCTTGGTGAAAGAGGCGCTGGCTGAGGGTCGTATCGAAGCGTTGCAGGGCTATTCCCTCGTGCGACCCGAGCAGAAATACGGCGACGAGAATTCGCGCATCGATTTCCTTCTGTCCGAACCGGGCCGACCCGACGCTTTCGTCGAGGTCAAGAATTGCCATCTCCGGCGCGAGGGCGACTGGGCCGAGTTCCCCGATTGCGTCACCGCGCGCGGCGCGAAGCATCTGAGGGAGCTGACGAAGATCGCGCAGTCAGGCGGTCGTGCCGTCATGCTTTATGTCGTGCAACGGACGGATTGCACGGGCTTCCGCCTCGCCGCCGATCTGGACCCGGCCTATGCGCGCGCCTTCGATGCGGCCCGTAAGGCAGGGGTCGAAGTGCTCTGTCACGAGACCGAGATCACGCCCGACGGGATCACCCTGACAGGGCCTCTCCCCGTCGATCCGGCGCCGCAAGCGCGCGGCTGACGTCGTCACTGGCAATTTCCGGTCTGCGGGCCTATTTAGGGCTCAAACATGGGCGATGGAGACCTCCCTTGGACGATTTCAAAGGCCGCCTGACGAAGGACGGCATCCGCATTCACCAGACCCTCGACTTCGCCGGCATGCACAAGGCCGGTGCGCTTGCGGCTGACATTCTGGATCGCATCGCCCCCCTCGTCGTGCCCGGCGTGACGACCGGCGCGCTCGATGCGCAGATCGAGGCCTGGGTGGAGGAGGCGGGCGCCAAATCCGCAACCATCGGCTACCGTGGTTATCAGCATGCAAGCTGCATCAGCATCAACCACGTCGTCTGTCATGGCATCCCGAGCGAGAAGAAGCTGAAAGACGGCGACATCGTGAACATCGACGTCACGGTGATCGTTGACGGTTGGTTCGGCGATACCTCGCGGATGTATGTCGCCGGCAATCTGCCCCGGAAAGCAGAGCGGCTGATCCAGGTGACCCACGACGCCCTGTTCAAGGGGATCGAGGCGGTCAAGCCGGGCAATACCTTCGGCGACATCGGCCACGCGATCCAGTCGTTCGTTGAAAGCAAACGGATGAGCGTCGTGCGCGACTTCTGCGGCCATGGTCTGGGGCAGGTGTTTCACTCGCCCCCCAACGTGCTGCACTACGGCCGCCCCGGAACCGGTCCGAAGCTGGAAGAAGGCATGTTCTTCACGATCGAACCCATGGTGAACCTCGGCCGCCCCGAGACCAAGGTCCTCTCCGATGACTGGACGGCGGTGACCCGCGACAAGTCTCTCTCGGCGCAGTTCGAGCACTCCATCGGCGTCACGGCAGACGGGTTCGAGATCTTCACGCTGTCGCCCACGGGTCGTTTCCACCCCACCTACGGCTGAGCCTGCGTCCACGTGAGGTCGCAAGATTCCAAGCGGTAGGCTCGCTCATCCTCCATCAGGAATGCTAACGATCCGTTAACCATTTGGCGGCAAACTGCGCCTATGTCGGATCAGCCTACCTTTTCTTTCGACGAGACCTCGCCCCAATTTGCGGGTGGCGTCCCCGTCACGCCACACGACACTCCCGCCCGGCGCAAAGCCGGCGGTCCCTCACGGGGCGCAGAGAAACATCGCCACAACCACCGGGATCGGCTGCGGCAGCGTTTCACCGAAGGGGGCGCCGATGCGGTGCCCGATTATGAGCTGCTCGAGATGATCCTTTACCGCGCCATACCGCGTGGCGATACCAAGCCTCTGGCCAAGGATCTGATCAAACAATTCGGCGATCTCAACCACGTGCTCGCCGCCCCGCGCGCACGGCTGAAGGAGGTGCCCGGCGTCGGCGATCGCGTGATCTTCGAGCTCAAACTGACCGAGGCGACAGGCCACCGCATGGCCCGGGCCAAGGTGATCCAGAAACCAATCCTGTCCTCTTGGGACGCGCTGCTGGATTATTGCCAAACCGCCATGGCGCACCGGGATCTGGAACAGTTTCGCGTGCTCTACCTCGACCGCAAGAACGTCCTTGTGGCTGATGAAGCCCAGGCCAATGGCACAGTGGATCATGTCCCGGTCTACCCCCGAGAGGTTGTGAAACGCGCACTGGAACTCAACGCCACGGCGCTGATCCTCGTACACAATCACCCCTCCGGCGACCCCACTCCGTCCGAGGCTGATGTCCAGATGACCTTCGCGATCCGCGACGCTGCCAATGTCTTCAACATCACGATCCACGATCACCTCGTGATCGGCAAAGCGCGAGAGCTCAGCTTCCGGGCCGAAGGATACCTCTGAACCTCGGCTCGCCTTCATCTTGGCCATACAACTCCGGGGTCTGGGGCAGAGCCCCAGATCGGCCGGCATCAACGCGACCGACCCACCGCGGCTCAGTCTACCCAGACTTCGACACGCCGGTTCACGGCGCGTCCCCAATCGGTATCATCGCAGGCCATCGGCATGGCTTCTCCGAAACCTGCCGCGACCATCTCGACCCGGCTCGCATCCGCGACACCCGCCGCGCGGACGGCGTCCCGCACCACGCCGGCCCGCCTCAGGGAAAGGCGCGCGTTGACAGTGGCCGGACCATCGCTGTCCGAGAAGCCGGCAAAGATCAGCTGTCGTCCATCAAAGGCGCCGCGTTCGATGGCGGCGGCAAGCCGACCCACCGAGGCGCGGGACTGAATGTCCAACACGGCGCCACCGGGATTGAAACGTAGTGTCGTGGACAGCCTTTCTGCCGTCCCCAAGGTGCCCACAACCTCTTGCAGTGCCGCCAGATCCACCTCGTCACCGGCCGCCCGGATGGCATTGCCCAGGCGCTCTCCCTGCAAGGCCAGTGGCGTGCGGGTCAGCAGTTGGTTCACGAAGCCCGCCGCCGCCACATGGGCCTCGGCCGCCTCGGTCTCCGTGAAGGCGAGGAACTGGCGCACCAGAAGCGGCAGGCGGCGCGGCGCGAGGTACATGTAGATCGGGGCCGTCAACGGGTAGTCTTCTGCCTTCACCGCATCCGTGCTCGCGCTGAGGGGAAAGCCACATTCCCCCATCAGCGGCACCGCCCGCGCGGGTCCTACCGCGGATCGTGCCGTGATCCCCACAGCATAGGCATCGCGGGTCACGGCCTCGGCTAGCGCTTCGGCGCTCACGTGGCGCGTGACCTCGTCGCTCATGGAGGCTTCCGATGGCAACAAGACCCGCGTCGAAAAGGCCTGCGACAGGCCCAGACCCGGCGCCAGCATGTGCAAGGCCACCGGAGCGTCCGGCCCTCCGACCTCGGCCCAATTGGTCACGTCGCCGGAAAACAGCCGGGCGATCTCAGGCAAGGAGAGCGCGTTGATCGGGTTATCGGGCGAGACCACCGGAACCAGCGCGTCAAGCGCCAGCACCCTGACCCTGTCGTCCAGCGGCGGGTCGTCCGGACTGGCGGCTTCTGACGCGGCCACCTCTGCCTGCGAGGGTTCGCGCAGCGCCAAGGCAATATCCGCCTCGCCATTGAGCAACGACAGGAAGCCATCATCGGTGGTACCCGGCGTGACGGCGAAACGCGCGGCGGGCGAGCCGTCGGAGCGGCGGAGGACATAGGCAGGCCCCTCTTCGACCCCCATGGACATCCCACGCGAGCTTGCAAACGCCTCCAGCAGCGCGGGCAGAAGGCCCTCCGCCACGGTGGCCGCACCCGCCACGCGCGCCTCGGCCACGAAGGTGGCCAAGTTGGGGCAGCCCGGTCCCGCGCAGGAGACGCCCTCGGCAGAGACCGTGAGCGGGCCGTAGACCGTGTCCAGCCGATAAAAGGCCCCGTCATAGGAGATCAGGTTGCCCTCCAACTCTACCGAGCCGTCGAGGGATCGCAGTTCCACATCCTGCGCAAAGGCAGGCCCGGACAGGCATGAAAAAAGGGCGATCGCAAGGACCGCCCCAATATGTCTCGTCATGCGAAACCCCGGTGCGTTGGCCTTAATTCGACGCGAGTCTCAGGTCGTCCAGCAGGTTTTGCAAGACCAGAACGTCACCCACGGCGTCACAGGCGGGCGCGGTGAACGAAAGCTCGGTCACATCGACCCGGCCAGCCCCTTCGCTGCGCAGGGTGCGGGCGATGACCTCTCGGGTGCAATTCTGCTGCGTGATGGGTGCATCGATCGAAAGCTGCACGCTGTCTCCTTCGCGCAGGGTCGCGCGGGGGAGGGTGTAGACCTGAGCGAAGCTGTCACCGGTTTCCACCACGCTCAAAAAGCCACCTTCTCCGGCAAGGGCCGCCTCGGCGCTTGCGGGGGCCGCCTGCCAGACGTGGCCTGGCTCGCCGAAGGCGGCGCCGAATTCCATTGCGTGCAGCTCCAACCCCATGTCGCCCTGCCAATGAAGGCCGATGCGGTCGTAGTCGCGCAGATCAGGCAAGCCGACCAGAACCGATTCTTCGATGCCGTCCGCGAAGGTGACGGTGAAGAAGGCCGGTGTCTCGAACGCCGGAATGTCGAGGGTCAGCAAGCCGAGCGGATCGGTCGTGGTGACGATCTGCAGGCCCGAGTGGTTGATCGTGACCGCCGCATCCGTGCGGCACGGCGCCATCACGTCGAGCGCCACCATCGCGGCAGGTGCCGCCGTCGCGCTCACGGTGACCCCGCAGGGCAGGCCAAGGGCGCTCTGCGCCGGAGGGGCCTGCCGGGGCGCGACCGGCGTGGTGAGGGGTTCGTCGAAGGACGCGGGGATCACCGTCGCCTGAGGCGAAAGGGATTGCTCTGCCATAGGCAGGATCACGTCGCTGTTTTCCAGGAGAGGCAGATCGGGCGCCTCGACACCCGCGGGGCGGGATGAGGACGTGTAGGTCTGCTCATCGAAGACCTGATTGACCTGCTGCGCCTCGACACCCCCGTCGATCCAGCCTGAATCTATTGCAAACAAAACTCCGCCGAGGGCCAATGTGCCCCCTGCCGCGGCTCTAATTATCAAAGAACTCAACATAAACGTACACTCCGCCACAAATACACGGAGTGCGGTATGCTCGATCAGTGGGGCATCAATGTGCCGGAAATCGACGAAAGACGGGGCGGTTGTCCCACGCCTTTCGTAGATTCGCCGTAATTTTCGGAGTCCGCGCTCAGCCCGCCGATTCTCTGCTTACGAAAGCCGGCCGTGGCAGTGCTTGAACTTCTTGCCGGACCCACAGGGGCAATCGTCGTTGCGGCCGGGGTTGCCCCAGGTGCTTGGATCGTCCTCCACGAAGCCCGGTTTCGCCGTGTCGCCGGTGGCGGCAGGCTCCGCTGCCGGGGAGGCTTTCGCCTCGGCACCGGCTGCGGCGGCCTGTTGCTGGCGCAGCTGCGCCATAAGCTGCTCCTGCTGCTCAGGGGTGAGCGGCTGGATTCGGGCAAGACGCTCGGTGACGTCGGCGCGCAGGCTGTCGAGCATCGATTCGAAGAGCGTGAAGCTGTCGGTCTTGTATTCGTTCAGCGGGTCGCGCTGCGCATAGCCTCGGAAACCCACGACCGAGCGCAGGTGCTCGAGCGCCAGCAGGTGTTCCTGCCACTTCTGGTCGATGGTCTGCAGGAGTATCTGCTTCTCGATGTTGCGCATCTGCTCGGGGCCGAATTGCGCGGCCTTGGAGGCCATGTACTCGTCGGCGGCCCGCTCCAGACGTTCGATGGCTTCTTCCTGATCGACACCATCTTCATCGGCCCAGGACTCGATCGGCAGATCGACGCCCAGAACTTTCTGAGCGGCCTCTTTCAGGCCGGTCACATCCCATTGATCGGAATAGGTTTTCGGCGGCATGTGGGTGTCCACCATGTCCTCGATCACCTGATCGCGCATGTCCTTGGCGACCTCGGCGATGTCTTCGGCGCCCATGATTTCGCGGCGTTGCGCGAAGACCACCTTGCGCTGGTCGTTCATCACGTCGTCGAACTTCAGCAGTTGCTTGCGGATGTCGAAGTTGCGCCCCTCGACCTTGGCCTGCGCCCGTTCGAGCGATTTGTTGACCCATGGGTGGACGATGGCCTCCCCCTCTTTCATGCCGAGCGTGTTCAGCATCTTGTCGAGCCGTTCAGAGCCGAAGATGCGCATCAAGTCGTCTTCCAGCGACAGGAAGAAGCTGGACTTGCCGGGGTCGCCCTGACGCCCCGACCGGCCCCGCAACTGGTTGTCGATCCGGCGGCTCTCGTGGCGCTCGGTGGCGAGGACGTAGAGCCCGCCTGCGTCCTTCACGGCTTGTTCGGCCGCGACATGCTCGGCCTCCATCCGTTCGCGGATGGCCTCCGGATCAGCTTCCGGATCGGCGGCGATGGCTTCCATGATCTGGAATTCGACGTTGCCGCCCAGTTTGATGTCCGTTCCGCGCCCCGCCATGTTGGTCGCGATGGTGATCGCGCCCAGTTTGCCCGCGTCGGCAACGATCTGCGCTTCCTGCTCGTGCTGGCGCGCGTTGAGGATGTTGTGCGGCAGGCCCGCCTGGGTCAGCATCTGCCCGAGCATCTCGGATTTCTCGATGGAGGTGGTGCCGACGAGGACCGGCTGGCCCTTGGCATGAGCCTCCTTGATCGTCTCGACGATTGCCGCGTATTTCTCTGCGCCGGTGCGATAGACGGCGTCGTCTTCGTCGATGCGCGCGATGCCCCGGTTGGTGGGGATTTCGACCACGCCGAGGCCGTAGATGTCGGCGAATTCCTCGGCCTCGGTCGTCGCGGTGCCGGTCATGCCCGACAGCGTATCGTAGAGGCGGAAGTAGTTCTGGAAGGTCACCGAGGCGAGCGTCACGTTCTCGGGCTGGATCTTGCAGCCCTCCTTGGCCTCGATCGCCTGATGCAGCCCCTCGGACATGCGGCGGCCGGGCATCATGCGGCCGGTGAACTCGTCGACCAGAACGACCTCGCCATCGCGGACGATGTACTCCTTGTCCTTCGAGAAGACCTTGTGGGCGCGCAGGGCATTGGTCACGTGGTGGACGATCGTGGTGCTCTCGGGATCGTAGAGCGACTGACCCTCGGGCAGGATCCCTTCTTCCAGCAGCACTTCTTCAAGGAAGTCGTTGCCTTCGTCGGTGAAGGTCGCCTGTCGGGTCTTTTCGTCCAGCGTGAAGTGGTGGTCTTCGACGCGTGGAATGATCTTGTCGATCGAGAGGTAGAGATCGCTGCGGTCCTGCGTCGGGCCGGAAATGATCAGCGGTGTCCGCGCTTCGTCGATGAGAATCGAGTCGACCTCGTCGACGATCGCGAAGTTGTGACCGCGCTGCGCCATTTCAGCGATGGAGCCGCGCATGTTGTCGCGCAGGTAGTCGAAGCCCAACTCGTTGTTGGTGGCGTAGGTCACGTCGCAGGCATAGGCTTGGCGCTTCTCGGCATCGGGCTGGCGCGGGTAGACGACGCCGGTGGTCATGCCGAGCGCGGTGAAGACCTGCCCCATCCATTCCGCATCGCGCTTGGCGAGGTAGTCGTTCACCGTAACAACGTGCACGCCCTTGCCGGTCAGCGCGTTGAGGTAGGCCGGGAAGGTCGCGACAAGGGTCTTGCCCTCACCCGTTTTCATCTCGGCGATATTCCCGCGGTGCAGGAACAGGCCCCCCATCAACTGCACGTCGAAGGCGCGAAGACCCAGCGCGCGTTTGGCGGCTTCGCGGCAATTGGCAAAGGCTTCCGGCAGCAGATCGTCCAGCTTCTCGCCGTTCAGCGCACGTTCGCGCAGATCGTTGGTCTTGGCGATGATGCCCGCGTCGTCCAGCGCCTCGAACTGGGGCTCCAACTCATTGATCTTGTCGATGATCGGGCGGACGGCTTTCACCATGCGGTCGTTTGGAGACCCAAACACCTTTTTCGCAATCGTTCCCAGTCCGAGCATAGTCATCAACCTCTATCACGACCTCTGAGGCGGGCCGTTGCCGTCTAAACAATTCGTGTGGGGCCTCGGGTTGTTAGACCCTGCGCCGCGGTCTACCTATAGCGCCAACGGTCAATGCCCCGGGTTCGTGTAACCCGTAAGCGAGATAAGGGGCGGCCTGATGATAGTCAACGTAAGCCGATCTTGCCTCCGGGCGCGGTCGCTCCACACAAAGGATTTTCCTCGATGCAGAAGCTTTTAGCCTCCGTCAGCCTTGTCGCGGCCCTTGCAGCCCCCTCCTTCGGTCCGGCATTTGCGGACGGTCATGCCAGCGGCGAGACCGTTCTGGCGACCGTCAATGGATCGGACATCACCGTCGGTCACCTGATCGCCATGCGGCAGATGCTGCCGGCCGAGTATCAGCAGCTTCCCGATGAGGTGCTGTTCGACGGTATGCTGGAGCAGTTGATCCAGCAGCAGGTGCTGGCCGATGAGGCCGAGGATAACGTGACCCGCGAGATGGAGCTGGGTCTCGAGAATGAGCGCCGCGCCTTCCTTGCCGCGATGTTCATGGACGACATCGCCATGGCCGACCTCGACGATGCCGAGCTGCAAGCTGCCTATGACGAGGCCTATGGTTCCGTCGAACCGACCACCGAATACAACGCCGCGCACATCCTTCTGGAGGGCGAAGAAGACGCCGAGAACATGCTGGCGGAGCTGGAGGAAGGCGCGGATTTCGCCGAGCTTGCGGCCGAGCACTCCATCGGGCCCTCGGGTCCCAACGGTGGCGCGCTGGGTTGGTTCACCGCCGGCATGATGGTGCCGGAATTTGAGGCTGCCGTGTTCGATCTGGAGCCCGGTGAGGTATCCTCCCCCGTGCAGACCCAGTTTGGCTGGCACGTCGTCCTGCTGAACGAGACCCGCGAGCAGGCGGCCCCGACGCTGGAAGAGGTGCGCCCCGAGCTGGAGGAAACCATCCGCCGCGCCCGCGTCGACGCGCGTCTGGAAGAGCTGACCAACGCCGCCGACATCATGCGCCCCGAGGTGGAGATTGACCCCGCCATGATCCGCGACCTAGACCTGATCGCGGAATAATCCGGGCAAGGAGAGACACGCGTGACCGAGACCAAAACCGACGGGCCTGCCGTCTCTCCGCTGGCGCCTGCCAGCTTTCCCGAACTGCCAAAAATCGATGGCGTCCGCTTTGCGGCGGGCGCTGTCGGCATCAAGAAGGCCAACCGCACCGATGTGATGCTGGCCGAAATCGCGCCGGGGTCTGCGATCGCTGGCGTGTTCACCCGCTCTGCCACGCGCTCGGCCGCCGTGTTGGACTGTCAGGCGAAATTGGCGGGACTGTCCGGAGACGAAGGGTTTGCCATCGTGGTGAACTCGGGCAATTCCAACACCTTCACCGGCAAGCGCGGCGTCAGCGATGTCGCCCTGATCGCGGAGGCCGCAGGCAAGGCGCTGGGCCTGCCTGCCTCCCATGTTTTCACGTCATCCACCGGCGTCATTGGAGAGCCGCTGCCCGCGTCGAAGATCACCGATGCCCTGCCGGGGATCGCCGCGTCTCTGGACCCCGCCGCAACCGAGCCCGCCGCCCGCGCCATCATGACGACCGACACCTTTCCGAAGGGCGCTGTGACGACGCTGGACCTCGACGGCACGCCGGTCACGATCATGGGCTTTGCCAAGGGCTCGGGGATGATCGCGCCGGATATGGCGACGATGTTGGGCTACATCTTCACCGATGCCGCCATCGCGCCCGATGTGTTGCAGGCGATGCTGTCGGGCTGCAACCGCGCCAGCTTCAACGCCGTGACGGTCGACAGCGACACCTCGACCTCCGACACCGTCCTGATGGCTGCCACTGGGCGCGCCGGTAACACGCCGATCACTGCGCCCCATCCGGCGTTCCAGACCGCGCTACTGCGAGTGATGCAGGACCTCGCCCACCAGATCGTGCGCGACGGCGAGGGGGCCACCAAGTTCGTCGAGGTCCGCGTCACCGGTGCCGACAGCGATGCCGATGCCGACCGCGTGGCGCGCTCGATCGCGAACTCGCCGCTGGTGAAGACCGCCGTCGCTGGCGAAGATCCCAATTGGGGCCGCATCGTCATGGCCGTTGGAAAATCCGGCGCCAAGGCCGACCGCGATCTTCTAACGATCCGCCTCGGGGATATCCTTGTGGCCGAGCAGGGCTGGGTCGCTGAGAGCTACACCGAAGACGCAGGCGCGGCCTACATGAAGCAGCAGGAGTTGCTGATCGACGTGGACCTTGGCCTTGGACAGGGCGCAGCGACCGTCTGGACCTGCGATCTGACCCACGGCTACATCCAGATCAACGCGGATTACCGCTCGTGACCGAGGTACGCGTCGCAAAGGCGCCCGCCGCGCCTGCCAAGATCGTGCTGGTCTCTGCCGTGGCGCTGATCGACCGCGACGGGCGCGTGCTTCTGGCGCAGCGCCCCGAGGGTAAGTCCATGGCCGGTCTGTGGGAATTTCCCGGCGGCAAGGTGGAGCCGGGCGAAACCCCGGAAGCAGCCTTGATCCGCGAGCTGCAGGAAGAACTCGGCATCGACACCTGGGCCTCCTGCCTCGCGCCGCTCACCTTCGCGAGCCATGCCTACGAGAGCTTTCACCTGATGATGCCGCTTTTTGCGTGCCGCAAATGGGAGGGCATTCCGCAGTCACGAGAAGGTCAGGCCTTGAAGTGGGTGCGGGCTTCGGAATTGCGGGACTACCCCATGCCACCGGCGGATATTCCGCTTATTCCAATCCTCAGGGATTGGCTCTGAAGCCCGCCCTGATCTGCAAAATCGTAAAAATTTGTAAACAATCAGAATTTTTTAAGTGATTTGTTAACCTGTTTGCGCGAAACATGACGCACGGTATCTGGGGAGATGATCTGTGCTGACCACTGTTGTTATCGGAACTTGCGTGTCCGTTCAGGGAACATTCGTAAAGCGGCTGCCCAGTGGTTTGGTCAGCGTGCGGGTGGGGAACCAGGTGTTCACTGGCCGCCCGGTGAGCGCGCTTCAAGCCGCCTGAAGCTCCCTCAAGCTTATGAAATAGCACCGGAAGGCCGGGTCGCTGCCCGGCCCTTTTCCAATGAAAATCAGTCGACCCAACCGCGCAGGTTGTTGTCCACAACGCTCGCCAAGGCCTCCATGTGGGCATCATCATCGTTGAGACAGGGAATGTAGGTGAAGCTTTCGCCTCCCGCCTCCTCAAAGCTCTCGCGGATCTCTTCATTGATCTCCTCCAGAGTCTCGATGCAATCCGCCGAGAAGGCCGGTGCGCAGACGGCGATGCGTTTCTTGCCCCGTTCAGCCAGCCGCGCGACCTCTTCCACGGTGTAGGGCTGCAACCATTCCTCGGGGCCGAACTTCGACTGAAACGTCGTGATGATCTGCGTGTCATCCCATCCAAGCCGTTCCTTTAGCCGGCGCGTCGTTTTCTGACACTGGCAATGGTAGGGATCGCCTTCCAGCAGGTAGCGTTTCGGGACGCCATGATAGCTGGCCACAAGGATGTCCGGTTTCACCTCCATCGCCCCATAGGCGCGCTCGACGCTCTGGGCGAGGGCATCGATATAAGCTGGATTGTCGAAGTAAGGCTCGGTCGTGCGGACCTGCGGCTGCCACTTCACGGTCTCCAGCGCGCGGAAGAATTTATCGCAGGCCGTGGCCGAGGTCGCCCCGGCGTATTGCGGGTAGAGCGGGAAGAAAAGGATCTTCGTGCAGCCTTGGGCGACCAATGCATCGACCTTGGATTTGGTCGAGGGATTGCCGTAACGCATGCAATAATCGACAATCACATCCTCGCCGTATCGCGCAGCCATGAGGGCTTTCATCTTCGCGGTTTGCGCCTTCGTGATCGTGGCGAGCGGGGATTCCCCCGCCTCGTGATTCCAGATCGACTTGTAGGCCGCGCCTGATGTGAAGGGGCGTTTCGTCAGGATCACCGTCTGCAGCAACGGCTGCCATTTCCACGGCGCATAGTCGATCACCCGGCGGTCGCTGAGGAACTCGCTCAGATAGCGGCGCATGGACCAATAGTCGTAATTGTCCGGCGTCCCGAGGTTGGCGAGCAGTACCCCGATCTTGCCGCGCTTGACCTTCGGATGGTCGGCCGGAGCGTGGGGCAGGGCGGGGGCGTCGGTGCCTTGGGACGGCGTCGCTTGCATCTGGGTCATCTCAGTCCTGACTTTTGTCCGTTGGTCGGTCCGCGACCGGTTTCGCATTCTCATCAAATTCGGGCACATTCAGCGCATCCGCCAGCCGAGACGTTGCCGCACCGGGGCGCAGGGGTTTCTGCTGGCTCTCGTGTGGGGCCCATCCTGTCAGGAAAACCAGCTCGAAGCTCGCCTCGATGCGGTTCTCCTCGGCCGGGAACATCTGTGCATAGATCGCAGACGCAGCGGGGAACAAGGCGCGGGGCGGGATGGCTTTGTGACGGCCGGCGAGCGCATTGGTTTCCCCCATCGCGCGGAGGTCATGCATGAGCGCAATGGCGTCCCGGTAGGTCACTTTCTTGCGCAGGGTGTCGGCCACGGGCAGGGCAAGGCCCGCGCGTTGAAGCAGCGCGCCCATGTCTCGCACCTCGGCCATCGGGGCGACGCGGGGGGATAGCCCGCCCATCACCTGCGCCTCGGCTTGCGCCAGTGCCTGCCGCAACTCGGTGAGGGTGCTGCCCCCGAAAGCCGCCGATAGAAACAGCCCGTCAGGCTGCAAGGCACGTGCGCATTGGACGACCTGCCCCACGGGATCATCGGCCCAATGCAGCCCCATTCCATGAACCACCAGATCGTGGGCTTTCTCTTCAAGATCCAGCGCCTCGGCCATGGGCACGATCTTCGCGTTCGGAGCCAAGTCGCGCCAAATTGTCGGAAAATCAGTCACAATCGCGGGCCGCGTAAACGTTCTATTAACGTCCTCCAGTCTTTCCTGAAGCTCGGCAATGGCCTCGTCGTGAAGGAACCGGGCGTGGGCAAGGCCCGCGGTGCGGGTCGCGCGGTCACGGTGCGCGGCGAGCGCAGCGGTATCGGTCAGGCGGGGCTGTGGCTGTTGCAAAATCGAGGCTCTGCGCAGGGGATCACTGCGCGCTATCTAGGGGACAGGTATGAGATTGCAAACCATGCTGCATGCGGTGTTTCCGCCGGAATGTCTCAATTGCAGCGCGCGTGTCGAAGATACCTTTGCAATCTGCGGCTCCTGTTGGAGCGACACGCCCTTCATCCTCGGAGCCTCCTGCGACCTCTGCGGCACGGGTCTGCCCGGCCAGTCCGCCCCGCCGGACGAGGCGTTGATCTGTGCCGAATGCCAGCGCGTGCCCCGCGCGTGGGACCATGCGCGCGCCGTATTCGCCTATGACGGCGTGGGGCGGCGGCTTGTCCTGTCGCTCAAGCATGGGGACCGCACGGATATCGCACGGGCTGCGGGGCCGTGGATGGCGCGGGCGGCGGCGGACCTGCTGGCGGATGATCCGGTTCTGGTGCCGGTGCCCCTTCACTGGACACGACTGGCGCGCCGGCGTTTCAATCAGGCGGCGCTTCTGGCCTGGTCGCTCGCACGGGAATGCGAGGCCGAGGTGGCGCCAATGGCCCTGTTGCGACTGCGCCCGACCCCCTCGCAGGAGGGACGCTCGCGCGATGCCCGGTTTAAGAACGTGGAAGAGGCGATCATTCCGCACCCCCGCAAGGCGCAGGTGCTGGAGGGGCGCAATGTCTTGCTGATCGACGATGTCATGACCTCTGGCGCCACTTTTGCCATCGCGACGGAGGCCTGTCGGCAGGCCGGTGCCAAAAATGTGTCGGTCCTGACCCTAGCGCGGGTCGGCGGTGATACCTAGATAGGGAGACTTACGCGAACTCAAGGAAAGCACTCTCCCATGGCCAACGTCACGCTTTACACCTCTCCGCTCTGCGGTTTCTGCCACGCTGCCAAGCGGATGCTGACCGACAAAGGCGTCAGCTATGCCGAGATCGACGTCGCGGGCGACCCCTCCAAGCGGCAGGAAATGCTGAAACGGGCGAACGGGCGCCACACTGTTCCGCAGATCTTTATCGGCGATACCCACGTCGGTGGATACGACGACATGGCCGCCCTGGAGAGAGACGGCAAACTGGACCCGATGCTCGCGGCAGACTGACCCGTTTGGGCGGTTTGCTCTTGCGTCGCGCGGTCCTGCGGCTCTTTACTCCGCGCCATGTCCAAACACGACGATCCGCTCTCTGTCGCGCTGTTCAGTGAGGTCTTCATGATCGACCAGCTGGCGCGCGCGCGGCTGTCGAAAGCGTTGCCGAAGGGCATGGAGTTGAGCCATTTTTCCGTGCTCAATCATCTGGCCGCCACCCAGGAAGAAAAATCGCCCGCACAGCTGGCGCGGGCGTTTCACCTGACGCGGGGCGCGATGACCAACACGCTGAACAAGCTGGAATGGGCCGGGCATATCCATGTGCGGCCCGATTGGGATGATGCACGCCGCAAGATGATCTCGATAAGTCCCGCCGGGCGGCGGGCGCGGGAGGCGGCGATTTCAGCCATCGTCCCGATCCTGACCGAGGCCGTGGCCGAAATCGGTCCCGGCAAGGTCCGCGATGCCTTGCCGCTGCTGCGCGACGTGCGCCGCAAGCTGGAGGGCGAAGGCTAGCCTTCGCTGCCGGCGCGTTTGACCGATGCGGTGACGTAATTCACGCTGAGATCGCGGTCGCTGATCCCCCAGGTCCAGAGCACCGGATTGAACACGAACCCTTTGCGGTCGACCGGATCGAGCCCGGCCTGCGTGATCAGCGAGAACAGCTCGTCCGGGGTGATGAACTTCGACCACTCGTGGGTCCCCTTGGGCAGCCAGCGCATGACATGCTCTGCGCCGATGATCGCCAACAGGAAGCTTTTCGGGTTCCGGTTGAGGGTCGAGCAGATCATCAGCCCGCCGGGTTTCAGGAGCTGCTGGCAGGCGGTCAGGTAGCCGAGCGGATCGGCCACGTGCTCGACCACTTCCATGTTCAGCACCACGTCGAACTGCTCGCCCGCCTCGGCCAGTGCCTCGGCGGTCGTGTGGCGATAGTCGATCTCGAGCCCCGACTGCGCCGCGTGGATCTGCGCGACCGGGATATTGCCCGCCGCCGCGTCAGCCCCCACGACATCCGCACCCAAACGCGCCATCGGCTCGGCGAGCAATCCGCCGCCGCATCCGATGTCGAGGATGCGAAGGCCCGCGAATGGCGCCTCGGCCTTCAGGTCACGGCCGAATTCGGCGGCGATCTGTCGCGTGATGTAATCGAGCCGCGTCGGGTTCAGCATATGCAGAGGCTTGAACTTGCCATTCAGGTCCCACCATTCGGCGGCCATCGCCTCGAACTTGGCGACTTCGCTGTCATCGACGGTGTTAACGGGCGCGGCTGTCATGGACATCCCCTCCATCCTTTGCAAATCTTGGCTTTGCCTCAATCGGCAAAATCAACTCGACGTGTCGTTACCGACGTCACGTTCTATATAGGACGGACATGGACAAGTTCTCGGGCCAAAAGCGCACATTCTCGCATTTGTTTCCGCCGATCGATCCCTTCGATCAGCGTATTCTGGAGGTGGGTGACGGGCATCACATCTACCTCGAGCAATGCGGCAACCCCCGGGGCGCGCCGGTGGTGGTGCTGCATGGCGGTCCCGGCGGCGGCTGCAGCCCGGCGATGCGGCGCTACTTCGATCCGGCAGTCTGGCGCATCATCCTGTTCGACCAGCGCGGTTGCGGCCGCTCCCGGCCCCATGCCTCGACCACCGACAACACGACATGGCACCTCGTCCGCGATATCGAGAAAATCCGCACGACACTCGGCATCGACCGCTGGGCGGTGTTCGGCGGCAGCTGGGGGGCGACGCTGGGCCTGATTTATGCAGAAACCCATCCAGAAGCTGTGGCCTACCTGGCGCTGCGCGGCGTGTTCCTGTCGATGCAACGGGAGCTGGACTGGTTCTACGGGGGCGGGGCGGGACAGTTCTGGCCCGAGCAGTGGCAGCGGTTCGTGAGCCTCGTGCCGGAAGACGAACGGCACGACCTGATTGCCGCCTACAACCGCCGGCTGTTCTCAGGCGACAGGATGGTGGAGACCCGCTTCGGACGGGCCTGGGCCGCGTGGGAGAATGCGCTGGCCTCGATGGACAGTGACGGACAGGGGGGTGAAAGCCCGGCCGAATACGCGCGCGCCTTTGCCCGGTTGGAGAACCACTACTTCGTCAACAAGGGCTTTCTGGAGGAAGACGGCCAGATCCTGCGCGACGTGCACCGCATCGCCCATGTGCCGGGCACGATCGTTCAGGGACGCTACGACATGATATGCCCGCCGATCTCGGCCCATGCGCTGGCGTCGAAATGGCCGGGAGGCCACCTGCGCATGGTGCGCGCGGCGGGTCACGCCTTGAGCGAGCCGGGCATCAGTCAGGAGCTTGTGCGCCTGATGCGCGCGGTGGGCGAGAAAGCCACGAAGTACGGATTGTGAGCGGGGGAAGGCCCTTACAAGGGCCTTTGCAGCTTTTTGAAAAAAGCTGTCACGCGCCGGAGGGCGCGTCAAAAGCCTTGCAAGGCTTTTTCTCCTCGCGCGGGGTAGGCGGTTCGGCCAGCAGGCGGGGGTCGATGCCGGGGCTGAGGCGGTTGCGGATCAGGGCGAGGGGATGCGTGCGCAGGGTCAGGCGCATGGAGACGTAGTCTTCCACCACGTTTTCCCCTTCGGTCATCTGCGGCAGATGCACGGCGGGCTCGAAGATCCCTTCGCCGTCCAGGTCTCCCTTGAACAGCGGCAGCTCGTTTTTCGGGGTCAGGGCGCGGGCCGCCCAAAGCGCATCGCGGCGAGAGATGCCGAGGGCGGCGAAAGTATCCGCCTCGGCCAGAATGGTAAGCGTCTGCGCGTCCAGCCCGGCAAGGCGCCAGACGTCCTCGACGGAAGTGTACCCATTGCCACGCGCCGCGATCAGCCAATCGACCTCTTCCTCGCGCATGGCCTTGATCTGCCGGAAGCCGAGGCGCAGGACCAGCTCGCCGTTGTCCTTGCGTTCCATCACGTTGTCCCAGTGAGAGCGGTTGACGCAGACAGGCCGCACCTCGACGCCATGCTCCCGGGCATCGCGGACGATCTGGGCGGGGGCATAGAAGCCCATGGGTTGGGCGTTCAGAAGCGAACAGGCGAAAATGCCGGGGTGGTGGTATTTCAACCAGCTGGAGGCATAGACCAGCAGCGCGAAGCTGGCGGCGTGGGATTCCGGGAAGCCGTAGGCGCCAAAGCCCTCGATCTGGCTGAAGCAGCGTTCCGCAAAGTCGTCGTCATAGCCGTTGTCGCGCATGCCGCGCAGGAAGCGCGTGCGCAACTCGCTGACGTTGCCGTGTTTCTTGAACGTGGCAAGGGCGCGCCGCAGGCGGTCGGCCTCTTCCGGCGAGAAGCCTGCGCCCGTGATGGCGATCTGCATCGCCTGTTCCTGAAACAGCGGCACGCCGAGGGTCTTGCCCAGAACCCGGCCCAGGGCATCGGAGGGGAAGCTGACCTCCTCCTCGCCATTCCGGCGCCGGATGAACGGATGCACCATGTCGCCCTGAATGGGACCGGGCCGGATGATCGCGACCTGAATAACCAGGTCGTAGAAACACCGCGGCCGCATCCGAGGCAGGAAGTTCATCTGCGCGCGGCTTTCCACCTGAAAGACACCCAGGCTGTCGGCCCGGCACAGCATGTCGTAGGTCGCAGGATCCTCGGGCGGCAGGGTGGCCAGGGTGTACTCGGTCTGGTGATGACGCTTGAGAAGATCGAAGGCCTTGCGGATGCAGGTCAGCATGCCCAAGGCGAGGATGTCGACCTTGAGGATGCCGAGGGCATCGATGTCGTCCTTGTCCCAACAGATCACCGTACGATCCTCCATCGAGGCATTCTCGATCGGCACCAGTTCGTCGAGCCGGCCTTCGGTGATGACAAAGCCGCCCACGTGCTGGCTCAGGTGGCGGGGGAAGCCGATGATCTCTTGAATCAACCCGATGGTCTGGATCAGGCGCGGGCTGTTGGGATCGAGGCCGACTTCCCGCAACCGGCTGACATCGGGGCCGGCGTTCGACCACGATCCCCAGATCTGTGACGACAGGGCCGAGAGGATGTCTTCGCTCAGCCCCATGGCGCGGCCGACTTCCCGCACGGCGCGCTTGCTGCGGTAATGAATGACCGTCGCACAAAGACCCGCACGGTGGCGGCCATAGCGCTCGTAGATGTGCTGGATGACCTCTTCCCGGCGTTCGTGCTCGAAATCGACATCGATATCGGGCGGCTCGTTGCGGGCTTCGGAGACGAAACGCTCGAAGACCATGGTGCCGATTTCGGGCGAGACGGAGGTGACCCCGAGGGCGTAGCAGGTGATCGAATTGGCCGCCGAGCCCCGCCCTTGGCAGAGGATATTGCGCGACCGGGCGAAAGCGACGATGTCGTTGACGGTCAGGAAGTACGGCTCGTACCCCAGTTTGGCGATGAGGGAGAGCTCGTGATCCAACTGCGTGGCGGCCCGTTCCGGCACCCCTTGCGGATAACGCCAGCGCAGCCCCTGCTTCGCCAGACGCCGCAGCCTGTCGGCGGCGGTTTCTCCGTCGGCGATCTCGGAAGGGTATTCGTAGCGCAGACTGGCGATGTCGAACTGGCACCGCTCGGCAAGGGTCAGGGTATGGGCCAAGGCCTCTTCATGGCCTTCGAAAATGCGCTGCATCTCGTCCAGCCCCCGCAGGCGCTGCTCGGCGTTGGCCTGGGCGGCGGTGCCGAGATCTTCGACCCTTATGCCTTCCCGGATGCAGGTCAGCACATCGGTCAGGCGGCGGCGTGAGCCGTGATGCATCAGCGGCCGCGCCGAGGCGACGGTACGCAGATCAAGGCTGTCGGCCAGCCGTGTGTAGGCCGCGAAACGCACCGTGTCCTGTCCATCGTATTGCGGCGAGAGACACATCCAGGGCGACAGGCGGGAGGCGCGTTTGACAGCGCGGTACCACCCTTTCGAGGGATGACGCGGCACATGGATCAGAAGCTCCAACCCCTCGTGTCGGGTGATCAGGTCATCCAGATGCAGGATGCACGCCCCTTTCTCGGCCCGCAGGCGCCCGAGGGAAAGAAGGCGGCAAAGGGTGGCCCAACCGATCCGGTCCCGGGGCAGGGCAGTGATCTGGATGCCTTCGGTGAAAATCAGGCGAGAGGCCGGCAGAAGCCGCGGCACGTGATCGATATTGGCCCGGGGCGCCGCGGGCACATGCGCAGGCTTGGGCGGCCCGATGGGATCGCGCGCGGCCACCTTGGCGTCGTCGATTTCCTGCTGGATCTTTTGCAGCTCGGACCAGGCCCGGACGATGCCTGCGACGGAGTTCTCATCAGCGATGGCGATCGCATCGACCCCGAGGATCGCGGCACGACGCGCGTAATCCTCGGGGTGGGAGCCGCCCCCGAGGAAGGTAAAATTGGTGGTGATGGAGAGCTCGGCGAATCCCATCGGTAAGTATGTTCACATTTTGTTCTGATTTTGGAGTCCCGCGTGCCTGCCTTCCGGCGCGTCATTCGCGGCGTTTTCACAGCGGGGGGATGTCATCCCCCCGGACCCCCCTGACCGTATTTGGGAAAAGATGAAAGAGGGAGCCTGGATGGGCGATGGCGCGCAGCGAGATGGTGGCGACCCCGGCAGGATTCGAACCTGCAACCTGCCCCTTAGGAGGGGGCTGCTCTATCCAGTTGAGCCACGGGGCCGTGGGTTTCGTTTTCGGTGATTTCCTCCGCTGCCGCAACCGCTTGCGCAGGGGCGTGTCCGGGGCGTATCAACAAATGATAGCGCTCACGATCGAAGGAAACTCAGTTGCGCGGACGTAATCCATTTGATGGCAAGCCGCAGATGACCCTGCGTGACGTGGCGGATGCTGCGTCGGTGAGCGAGATGACGGTCAGCCGAGTGCTGCGCAATCGCGGAGACGTCTCGGACAAGACGCGGGAACGGGTGTTCGAGGCGGCGCGGCGTCTGGGCTATGTGCCCAACAAGATCGCCGGGGCGTTGGCGTCAAACCGGGTGAACCTCGTCGGCGTGGTCATTCCCTCCCTCTCGAACATGGTGTTTCCCGACGTGCTGCATGGCATCGGCGCGGCTCTGGATGGCACGGAGTTGCAACCCGTCGTTGGCACCTCGCAATACGACCAGCGGCAGGAAGAGAAGGTCATTTACGAGATGCTGAGCTGGCGTCCGTCGGGGCTGATCGTGGCGGGGTTGGAGCATACTGACGCGGCCCGCGCGATGATGCGCAATGCGGGCGTGCCCGTGGTCGAGGTCATGGATGTGGATGGCGACCCGGTCGCGGCCGCGGTGGGCATCAGCCATGGGGCCGCGGGACGGGCCATGGCCGAGGAGATCGTGGCGCGTGGCTACAAGCGGATTGGCTATCTCGGGTCCAGCTCGATCGCCGATGCGCGGGCGCAGAAGCGCTACCGCGGGTTTGAAGAGGGCTTGAAAGAGGCGGGCGTGGCGCTAACCGATAGCATCTTCTACGAGGGCGCGTCGGGCTTCGGTACCGGCCGCAACATGACCCGAGCGCTGTTAGAGCGGACGCCGGGTTTGGATTTTCTTTACTACAACACGGATATGAACGCAGCCGGCGGCCTTTTGTATTGCCTCGAGAAGGGCATGGATATTCCAAACGAGATCGGAATGGCCGGGTTCAACTCCTTCGAGGTGTTGGATGGTATGCCGATGCGGATCGCGACGATGGACAGCAAGCGCGAGGCCATCGGGCGCCGGGCGGCCGAGATGATGGTGGCCAACGAACTGACCGAGGAAGTCGTGCGGATGGAGCCGGAGTTCCTTCCCGGTGACACCGTTCGCGCGCGCTTAAGCCACGGGCGTTAATCGGCGAAAGCTGGATCCAACCGGCTTGTCAGGCGGAAGATCTGCTCGCGTATCCACATCGCAAGCGGCGCCTTGTCCGCCCTCTTGTGCCAGATGCCGACGATCAGCGCCGGGTCGATGGGCATGGGCGGCAGGAACACCTGTAGCTCGAAGCTCCGGGCCATGTCGGCGGCCAGTTGCGCCGGGACGAGGGCGATCAGGTCACTCTCGCGCACAGCCCGGCAGACGCCTGAGAAGACCGGGACGGTGATGGCCACGTGCCGTTGCCGACCGACCTCGGCCAAGGCAGCGTCGCCCATGGCGGCAGTGTGGCCTTCCGGTGAAAATAGCACGTGATGCAGGCAGCAGAACACCTCCAGCGGCATGGTCTCGCCCGGGGTGAGGCCGGCGATCTCGGGATTGCCTTTACGCGCGATCACGTGGAACGCGGACCGGAAGAGCTCCTTTCGGCTGACCCAATCGGGCAGGGGCATATCGGGCAAAAGCGCGATGTCGGCCTTGCGCCTCTCAAGGCTGGCGACGTGATCCTGCGGGACGAGGTCGACAAGCTGCACGCGCACGCCGGGCGCTTCCTTTTGCAGCAGGTCCGCGAGCGGAGGGATCAACATCTCGGCGAAGAAATCGACGCCTGCGATCCGGAACGTGCCCACGGCGGTTTTCGGATCGATGAGGGTCGGCGGCGAGAGGAGCGCTTCGATCCGGTCCAGCTCCTCCCTGAGAGGCACGCGCAATCCGGCGGCGTATTCCGTGGCGACCAGCCGATTGCCTTGACGCACGAACAGCGGGTCGCCCATGGCATAGCGCAACCGTGAGAGGCTGCCAGAGACGGCGGGTTGCGACAGGCCGAGCCGCTTGGCGGCCTTCACGGTGGAGCCTTCGCAGAGCAGCGCATCCAGAACGCGCAACAGGTTGAGGTCAAAGGTCGCGAAATTCATCCTGCCAATAGCCTATATCGAGCCATAGCGTTTGGTCGATACCGGAGTTGAGCGCTAGATTGTCGGGAAACCGCACCGCATCGACCTTGGAGAGAACGTCATGAGCGCCAAGCATATCGTCTATCACATTCCGGTCTGCCCCTTCTCGCAACGGCTGGAGATCCTGCTGGCGTTGCGCGGGCGCGAGGACGCGGTGGAATTCCGGGTCGTCGATATCACCAAGCCCCGCGATCCGGCTCTGTTGGAAAAGACCCGCGGCACCACGGCGCTGCCGGTGCTCGAGACGCCGGATGGAGAGATCATCAAGGAAAGCCTCGTCATCCTCCGTTATCTGGACGAGGTGATCGACGGGCCCGCGTTGCGCCGGAAGGATCCGGCCGAACATGCGGTCGAATCGATGCTGATCGCCCGCGAGGGGCCGTTCACCATGGCGGGCTATCTCTTCGTCATGAACCAGGATCCTGCGAAGCGTGGCGAACATGCGGAGAAGCTTCTGGGGCTCTATCGCGACATTGACGCGTTCCTTGTTCACCACAGCCCCGACGGCCCGTTTCTCTTCGACGATTTCGGGCTGGCGGAGGCTGTCTTCACACCGATGTTCAAGCGGTTCTGGTTTCTGGATTACTACGAGGATTTCGAGCTGCCTGACACGCCCGAATATCGCCGGGTGAGCCTGTGGCGACAGGAGTGCATGGCCCATGACGCGACGGATCAGGTCACCAAGGAAGAGATCGTGAAGCTCTATTACGATTACGCCTTGGGCGCGGGGAACGGCGCCCTGGTGGACGGCCGATCGGTTTCAAGCTTCGCCTTCGAGCCGCATTGGAAAGACAGGCCGTGGCCCCCCCGCGAGAAGTATGAGGGCACGGCCTCGGATGAAGCCTTGGGCCTCATTTCCTGACGGAGAGCCGTCTCAGCACTGGGGCAGGTTCACGGCAAGGCCACCCATCGAGGTTTCCTTGTACTTGGTGTTCATGTCGATGCCGGTCTGGCGCATCGCCTCGATGCAATTGTCGAGCGGCATGTAATGCGTGCCGTCGCCGCGCAGCGCGAGCGAAGCGGCCGAGACGGCCTTGATCGCCCCCAGGCCGTTGCGTTCGATGCAGGGCACCTGAACGAGGCCCGCGACCGGGTCGCAGGTCATGCCCATGTGATGCTCCAGCGCGATTTCCGCCGCGTTCTCGATCTGCGCATTGGTCCCGCCAAGCGCGGCACAGAGGCCTGCGGCGGCCATGGCCGAAGCGCTGCCGACCTCGCCTTGGCAGCCGACCTCCGCGCCGGAGATCGAGGCGTTGTGCTTGATCAACCCGCCGATGGCGGCGGAGGTCATCATGAAATCACGCAGACCGTCCTCGGTCGCGCCGATGCAATGATCGCGGTAGTAGCGCAGCACGGCGGGCACGACACCGGCGGCGCCATTGGTGGGCGAGGTCACGACCCGGCCCCCGGCGGCGTTTTCCTCGTTCACCGCCATCGCATAGACCGAGAGCCAGTCATTCGCGACGTGCGGCTGGGCCTGATTGGTGCCGGCTTCGGCTTTCAACTGATCGAAGATATGCTTGGCGCGGCGCTTCACGGCCAGACCGCCGGGCAGTTCGCCCTCCATCCGCAGGCCGCGATCGATGCAATCGTTCATCGCGGTCCAAATGGCGTCAACGCGGTTGCGCACCTCCGCGCGGGACGACAGGGCGCTTTCGTTTTCCCATTTCATCTGGGCGATGGTCTTGCCGGAGGACTCGCCCATCTTCAGCATTTCAGCGGCAGAGCCGAAGGGATGGGGGAAGCCCGCGCTTTGCGCCTCGGCATGGAGGGCATCGGGCCCATCGCCGGCGGCGTTCAGCTCTTTCTCGGTCACGACGAAGCCGCCGCCGATCGAATAATAGGTCTCCTCCAGGTAGAGGTTCCCTTGGGTGTCAAAGGCGCGCAGCACCATGCCGTTGGCGTGGCCGGGCAGCGTCACGTCGTAGTCAAACACCAGATCGCTGTCGGGGGCGAACTTGAGGGGGCCAAGGCCCTCCGGGTTGACGATGCCCGAGGCGCGGATTTCGGCCTCAAGCTGTTCTGCCCGGTCGGGATCAAGCGTCGCAGGCTCGAACCCGGCGAACCCGAGGATCACCGCGCGGTCCGTCGCATGGCCCTTGCCGGTGAAGGCAAGCGAGCCGTGGAGCGAGCAGCCCAGACCGCCAAGCTCGCCGGCGCCGGGCTCCTTTTCGCGCCCTGAGCGCAGGTCGTCGAGAAAGCGCGCGGCAGCCGTCATCGGGCCCATCGTGTGCGAGGACGAGGGGCCGATACCCACCTTGAAGATGTCGAAGATACTTAAAAACATGGCTTCAACTAGCTCGCTTCCAGCGATTCCCTAAGAGCGTCAACGACGTGCTACAGATGAATTGCGACCCCTTAAAGGGCAGCAGAAATATCACCGCCGCGCAAAGCTGCGGAACACATGTGGACTTCTCGCGTTGAACCCTCAGCCGACCGCGCCCGCGACCTTCGGCCGGCTCTCCCGATCATCGGGCGCGCGGGCTTCACGGAAATGGCAGGACAGCACTTTCTCACGGGCAATTGTGATCCGGTAGCCTCGGGGCGCCGTATCAGGATTACCTAACCTGCCGGAGTACCAATGTTAATTGACGCCCGCCCGATTGCCCCCCAACGCATTGCCGTGATCGGGGGCGGTATTTCCGGCCTTTCCGCGGCCTATCTGCTCGCCCCGCACCACGCGGTGACTGTCTTCGAGGCCGCTCCCCGTCTGGGTGGGCACGCGCGGACGATTACCGCAGGGCTACGCGGCGATCAGCCGGTCGATACCGGCTTCATCGTGTTCAACTATGCCAACTATCCGCATCTGACGCGGATGTTCCACGACCTCGACGTGCCGGTAGAGCGCAGTGACATGAGTTTTGGCGCGTCGATCAACGGGGGCGAGATCGAATATGCGCTCCGCAATCTGAGGGCGATGACGGCACAGCGCCGCAACCTGCTGCGCCCGGGCTTCGTGCGAATGGTGCGTGACATCCTGCGCTTCAATGGAAAGGCCGAGGCACTCGCCAAGGACGACGGCGCGACCATTGGTGACCTGATGGCGGACCTGAACTTGGGCGAGTGGTTCCAGCGCTATTATTTGATGCCGCTGTGCGGTGCGATCTGGTCCACGCCGCCCTCGGAAATCCGCGCCTTTCCGGCTCGGGCTCTGCTGCAGTTCTTCCGCAACCACGCGCTGCTCAGCGCGTCGGGCACCCACCAATGGTGGACCGTTGACGGCGGCAGCATCGAATACATCCAACGGTTGGAGCGTCACCTGCTGGGACGCGGCGTCGCGATCCGAACGGCCTCTCCCATCCAGAGCGTCACCCGCACGGGTACCCAAAGCACGGTTTTTCCTGCCGCTGGCGCGCCAGAGGTATTCGACCACGTGATTTTTGCCTGCCATTCCGATCAGGCGCTGCGATTGCTGGCGCAACCGACGCCGCAGGAAAAAGCCGCCCTTTCCGCGATCCGGTTTCAGAACAACGAAATGATCCTGCACCGCGACGCGGCGCAGATGCCGAAGCGCCGGGCCGTATGGTCCAGCTGGGTCTACAAGGCGGATACGACTCGGCCCGAACCGGCAATTGGCGTAACCTATTGGATGAATCGATTGCAGAATATTCCGGAGAGCGACCCCCTCTTCGTGTCGCTGAACCCGTCAACCGAGGTGCCTGCGCATTTGATCTACGACCAGACGACATTCCGCCATCCGGTGTTCGATGGCGCTGCCCTGAAGGCGCAGACGCAGCTGACCGAGATGCAGGGGCAGAACAACACGTGGTTTGCGGGCGCCTACACGCGCCACGGCTTCCACGAGGACGGTTTCGCCAGCGCGGCGCGCATCGCCCGCTTGATGGAGCGGCAGACAGCATGACGCACAGGCCCGAGCATATCGCGGGTGCCACGATGCACAGGCGCAAGGGAGAGATCCGGCACATGTTTCGCTACGGCGTCGACTACGTGCTGATCGATCCCGAAGCCTCGGCGCCGGGGCCGCTTCTGTTCTCGCGCAATCGGTTCAACCTGTTTTCGGTGCACGATGCCGACCACGGCGGGCCGCTCACGGACGAACGTGGTCCCGTCTGGGCCCGGCAGGTGCTTGCGGATCACGGCCTGGGTGACCGACCGGTGCAGTTGCGTCTTCTCACACAGCCGCGGTTTCTGGGCTACGTCTTCAACCCAGTGAGCTTCTGGCTGGTCCTAGAGGGCGACACCCTGATCGCGGTCATCGCCGAAGTGTCCACGCCCTTTGGTGACCGCCATTCCTACCTCTGCCACACGCCGGGCTTTGGCCCGATCGAGCGGGAGACGCGGATACACGCGCCGAAATCGCTGCATGTGTCGCCGTTCCAGGAGGTCAAAGGCAGCTACGCCTTCACCTTCGACATTCAGGACACGGTGATCGACATTCGTATCCTGCACAGCAATGGTGACGAGGGTGTTCTCGCCACGCTCACCGGGCCGCGCGCGCCGTTGACGAACGCCGGTATCCTCGGCGCCAGCCTGCGGCGGCCCCTAGGCGCTATCCGAACCATCGCGCTGATCTACTGGCAGGCTCTGCGCCTGAAGCTGAAGGGGGCGACCTATCGCACCCGACCGACCCCACCGAAGACCGAGGTGACCTGATGTTTTTCCTGACCAAACGCGTAAAGCATGATTTTCTGGATAGCTGCGCCCGGATCGACCGCGGCAGCCTCCGCCTGCGCACGCCCGAGGGCGAGGTGCATGATTTCGGGCAGGGCAGCCCGAAGGCCGAGATGACGCTGCACGATTGGTCCGTGATCACCGCGATTGCCGCGCGCGGCGATATCGGGCTTGGCGAAACCTACGTGGCGGGCCTGTGGGACACGCCCTCGATCTCGGACCTCACGGAGGTCGCGATGTACAATCAGGACCAGCTCGAGGATTACGCCTTCCCGGGGTTCTGGAACAACCTGAAGTTCCGCGCCGTGCACCGCCTGATGCGGGCCAATTCCCCGCGCGGGGCGGGCCGGAACATCCGCGCCCATTACGACGTGGGCAACGAGTTCTACCAACTGTGGCTCGACGAGAGCATGACCTATTCCTCCGCCATGTTCGCGCCCGGCGACGATGACCTCGGCCGTGCACAAGAGCGCAAGTATGACCGGATCCTGAACCGGTTGGCAGACGGCGAGCGGGTGCTGGAGATCGGCTGCGGCTGGGGCGGCTTCGCCGAGCGCGCGGCCGATGCGGGCCGGGTCGTCACCGGCCTCACCATCTCCCCGAGCCAGAAGGGCTATGCCGATGCCCGCCTCGACGGTCGCGCCGAAATCCGCCTGCAGGACTATCGGGAGTGCACCGGCACATACGACAATATCGTGTCCATCGAGATGATCGAAGCCGTGGGGCAGGATTACTGGCCCACGTATTTCTCCACCCTCAAGGCGCGACTGTCCGAGCAGGGACGGGCGGTTGTTCAGGCGATCACCGTGCCCGACGCCTACTTCGAGACCTATCGCAAGAGCTCGGACTATATCCGTCACTACACCTTCCCGGGGGGCATGCTCCTGTCCAAGGCCGTGATCGCTGATCAGGCCAAGCGCGCCGGGCTGGTGATCAAGGATACCCACGCCTTCGGAGTTGACTACGCGCGGACCTGCGCCATGTGGCAGGACAGATTGGACGCGCAGGCCGACCGGATCAGGAAGCTGGGGTACAACGACGCCTTCTTGCGAAACTGGCGCTACTACCTCGGCGTTTGCGCTGGCTCCTTCGCCGTCCACCACACCGATGTAGTGCAAGTGGAGTTGGCCCATGCAGAGACCTGAAACAATCTGGATCATTGGCGCAAGCGACGGGATCGGCGCGGCCTTGGCCCGCGAGTGGTCCAAGAGGGGCGTCCGCCTGATCCTGTCCGCACGCCGATCCGAGCCGCTGGAAGAGCTCGCGGCCAGCCTCGGACCGGATCACATCGCGCTGCCGCTGGACGTGAGTGACCGCAAATCGCTGGATGAAGCGGCACAGAAAATCTCCAACCATGTGCCGCTGGACCGCGTGGTGCATCTCGCGGCGATGTATGACCCCGGCAAGGTCATGGATATTGACCCCGAATCTGCCGCCAAGCTTGTCACGGTCAACCTGACCGGCACCCTGAACGTCGCGCAGGTTGCCACACCCCTGCTGAAAGAGGGCGGGCAACTGGCGCTTTGCGGCTCCATCGCGGGCTACATCGGGCTGCCGCAGGGGCAAATCTACTCGGCCACCAAGGCCGCCGTGATCAACTTTACCGAGTCGTTGCGGGTGGAACTCGCCAACAGCCGTGACGTGCGCCTGATCAACCCGGGATTCGTCGACACGCGCATGACGCAGCGCAACGATTTCGACATGCCCGCCATGGTCACCCCCGAAGTCGCGGCGCGCGCCATCGTCGATGGGCTGCACTCGAACGCGTTCGAGATCCATTTCCCGCGTCGCCTGACCTACGCGCTGAAGCTTCTCAGCATCCTGCCCTATTGGGCGGCGCTACCGCTCACCCGCCGTCTGACCAGCGGTTGAGCTCTGCTTGAACCTGCGTGTCGGGAGCATCGCCCACGCACGCATAATGACCGACCCCGCATCGCCTCCTCGGGCGGTGTGCTCTGACCCCTTGCGCCGTTCCCTGTGCGCCTGCCTCAACGAAATGGAAGCCCCATGAAGATCCTTGTCCTCTATCTCTCCACCGCCGTGATCTTCTTTGCGGCCGACGCCGTGGGCCTTCGTCTGCTCGTGAAACCTGTGTTCGAGCGTCACGTCGCACATCTCTTCGCGGACCCGTTCCGCGTGGTTCCGGCGGCGCTGTTCTACCTCGGATATGTCGCGGGCCTCCTCTGGTTCGTCTCCGTCCCCGCCCTGCGCGCCGACGATCCGATCAGCGCTTTGTGGGGCGGCATCGCCTTGGGCCTGATGGCCTACGGCACCTATGAGTTCACCAATTACGCCACGCTGCGAGACTGGTCGATGCAACAGGTCGCCGTCGACACGCTATGGGGCGGCGTTCTGACGGGGTTTTCTGCCTGGGCCGGCGTGATGATCGCCCGCATGGTGGGGTGAGCCTACGCCGTCACGGACACCGACTGCTGCCTGAGGGTACAGGGCCCGAAGGTGGTGAGGAACGCGACGCCTGACGCGTCGGGGCCAACGCCGATCCGCGCAATGGTATCGGCGGTCGCCATGCCGGTCGCGTCGACCAGATGCCATGTGCCGTCGAGGAAAACCTCTGCCACCGCGTGAAAGTCGGGCGGCGTGACGCCGGGCGCGTAGACGCTGGCGAATCTGGCCGGGATGGTCGAGGCGCGGGCGAGGGCGATCATGACGTGGGCGTAATCCCGGCAGACGCCCTGCCGCTGCACGAAGGAATCGAGCGCCGTGGTCTGGCCATTGCTCGATCCGGGAACGTAGCTGAAGGCCTTCGTGATCCAATCCCGCATGGCGGCGATCCGGGCGCCGCCTTGGTAGGCACCGAATTCCGCCTCGACGAAGGACTGGAACTCATCTGAAGGGCAATAGCGCGAGGGCATGAGGTAGCGCACCGTGTCACCCGGCAGCAGATGCGGCGCCACGGCATCGAGGGTCGAGATATCGAGCGCCGGACGGTCCACGACGACACGCGCCGTATAATCGCAGCGGAAGATGCCATCGGTCCTGATCCAAATGCGCTCGCCCAACCCGTCGTCGGCCGCAACGCGGGCAAGATGCTCCGTATCGGAAATCTCGATATTCGACGATTGCAGCCGTTGATCCGCGAGATCAGCGACCTCGATCTGCAACAGCAGGTCCGTGGGACCGGAGAGCTGATACTCCAGCTGAACGTTGACATCGAGTTCCATGCTTGACCTCTGAGAGTTAAGGGAACGTGTCGTCAGGGACCGTTCCATCGCCGTTCCTGTCTGCGGCACCTACCAACGGGCGATCACCGCCATTGGTTGCACGTGGCTTCAGGTCTTGAGTCGCAAATAGCCGCGCAACGCCCACTGGCTACGAATCACGCACGCTGTCTTTCGGCTGATTGCGCGTGAAACGCTTATCCAGCGCCGAAGAAAAACAGCCAGGCTGCCCGCGCATCGGCGCCAGCTACAGAACTTTAAAGGCAAAGGGGAGAATGGTGAGCCCTGCAGGATTCGAACCTGCGACAAATTGATTAAAAGTCAACTGCTCTACCAACTGAGCTAAGGGCCCGCTCAAGTCGCGGTTACTAGGACCGAGTTCTTGGCGCGTCAAGCGAAAATCCCCACAGGGTCTTTGAACTGTCCGCAGGTTCTCGTATATGCGCCAGATGCCTGATCAAGTTCCCCCCACCGGCTTGCCGTTCCTGAAGATGCACGGTCTTGGCAACGACTTCGTCGTGATCGACGCCCGCAACGGCGCGCGCTCCGTCACGCCTGCCTTGGCGCAAGCGTTGGGTGACCGGCATCGGGGTGTGGGATTCGACCAGCTCGCGGTGATCGAGACCGGCGACGACAGTGATCTGCGGCTGACGTTCTGGAATGCGGACGGCTCGCTGGCCGGGGCCTGCGGCAATGCGACCCGCTGCGTCGCGCGCCGCGAGATGGAGCTGACCGGGCGCGACCGCATCACGCTGCGGACCGAGCGTGGCCTGCTGGAAGCGGTTGACGCCGGGGACGGGCTGACCTCCGTCAACATGGGGCACCCGATGCTCGACTGGCAGGGGGTGCCGCTCGCGCGCGACTGCGACACGCTGAACCTGCCGCTCGACGGCGCGCCCGTTGCGACCGGGATGGGCAACCCCCATTGCACCTTCTTCGTCGAGGATGCCGATGCGGTGGATCTCGAAGCCCAAGGGGCGCGCTTCGAGCATGACCCGCTGTTCCCCGAGCGGACCAACGTGCAGTTTGCCCATGTCATCGGCCCGGACCACCTGCGGATGCGGGTGTGGGAACGGGGCGTCGGCGTGACGCTGGCCTCCGGCTCGTCCTCTTGCGCCGTGGCCGTCGCGGCCGCGCGGCGCGGGCTGACCGGGCGGCAGGTGCGGCTGACGCTCGACGGCGGCGAAATTTCCATCGACTGGCGCGACGATGGCGCCTGGATGACCGGCCCCACTGCCCATGTCTTCACCGCCGAGCTGACGCCCGCGTTTCTGGACGGCTTGCCATGAGCGCCCCTGACACCAAGGTTCCGGTCTTTCACACCCATGGCTGCCGTCTGAACGCCTACGAGACCGAAGCGATGCGCGAGATGACGGAGGCCGCAGGCGTCGAGAATGCCGTGATCGTCAACACCTGCGCCGTGACCGCCGAAGCGGTGCGCAAGGCGCGGCAGGAGATCCGCAAACTCAAGCGCGACAACCCCGATGCCCGCGTGATCGTCACCGGCTGCGCCGCCCAGACCGAGCCCGCGACCTTTGAAGCGATGGGGGAGGTGGACCTCGTCCTTGGCAATACCGAGAAGATGAACCCCGAGACCTGGCAAAACCTCGGCCCTGATTTCATCGGGGAGACCGAGAAGGTCCGCGTCGATGACATCATGTCGGTGCGCGAAACGGCAGAGCACCTGATCGACGGATTCGGCACCCGCTCGCGCGCCTATGTGCAGGTGCAGAACGGCTGCGATCACCGCTGCACCTTCTGCATCATACCCTACGGTCGCGGCAACTCCCGCTCGGTCCCGGCGGGCGTCGTGGTGGACCAGATCAAGCGCCTCGTGGACCGCGGCTACAACGAGGTGGTGCTGACCGGCGTCGACATGACGTCCTGGGGCGCGGACCTCCCCGGCGCGCCGAAGCTCGGTGATCTTGTCATGCGCATCCTTAAGCTGGTGCCGGACCTGCCGCGCCTGCGGATCAGCTCCATCGACAGCATCGAGGTGGACGAGAACCTGATGCAGGCCATCGCCACCGAGCCTCGACTGATGCCGCATCTGCACCTGTCGCTGCAGCATGGCGACGACCTGATCCTCAAGCGCATGAAGCGCCGCCACCTGCGCGACGATGCCATCGCCTTCTGCGAAGAGGCCCGCCGCCTGCGCCCCGACATCACCTTCGGTGCCGATATCATCGCCGGCTTCCCCACCGAGACCGAGGCGCATTTCGCCAATTCGCTCAAGCTGGTGACCGAATGCGACCTCACCTGGCTGCACGTCTTCCCCTACTCCCCCCGCGAAGGCACTCCCGCCGCGCGGATGCCGCAGGTGGACGGCACCGCGATCAAGGCCCGTGCAAAGCGGTTGCGAGAGGCGGGTGCGGCCGCCGTCAGCGCCCATCTGGCCAAGCAGATCGGCCGCGAGCATCGCATCCTGATGGAAAACCCCCGCATGGGCAGGACCGAGCAATTCACCGAGACGCGCTTTGCATCCGACCAGCCCGAGGGCGACATCGTAACGGCTCGAATCATGGGATTCGACGACGGGGGCCTCACCGCCGGATAGGTCATTTTGTGGGATAGGGCCAAAAACTAGGAGAAATTCCGTTTTCGTGCTACGTGTTAGGCAAGAAGCGGGCGTTTCCTGCGGTGCATTCTCCGCTGCGGTGGTCGGGCGAAATAGACCTGTCGAAAATCAAATAGATTTGTCGATGCGCGCTAAGGCTGTGCCGAGAAGCGGAAAAATGACGGCTTACGCAGTCTGTTGCGGGCATTCGGACAGGGCTGGAAGGAACACATCCCATGAAGAAAGCGATTTTTATCACGGCAATGACGCTGGCGGTTTCGGGCTGCTTTACGATCGGCAGCACGTTCGAGCGGTGGGTCGGCACTTACGAATACGATGGAACGTCATATCGCGTTGCCTATGTACGGACAGAGGGCCTCGACGGGGACACGAGGTGGGAATACCATCTGGTTCCCGGTGGGACGACCACCTACAGAAGTTCCGACATGATCGCGCGATGCCTTGCGCTTGAGGTTCCCGGCGACAATCCAACTCCAGTTTCTGGCTGCGAAGCCAGCTTTGCTCGCGCCATCGACGGGCTTGTCGGTCCTCCGATGATGGGAGGTGATGATTACGGGTAAGCGGCAGGCGAGAGCACCTGTCCAAACAGATAGGGCAATTGCACAACATCCCGGTGGAAAGCCAAAGAATCGAACAAACCGTGCGGTTCTCGGTGGTTGCCTTCACTCTCGATCAATTTGATGGATGCATTGTAAGCACACATCGCCGGGACGACAGGACTCCAACATTGGTGAAGGGTCAGTCCCGCTTGCCAAGGGTCTACCGCATGCATCCCAATCCGGCGTTTCGCCAAGAACCTGCCTTCACCAACGTCGGCCTGTGCCGAAAGCGGGGTTTCGGGATGTTGTGTTTGAACGGGGACCCCACGCCATTGCTTGCCCATGTGCCTTTCGTGCTGAGCGACACGGGCGAGGTTGCGGAACTGCATCTGGTGCGCTCGAACCCGATTGCCCGCGCCGTGACCGAGCCCAAGCCCGCGGTGATCGCGGTGAACGGGCCGGATGGCTACATTTCCCCCGATTGGTACGATACGCCCAACCAGGTGCCGACATGGAATTACGTCGCCGTCCATCTCCGCGGCATGTTGCAGCCGATGAACCCGGATGAGCTGCGGGAACATCTGGACCGTCTCTCCAGCCATTTCGAGGATCGACTTGCCCCCAAGCGGCCCTGGACCAGTGCCAAGATGACACCGGACATGCTGGAAAAGATGATGCGGATGATCCTGCCGTTTCGCTTCGAAGTCCATGATGTCGAGGGCACGTGGAAACTGAACCAGAACAAGCCCGATGCGGCGCGTGCGGGTGCGGCGGAGGCGATCAAGCAATCACCGATAGGGCATGAGGTCGAAACCCTCGGCGCCCTGATGACCGGCGGCGTGCCTTCGATTGATAAGGATGCGCCGCTCACCTACATTTAAGGCATCACTCGTTGCAGAGGATGCTCTGGATGGCTTTGAATATCCCACCGATGGCGTTTCTGGCGCTGCGCTATGGCGCTGTCGCGGTCGCAGGCTTCACCGCCGCACGTCTTGCACGACGGGGGCGCCTTTCGCCTGCCGTCGAGGCCGAGATGGACGCGGCCCCCGATGGGGTGCAGCTGTGCAAGTCGCCGGGTCAGCTGGCCGCGGCAGGCAAAATGACAAGAACCTTGCAGGCCGGCCCGTTTGGCCCGAAGTTCCGCATAGACGGCACGGCGATCGGCCGTTTGCGAATTAAACGACTGACATGATGGGATTTTGGCATGATTGAACTTCTGGGCTCGGACGCGTCTCCGTTCGTACGCAAGGCGCGGGTCCTGATCGCGGAGGCAGGGATCACCGATGTGCCCTACGTTCAGGTGACGGCGACGCCGATGGGCGGGGAAGAGCGGCTGAACTCGGCCAACCCTCTCGGCAAGATCCCCGCCCTCGTGCGGGACGAAGCGCCGACGATCTACGACAGCAACGTGGTGTGCCGCTTCCTCGACGATCGCGCCGGCGCAGGGCTCTACCCGCAGGAGCGTCTGTGGGAAACGCTGACGCTCGAAGCGACGGGCGACGGGATCATGGAGGCCGCTGTCGGCATCGTCTACGAGAAGCGCCTGCGCCCGGAGGAGCTTTGGTGGAACGACTGGTTCGACGCGCAATGGGTGAAGGTCACCCGCGCGCTCGACGGGTTGGAGCGGCAGTGGATGAGCCATCTTCACGGACCGCTCGACATGGGTCAGGTCTCCATCGGCTGCGCCCTGGGCTACCTCGACCTGCGCCACAAGGATCGCGATTGGCGCGAGGGGCGTGAGGCGCTGGCGACGTGGTACGCAGGCTTTGCCGAGCGGCCCGCCATGGTGGCCACCGCGCCGGAATGAAGGTCGCACTTGCCGAGACAAAGGCCGCGCGGCAGGCGTGTTTCGACATTCGCCGGGCGGTTTTCATCGAGGAACAACAAATCCCCGAGGCCGAGGAGTGGGATGCCCACGACGCGTCCTGCCTGCATTACCTCGCCACGGATGCGTCCGGCGCGGCGGCCGGTACGGCACGGGTCATCGCCCGTGGGGAAAGCGCAAAGATCGGGCGGGTCGCGGTGCTGCCCGCGCACCGTGGCACGGGGCTCGGCGCAATGATCATGCGGGCGCTGATGGCGGACGCCAAGAAGCGCGGTTTCTCCCAGGCCGAGCTCGAATCGCAGGTCTATGCGATCCCTTTCTACGGGCGTCTGGGCTTCGTTGCGGAGGGTCCGGATTATGACGACGGCTCCGGTATCATGCACCGCCTGATGCGCGCGTCTCTGTAACGCCTCAGGCTCGGATGCCCGCATGGCGCGCCGCGCGGTGCCCCTATCTGCGACGAATTCTTGCGTAAATTGCTGTCACAAGCCGATACGGGCGGAAATATGCGACATTTCAGCCCCCGTGTGCGCGTTTGTCCGCTGGACGCGTAAACCTTCAAACAGTAACAGCAACAGCAGCTTGGGGACGGAGGGATTCCGACTCCGCAAATAGACGTTTCCAGGTCTGAAGACGTTTGGACCCAGAGAGAAAGGACGCAGAGCTCGTGTCAGATACACAGGATCCGTCCGGCGAACGCCGGGATTTTCTGTACTACGCCACCGCCGGTACCGGCGTTGTCGTTGCAGGTGCGGCCGCTTGGCCGCTGGTGAACTCCATGAACCCCTCCGCCGATGTGCAGGCTGCCAGCCAGCTGCGCGTCGACGTGTCGGGGATCGAGCCGGGCACGCAGCTGACCGTGCTGTTCCTGGGCAAACCGATCTTCGTGCGCCGCCGTACGGAAGAGGAAATCGAGGCCGCGCGCGCCGTCGAGGTGAGCGAGCTTGTCGATCCCGAGGCACGTAACGCCAATGCCATCGGCGAAGACGCCGCCGACATCAACCGCACCCTGACCGCCTTCGATGGCGAGAACACCGGCGAGTGGCTGGTGATGCAGGGCGTGTGTACGCACCTCGGCTGTGTGCCGATCGGCGACGGTGCCGGTGACTTCGGCGGCTGGTTCTGCCCCTGCCACGGGTCGCACTACGACACCGCCGGCCGCATCCGTCGTGGGCCTGCGCCCGAGAACCTCCCGGTCCCGCCGGCGGAGTTCATCGACGAATCAACCATTTTGCTCGGTTAAGGGAGGATTGAACCCATGAGTGGAATTCCCCACGACCATTACGAACCGAATTCGCGCGGCGAGAAGTGGCTTCACCGCCGCCTGCCGGTTGTCGGCCTGATGTACGACACGCTGATGATCCCGACACCGAAGAACCTCAACTGGATGTGGATCTTCGGTATCGTGCTGGTCTTCTGCCTCGTCATGCAGATCCTCACCGGCGTCCTGCTGGTGATGCACTACACGCCCCACGTCGACATGGCCTTCGCCTCGGTCGAGCACATCATGCGCAACGTGAACGGCGGGTGGGCGATCCGCTACATCCACATGAACGGCGCTTCGCTGTTCTTCGTGGCGGTCTATCTGCACATCTTCCGCGGCCTCTACTACGGCTCCTACAAGGCGCCCCGCGAAGTGACATGGATCATCGGCATGCTGATCTACGTGCTGATGATGGGCACCGCCTTCATGGGCTACGTTCTGCCCTGGGGCCAGATGTCCTTCTGGGGCGCGACCGTGATCACCGGCCTCTTCGGCGCCATCCCGTTCATCGGCGAAGGCATCCAGACCTGGCTTCTTGGCGGACCGGCCGTGGACAACGCCACGCTCAACCGCTTCCTGTCGCTGCACTACCTGCTGCCCTTCCTGATCCTTGGCCTCGTGCTGGTTCACGTCTGGGCCTTCCACACCACGGGCAACAACAACCCGACGGGTGTCGAAGTGCGCCGCACCTCGAAGAAAGAGGCCGAGGCCGACACGCTGCCGTTCTGGCCGTATTTCGTGATCAAGGACCTCTTCGCCCTGGCGGTGATCCTCGTGATCTTCTTCGCGGTCGTGGGCTTCATGCCCAACTACCTCGGCCACCCCGACAACTACATCGAGGCGAACCCGCTGGTGACCCCGGCGCATATCGTTCCGGAATGGTACTTCCTGCCGTTCTACGCGATCCTGCGGGCCTTCGATGGTGAGGTCTGGGTCGTGATCGCGGCGAACTTCCTGACCGGCGGCATCGTCGACGCGAAGTTCTTCGGCGTGATCGCGATGTTCGGGGCGATCCTCGTGATGGCGCTGGCGCCCTGGCTGGATACCTCCAGCGTGCGCTCCGGTCGCTACCGCCCGATGTTCAAGTGGTGGTTCTGGGTCTTCGCCGTCAACTTCATGGTGCTGATGTGGGTGGGTGCACGCCCGGCCGAGGGGATCTATCCCTACATCGCCCTGATCGGCTCTGCCTATTGGTTCGCGTACTTCCTCGTCATCCTGCCGCTGCTTGGCGTGATCGAGAAGCCGCTGCCGCAGCCCGAGACCATCGAAGAAGACTTCAACGCGCACTATGGCAAAGACCATGGCGCAACCGGTTCGACGTCCGCGTCGACCCCGGCTGAATGAGAGAGGATCTGACAATGCTCAGGAAACTTACACTCAGCGCCATCGCGGCGCTGGCCCTCTCCACCGGTGGCGCAATCGCGGCAGGCGGTGAGAGCCACGTCGAGAACTTCAGCTTCTCCTTCGAGGGCCCCTTCGGGACCTTCGATCAGGACCAGCTCCAGCGCGGCCTTCAGGTCTACACGCAGGTTTGTGCCGGTTGCCACGGCCTCCAGTACATCCCCCTGCGGACGCTGGCGGATCACGGTGGCATCGGCTGGACCGAAGACGAAGTGCGCGCCTATATCGATGAGAACTTCATCGAAACCTACGACGACGCGTTGCAGGACTGGCGCACCGCCACGCCGAACGACAACTTCCCGGCGAACGATGGTGTCGGCGCCCCTGACCTGAGCCTGATGGCGAAGGCACGGGCCGGCTTCCATGGCCCTTACGGCCTTGGCATCAACCAGTTCATCTACGGCATCGGCGGCCCCGAATACATCGCATCGCTTCTGACCGGTTACACCGGCGAAGAGGTCGAGCAGTTCGGTTCCGTGCTCTACGAGAACACCGCTTTCGAAGGGGGCTACATCTCGATGGCGCCGCCGCTTTATGACGATGCGGTGGAATATGCCGATGGCACCCCCGCCACGGTCGAGCAGATGGCGGAAGATGTTTCGGCCTTCCTGATGTGGACGGCAGAGCCGCACCTGATGGCACGCAAGCAGTTGGGTCTGGTGGCGTTCATCATCCTCGGCCTCTTCGCGGTCCTGCTGTACCTGACCAACAAGCGCCTCTGGGCACCGGTCAAGGCGCGCGCCAAGGGCACCCCCCCCTCCGCCTGACCGCGTGAGACATCAAAGATTGCAGCGCGCCCTCCGGGGCGCGTTTTGCGTTTCAGGGCTATCGCAGGTGGATTGAAGGAAGCGCCGTCGCGGTCACATCCACGGACGCAGCACCGGGGTGCGCTCCGCGATGGCGGTCGACAGCTCTGCATCCAGCACCACCTTGCCGTCCTCCAGCAGCAGGATCCGGTCGCACAGATGCTCGGCATCCCGCAGGTCATGGGTGGCCATGAAAAGGGTCTGCCCGGTCTCTTCACAAAGTGTGCGCATCAGCTCCAGCATCTCGCGCCGCAGGGCAGGGTCGAGGGCCGAGAATGGCTCGTCCAGCAGCGCCACGGGCTTGTCGCGCAGCAGCATCCGCGCGAGGGCAACTCGGCTTTGCTGGCCCCCGGACAGGGCCGCAGGCATCCGCTCGTCCATTCCGTCGAGGTCCACCTTCCGCAGGGATTCCATCACCCGCGCCTCATCTGCCGCGTCCAGCCGCAGGTTCGGCGCGATCCCAAGGGCGATGTTGTCGAAGACAGACAGATGCGGGAACAGGTTGCCGTCCTGAAACAGGATCGACACGGGCCGCTGCGCGACAGGAGCCGCCGTCACATCCTCGCCCGCCATGATGATCCGCCCGGCGTCAGGCAGCAGGAACCCCGCCAAGGCCGACAGCAGGGTGGACTTGCCGCTGCCCGAAACGCCCATCAGCGCGACCCGCGCGCCTTTTGGCACCGTCAGGTCGAGCGACAGCGTGAAGGTGCCAAGCTCGACGCGAACTTTCTCAAGTTGCAGCATTCACGCGTCCCCCTCGGTCAAAGAGCCAGAACATGCCGAGGGACAGGGCCATCAGCAACACCGCCGCGCCCTGCGCGTCATTGGTGCGGTAAGACCCGAAGAGCCGGTACATTTCAAGCGGCAGCGTCTCCTGTCCCTGTGCCGAGAATAGCGCGATGACACCGAGGTCGCCCATCGAGAATGCCGCGGCTAGTCCGGCGCCGAAGCCCAGGGGGCGGCGCAGGCGCGGCAGGATCGCGTGCCGCGACCGGGCGAAACCCTGCATGCCCAAGGCATCGGCCAGCCGGCCCTGCGTCGCCTCTGCCTGACGCGCGGCAGGCACCAGTGCGCGCAGCAGGAAGGGCAAGGCGACAAGGGCGTTGACGAGCCCCGTGATCGGCAAGGACAAGGCCACGGGATTGACGACGGGGAAGACGATCAGGAACAGGCCGGTCCCGATGACCAGCGGCGAAACCGCGATGGAGAGAAGCCCGACCGCCTCCAGCCCCGCGCGGCCCGATTTGCCCGCGATCAGCAATGCGATGGGCAGCGCGAGGGATACCGCCAAGGCGGTCGAGGCCAGCGCCAGCAGGATCGACCGCAGCGCCGCTTCCCACGTGGACAAGGGCAGGCCTGCGACCGCGCCGATGCCCTCGCCGGTCACCGCGGCGAGCGGCAGCAACAGGAACGCCCCCGCAAGGATCAGGGCCGCGCGGTCCGCGAACCGCGCGCCTTTGCTGTCTCCCGGCCACGCCATCGCCGGGCGGTCCAGCCCGCCGCCAAACTCGGCCGCCGTGGCAAAGCGCCATGCGACAAGCCCGGCGCCGACACAGATGGCAACCTGGATCACCCCCAGAAGCGCCGCACGACCGAGGTCGAAATCGAAGCGGAAGGCCTGATAGATCGCGAGTTCGATGGTGGTGGCCGACGGCCCGCCCCCAAGAATCAGTGCGACGGCGAAACTGGTGGTGCAGATCAGGAAAATGACCATTGCCGCGCCGGGCAGGGCGGCGCGCAACAGAGGCCAGACGAAGTGCCGCCGCATGTCGCGCGCGGTGAAGTTCAGGGAATGGGCCAGTCGGATACGCTCGCTCGGCACGGCGAGCCAGGCTTGTAGGATCAGTCGCGTAGCCAGCGGCAGGTTCAGGAACACATGGGCCAGCACGACGCCGGCCAATCCATAGATCTCGATCTGCCCCGCCCCGATGCCCTCCAGCGCCGTATTCAGCCACCCAGCCCGGCCGAAAATGGCAAGGAGGCCCATGACGGCGACGATGACAGGCAGGATGAAGGGCGCGCCCATGAGAGAGATATAGGCCCCGCGCCCCCGGAACCGGCGCCGCGCCAGCGCGCGCGCGACCGGGATCGCGACAAGGCAGGAGAGCGCCGCCGACAGCGCCGCCTGAAGCAGGGTGAACCGCACCGCGGCCCAATCGGCCGGGCGCAGGTCCGAAAAACCCTCGGCCCGGTAGAGCACCGCGCCGAGGGGTCCGAAGATGGCAAGGACGACCAGCAGGATCATGATCCAGCCGGTCATCTGCACCGGCGTTACTGGCTGAGCGCGTTTTGCCATGTGTCCAGTGCTGCGTCGCGGATCGCGGCGGCCTCCTCTGCGGGGTAGATCAGCGCCTCTTCCGGTTGCGTCAGCGTATCGAACCCGGCCGGCAGCTCGTCAGCAGAGAGGGCGGCGGGATACATCCAGTTGGTCTCGGGGATGATCGCCTGGAACGCGGGCGACACCATGAAATCGAGGAACTGCTGTGCCAGCTCGGGGTTGTCGGCGGTATGCAGGACGCCGCCCACCTCGATCTGCATGTAGTGGCCCTCGCTGAAGGACGCGGTGGCGTAGCTGTCATCCTCTTCCGCGATCAGGTGGTAGGCGGGAGAGGTCGTATAGGACAGCACCATGTCCGCCTCACCATCGAGGAACAATCCGTAGGCCTCGGACCAGCCCGGCGTCACCGTGACGACGTTGTCGGCCAAGCCTTCCCAAACCGTCGCGGCCTCATCGCCATAGGCATTCTGCACCCAGAGCAGCAGGCCGAGGCCGGGGGTGGAGGACCGGGGGTCCTGGATCACGATGGAGGCGTCAGAGGCCGCAAGCTCTTCGAAGTTGCCGGGCACGTCTTCCATGTCGGCACGGTGGACGAAGGCGAAATAGCCCCAGTCGAAGGGCAGGAAATGCGGGTCGTTCCAGTCAACCGGCAGGGTCAGCCCCTCGGCGGTCAGTCCGTGCTCGGCCATCAACCCTGCCTCGACGGCGGCGGTCGTCAGGTTCGTGTCGAGGCCAAGCACGACGTCCGCTTCCGAGCGCGCGCCTTCCAGCCGCAACCGGGACAAGAGCGCCGCGCCATCGCCGGTGGCGGTGAATTGCAGGTCGCACGCGCAGATTTCCTCGAACGCGAGTTCCACCGCCGGGCCGGGGCCCCAATCGGACGCGAAGCTGTCATAGGTGTAGACCGTCAGAACGGGGGTCTGCGCGATGGCAGCGCCGCCCAGAAGGGTCAGACCCGCAGCGATGATGGTCGTGTTGGTGAGGCTCATGCTCACTCCTCCAAAGCTAGGGGCGAAGTGAAGTCCGGGCGAGCCTGCCGCGATAACCTTCCCTCCGCCGGTGTTAACCGGTTCAGGTTCAACGGGTCAGCTTGCGCAATCTCAGCCATGGACGTCAGTCGACGCTTGGGCTCCCCGAGGTGGGTAAAGACGTAGGGCAAAGGGGTAGGTACGGCAAGCCGCTTGGCAAAAGCATCGCACGCCGCTAATCGGAGCCTATGAGTATGAATTCCTACGGTCACCTGTTCCGCGTCACCACCTGGGGCGAAAGCCACGGCCCCGCCCTTGGCGCGACGGTCGATGGCTGCCCTCCGGGGATCGAGATCGACGCCGCCGCGATCCAGCATTGGCTGGACCGCCGCAAGCCCGGCCAGAACAAGTACACGACGCAGCGCCGCGAGGCCGACGAGGTCGAGATCCTCTCGGGCGTCTACGAGGGCCGCTCGACCGGAACGCCGATCCAGCTGATGATCCGCAACACCGATCAGCGCTCCAAAGATTATGGCGACATCGCCGAGAAATTTCGCCCGGGCCATGCCGACATCACCTATTGGCAGAAGTACGGCATCCGTGACCCCCGTGGCGGCGGCCGGTCCAGCGCCCGCGAAACCGCCGCGCGCGTGGCCGCCGGCGGCGTGGCACGCGCCGCGCTGGCGGCGCTGGCGCCCGAGCTGCGGGTCACCGGCTACATGGTGCAGATGGGCCCCCATGGCATCGACCGCGCCCGGTTCGATCTGGCGCAGGTCGAGCAGAACCCCTTCTGGGTTCCCGACGCGCAGGCGGCCGACGAATGGGCCAGCTACCTCGACGACCTGCGGAAATCCGGCGACAGCGTCGGCGCGGTGATCGAATTGCGCGCCAGCGGTCTTCCGGCCGGGCTTGGCGCACCGATCTACGCCAAGCTCGATACCGACCTCGCCGCCGCGATGATGTCGATCAACGCCGTGAAGGGCGTCGAGATCGGCGACGGCATGGCAGCGGCGGCCCTGACCGGTTCGGCCAATGCCGACGAGATCCACATGGGCGCGAACGGCCCGGAATATTCCTCGAACCACGCGGGCGGCATCCTTGGAGGCATCTCCACCGGACAGGACGTGATCGTGCGTTTCGCGGTGAAGCCGACCTCCTCGATCCTGACCCCCCGCGCGACCATCACCAAGACGGGTGAACCGGCTGAAATCATCACCAAGGGACGGCATGATCCTTGTGTCGGAATTAGGGCAGTGCCGGTCGGAGAAGCGATGATGGCCTGCGTTTTGCTCGACCATATCCTGATTCACCGCGGCCAGATCGGTGGCGAAGTGGGCGATACTCGCGGGACAATTGGGTAACTTTTTGTTTAACTTCAGCAGGTTTCTGGCCCAATAGTCCTCTGCCCGGCGCTTTGGTGCCAACCCCTGAACAATGCGGAAAAAGCGTCTTGGCGCTGCCTTTTTTCCGCCATAATTCGCTCCAACTAAGGCGAAACTGGGGTTTTATGTACTGGATGTCTTATGGGGCAGAATGCTCGTAAGCGAGAGCATCGCGACAGCTATATCACTGTTGATTGGCTCGTATTGTTGGTGACCTGTGCCGCGTTGGTGCTGCTGCTGGCAACCACACTGCGCACACCGGTGGAGGGTGATCCGGAGGGCCGCGACGGCTTCCGAGAGCTCGCCGCGCACGAGACGCTTTTGGCCTATCAGGACTTCACCTTCGGCGCGCCGGGTTGGCGACCCGATGCGACCAGTGATCGCCTACCCGGCCTCGGGCCGGTGTTGGGGCCGTTCGATGCAGAGCCGGTGCAGCGCTCTTTCCCGATCCCCGCCGATGCGGACCATGTCCGGCTGTCCTTCGATCTCCACCTGATTGGCGATTGGGCCGAGCAGGGGGGGCTGACGGCCTCCCTAAACGAGACCGAGCTTCTTCGCGTGCAAATGCCTGAAGGGACCACTTCAGCCGCCGAGGTCGAGGCGACCCAAAGCGCCTCCCTCAGCGCCAGTGCCCATGCCGAACGCCTCATTCCCCGTCAGCCGGAAGACGCGCTGCCGGGCAGCGCCCCAGAAATCACGATCCTGCGGGTCCGGATCGAGATGTCGGACCCGCCCGAGACCCTCACCCTGCGTCTGGATGCGCAGGTAGATGGCGCGGCGCAATGGACGCTCGACAACCTCACGGCCGTGGCTGCCCGGAACGACGGCGTCGCGATGCCTTGAGGCGGGCCGTTACAGACCCAGATCAAGCAAGGCGCGGATATCGGCCTCGCGGGTGCCCGCAACCACGCGGCCGACCTCGGCACCGTTCCGGAACATCACCAGCGTCGACCGGCGCGGAATGTTGAGCGATTGCGCGAAGGCGCCGTTGCCGAACGCATCCCAATCCACCCGGTAGAACGCGATTGCATCGTCATAGGCCGGGTTCGCGTCCCGCAGCGCCTCAATCGTGCGTTCCTGACTGCGACAGGTGGAGCACCAGTCGGCGGCGAAATCCACGAAAACGGTATCGCCACTGGCAATGGCCGCCTCGGCGCTGCCGGGGGCATAGTCGATCATCTCGGCAAGGGCGCTCAGCGGCATCAGCGCGAAGGCGGCAGCCGAGAGCATCAGGGTGCGGCGGGTGATAGGGGTCATGGAGATCTCCAGATGTTACAGGGCAACGGAAAGGTCTTGCAGCCAATAGGGCATGCGGTCGAGCAGCCAGACTTCCAGCATCAGGTGCCAGCGCATGAAGATGGCCAGACCGACAAGGAAGAAGACAGCCCCGAGAAACGGACGCGAGGCGCTGGCGAAAGCCCGCAGGGCGCCCATGCGTTTCTGCAACGCCGCGCGGGCGCCGTAGCCAAGGGCGATGATGATGGTGCCGATCCCAAGGGCGAAGGCCACCATGATCAGGAACGCGCGCAGAAGCTCTTCCCCTTGCGAGGCGAGCGAGATGGCAGAGCCGAGCACCGGCCCGACACAGGGGCTCCAGACCGCGCCCAGAAGCAGGCCGCCCAGAAACTGCCCCTGCCAGCCGTCGGTCTGCATGTCGCGCATTCCGTCGTCGGCGCGCGATGCAACGCCCGCCGTCGCGGTGGCAAAGCGCGCCGAGAGCTGCGGCACCATGAGCACGGCGCCGAAGACCATCATCAGCACGGCGCCCGCCTGCGACACGGTCTCTTCCCGCAGCCCGACAAGGTGACCCGCCGCGATGACGCCGAAACCAAGGGTGACGAAGGCGAGCCCCATGCCGCCCGCCAATGCCAGCGGGCCGTAGCGGCTGCTTTGCAGGGATCCTGCCAGAACGATCGGCAGCACCGGCAAGACGCAGGGGTTGATCAGGGTCAGAAGCCCTGCGGCATAGGCGAGAATGAATTCCATGCCCAACCTAATGCCAAGGGTCGGCGCTCCGGTCACATGAATTGCCCGTGAACGCCCTGTCATGCGCCGGCCGTCCCACAGGCTCTGTCCCTGCGACGGCGGCTCGGCTCAGGCCTTGATGCGCGCGCGCTGCACCGCGAGGATGCCGCCCGCGATGATCGCCACCCCAAGCGCGTCGATCCAGCTCAACCGCTCGGAGAGGAACACGAAGGCGATGGCGACGCCGAAGACCGGGTTCAGGAAGTGGTAGGTCGCGGCCCGCGTCGGCCCGATACGCCCCACGAGGAGGAACCAGATCAGCGTCGCCGCGAGGCCGGGCATCAGCGTCGTGTAGATGAACGCGAGGATGAAGGGCAGCGTCCAGTCGATGCTCAACGTCTCCAGCGCCATGGCCGGGAACAGCAGCGCCACGGCGCCCACGATCATCTGCAGCCCCACGATCATCAGGAGGTTGCCCCCGTCGCTCGACGCGCTCTTGACGGTAAGCGTCGCGGCGGCCAGCGCCACGGCAGCGATCAGGCACAGCGCGATCCCTAAGGGGTCGGCCCCGCCGCCAAAGCGTTGCGCCATGATCACGGCGACCCCGGCAAAGCCCGCAACCATGCCGAAGATACCCATGGCGGGAAGGCGCTCCTTGAACACCGTCCAGTTTGCCAGCGCCACGAGAAGCGGCATCGTCGACGCGATGATCGCCGCCAGCGACGCTTCAATCCACTGCATCGCAACGAAGTTGAGGCCGAGGTAGACGGCGTTCTGGCACAGGCCGAAGATGATCACCGCGCGCCATTGATTGCGCGTCAGGTTGAACCGCTGGCCAAGCGCCAGCGCGATGGAGATCCCGATCACGCCGGAAATCAGGAACCGCGCGGCCAGCGAATAGAGCGGCGGCGCGGCCTCGACGATGATGCGGGCGGACGTGAACGCGGAGGACCAGATCAGGGCAAAAGTAAGCCCCATTACCAATGCGCGTAAGTCCATGAATTTTCTCCCAAAGAAAAAGGGCCGCACCCCGTGGCGCGACCCTCTCATGTCTTCAGGTGGACGGCAATATCAGCCGTTCACGGAATCTTTCAGTGCCTTCGCAACGGTGACTTTCACCTGCTTGTCGGCCTCTTTCTTGATCTGCTCGCCCGTGGCGGGGTTGCGGACCATGCGCTCGGGACGCTCGCGGCAGTAGACTTTGCCGATGCCGGGAAGGGTCACGGCACCGCCGTTTGCGACTTCCTTGGTCACGACTGCCGTGACGGCGTCGAGTGCTGCGCTTGCAGCTTTCTTGTCGGCGCCCATCTCGTCTGCCAGAGCGGCAACGAGTTGTGTTTTCGTCATGGGTTTGGTTGCCATGTGCTTATTCTCCTGCTGTCTATCCCCCGTGCCATAGGGCCGGTTGGCGCGAAACTAACCGTATTTTGTGAGCCCACACAACGCATCAAAGCCATGTTTTGTTGAAAAACACGGGGAAATGCGCGTTTTTCTTCGTTCAAAGGAACGCAGTCTCCTGAAAAGAGCGCAATTTCCGGCTGTGCAGGCGGGCCAGAGGCATCTCCCGCAGATGCTCCATCGCGCGAATGCCGATCAGCAAATGCCGCAAAACCTGGTCCTTGTAGAAGTCGGACGCCATGCCCGGCAGCTTCAATTCGCCATGCAGCGGCTTGTCCGAGACGCACAGAAGCGTGCCGTAGGGCACCCGGAAGCGGAACCCGTTGGCCGCGATCGTGGCGCTTTCCATGTCGAGGGCCACGGCGCGCGATTGCGACAGACGCTGCACCGGCCCGGTCTGGTCGCGCAGCTCCCAGTTGCGGTTGTCGAAGCTGGCGACGGTGCCGGTCCGCATGATCCGCTTCAACTCGAAGCCTTCCAGCTCGGTGACATTGGCCACCGCCGTTTCCAGCGCGACCTGAATTTCCGCCAGCGCCGGGATCGGGACCCAGATCGGCAGGTCATCGTCCAGCACCTTGTCCTCTCGCAGGTAGGCGTGGGCGAGCACGAAATCGCCCAGACGCTGCGAGTTTCGCAGCCCGGCGCAATGGCCGACCATCAGCCAGGCATGGGGACGCAGCACGGCGATATGGTCCGTCGCGGTCTTGGCGTTGGACGGCCCGACGCCGATGTTGACGAGGGTAATCCCCGAGCCGTCCTTGCGGGTCAGGTGATAGGTCGGCATCTGCGGCATCTTCGCGGGCTGCGCGATCGGGGTCTTGGCATCGGTGATGATCGTGTTCCCGGTGGCGACGAAGCTGGTGTAGCCGCTGTCGGGATCGTCGAGCTGCGCGCGGGCGTAGGCCTCGAACTCGTCGACGTAGAACTGGTAGTTGGTGAACAACACGTGGTTCTGGAAGTGGCTCGGATCGGTGGCGGTGTAATGGGCCAGCCGCGCCAGCGAGTAATCGATCCGCTGCGCGGTAAAAGGCGCCAGCGGCCAGGCGCCGTCCTCGAAGGTGAAGCCCAGGCCGTTGACGATATCGTCGTTCGTCGTCGCCAGATCCGGCACGTCGAAGACATCGCGCAGGATGAACTCTCCCGCGCCCTCCTGGGGCACCGTGATCGAGGTGTCCTGCGCCACGGCGAAGTGCACCGGCATCGGCGTCATCGAGGGGCCGACATAGATGCTCACACCGTGGTTCTGGATCAGCAGGTCGATCTGCTGGATCAGGTAATTCTCGAACAGGTCGGGCCGCGTGATCGTGGTAGCATAGGTGCCGGGCTCCGAGACATGGCCGAACGACAGGCGGCTATCGATGCCCGCGAAGGAGGTCGTGCGCAGGCGGATCTCAGGGTAGAACGCCCGGAAGCGCGTGTTCTCCGGCGCGCCGTTCAGCACCGTCTCGGTGAAATGGTCGCCGAGGAATTGCGTCGCCTCATTATAGAGCTTCTGCACCTGCGCGACGGCTTCAGTCGCGTCGGTGAAGGCCATGGGCTCGCCGTGGTCGGGCGTGCGGATCTTTTGGGGGGCATGCGTCGTCATTCTACCTCAACTATATATTCATATGCCTCGCACAAGCTTTCGGTTCCCTCTTTTCCAAGGGTACCCGCCAGCGCGGCAGAATTGATGAAAGGCCAATTGATGCTCTGCGCGAAGGCGCTCATGGCAGCACCGGGGTCAGCTCGAACGTCCGCACGTCGACAAGCCCAAGGTCCGAGATCCGCAATTCGGGGATCACCACAAGCGCCAGAAGGGAGTGCTGCATGTAGGCGTTGTTCAGGGAGCATCCCGCCGCGGTCATCGCCTCGATAAGCTGTGTCACCTTTGCGGCCACCTCGGACGCCGGGCGGTCGGACATCAGGCCCGCGATGGGCAATTCCACCAGCGCCTTTTCTTCCCCATCCTGCCAAAGGGTGACGCCGCCACCGACTTCGCCCAAGCGCATCGCGGCGCGGGCCATCATCTCGCGGTCGGTGCCGACCACGATCATGTGGTGGCTGTCGTGGGCCACGGTGGAGGCCATGGCCATCCCCGGCCCGTAGCCGAAGCCCGAGACGAAGGCATTCGTCACCTCCCCGGTGGCGCGATGACGCTCCACGAGGGCGATCTGCGCGATGCCGTCCGGTTCCACCACGCCGTCGCGGACCGGCAAATCCATCTGCAACGCCTTCGTCGGCGCCTGGTTCTCGACCACACCGATGACATTGGCGGTGACCTCCGCGCCCTCGGCACGGATCTCGAAATCCGCGGCGGTGAGCGTCTTGCCGAGGTGGACGGACTGGCGCGTGTCATCCGGCCAGTCGAGATGCGGGCAATCGACGAGGCAGGTGCCGCCCTCGGCGATCTTCTCGCCGCGCCCGTAGACCGCCTCGATCGGCAGGGTGGAGAGGTCGGAGGTGACGATCATGTCGGCGCGGCGGCCGGGGGCGATCTGGCCAAGCTCGCGCTCCAGCCCGAAATGGGTGGCGGTGTTGATCGTGGCCATCTGCAGGGCAATCAGCGGGTCGCAGCCGCAATCGATCGCGTGGCGCACCGCGCGATTCATGTGGCCGTCCTCCACCAGCGTCTTGGCGAAGCAATCGTCGGTGCAGATGATCATGTTGCGCGGATCGAGCCCGCGCTCGGTGATCGCGGTGATCTGGCTTTCGATGTCGTACCAAGCGGAGCCGAGGCGGATCATCGACCGCATTCCCTGCCGCATCCGCGCCACGGCGTCGGCCTCGCAGGTGCCCTCGTGTTCATCCGCCGGGCCGCCGGCGACATAGGCGTGGAAGGCGGGGCCGAGATCGGGCGAGGCGTAATGCCCGCCCACCGTCTTGCCCGCCGCTTGCGTCGCGGCGATCTCGGCCAGCATCTGCTGCGAGCCATTGATCACGCCGGGGAAGTTCATCATCTCGCCCAGGCCCACGATGCCGGGCCATTCCATCGCGGTGCTGACATCCTCGGGGCCGATCTCGTAGCCCGTGGTCTCCAGCCCTGGAGCCGAGGGCGCGCAGGAGGGCATCTGGGTGAAGACATTGATCGGCTGCAGCAGCGCTTCGTCATGCATCAGTCGGACGCCTCGCAGGCCGAAGACATTGGCGATCTCGTGCGGGTCGGTGAACATCGAGGTGGTGCCATGGGGGATCACGGCGCGGGAGAACTCCGCCGGCGTCAGCATGCCGGATTCGATATGCATGTGTCCGTCGCAAAGGCCGGGGATGAGGTAGCGGCCCGAGAGCTCCTCCACCTGCGTGCCTTCGCCGATGCAATGGCTGGCATCGGGACCGACATAGGCGAAGCGGCCGTGGCGGATGGCGACCTGCCAGCCGTCCATCACTTCACGGGTCTGCACGAGAACGACACGGGCGTCGCGGATCACCAGATCGGCGGCGGTCCGGCCTGCGGCAACGGCAACGAGGTCGCTTGCGACGTCTTGCCAGGAGGGAAAGGGGGTATGTTCCATGTCCCAATTTTGCAGAGCGCGCAGGGGCCTGCAAGGGACGTTTCACCGGCAGTCGGCCGCGCGTGGGGCTGGGGGTGATTTTCCGTATTTGTGAAAAGATGAAGGGGGGCGCTGCGCCTAGTCGCGCAGGCGGTCCGCGTGGAGGGCCTCGTAGATCGGCAGCGCCTCGGCGAGGAGGGGTTGCAGGTGCTCGGGCAGGTCGGGCAGCGGGCCCTCGGCGCGGGCGAAACCGGTGGAGCGGTGGACCGCGTCGTACCAATGCGGCGCCCAGACTCCGTCACAGGCTTTCGGCCCCTCGGGCCACGCCAACATGGCCGGGTCGAAGGGCAGGTCGATGGCGGCGCAGAGCGCGCGCAGCATGGCCTCGGGGTTGGCGCGGATATCGGCGCTGTCGATGATCGGCCCGGGGAGCGCGGCGTGGATGCGCTCGGCCTGGGCGAAGCCGATATCGTCGAGGGTGATCTCGATGTCGTTCTTGACGGCATAGCTGGCGATGACGCGGGCGGGGTGGCGCAGCAGGTGAACGTTGGCAAAGCCTTCCGCCCAGTCGAGGGGCACGCCGGGCAACATGTGATGTGCCATGACCTTGAGGTATTGAACCGGTCTTGAGGGCGGCTCTTCGATTTGCTCAATCACCGCGTCGAAGCGCTCGGGCTGGCTGGCGAGGATCTCCTGCTGCATCGGGTGCGTCACGCCTGATTTCGCGAGGTAGGCGGCGTAGAAGGGCTCGTCCCAGGCGACGCAATCGGCGCGTTGACCGAAGGCATACATCATCGCAGTCGACAGGTTCCGCGGGCCGGACCACATGGCAATACGCATAGACAACTCCCCGTTCATTTCCGCGTGAGATCACACCGCTGTGTGTTGCAATGCAAGGGCAACTTTCCGAGCCTCGGAACAAAGGTGGAGGTCTCATGTTCAGACGTTATTTCCGATCCAAAAGCCCCATGCGCGACGTGATCAAGATTGCGACCCTTGCGCTCGCGATCTTTGCCGGCGCGCTGGTCCAAGGCGGTCGCGCCCATGCCGCGGACATTCGCACCGCCGTCGTGGCCGGTGGCTGCTTCTGGTGCGTGGAGAGCGATTTCGAGGGCGTCGATGGCGTGATCGAGGTTGTGTCCGGCTTTGCCGGGGGCAGCGTGCCCAACCCCGAGTATCGCGACGTTGTGCGCGGGGGCACAGGCCATCTGGAAGTCGTGGAGATCACCTATGATGCCGATGTGCTGCCCTATGCGGGGCTGTTGCGGCTGTTCCTGCGCTCGATCGATCCGCTCGACACGGAGGGCCAGTTCTGCGACCGGGGTGAGAGCTATACGACGGCGATCTTCGTGAACGACGACCGCGAGCGCGAAATCGCGCAGGGAGCGATCATGGAGGCCGAGGGGAGCCTCGGCCAGAACATCGTCACGCCGATCCGCGATGCCGCGCCGTTCTACCCGGCGGAGGATTACCACCAGGATTACTACCGCTCGAACGATCTTGTGCTGACGCGCTTTGGCCCGCGCCGCAAATCGGTCGCTTACGATTTATATCGCGAGGCCTGTGGCCGGGACCAAAGGGTTCTGGACGTCTGGGGCTCCGAGGCGGCCTTTGCCGCCGATCACCTGTGACGCGGCAGGCCGCGCCGCGGGCTTTGGCTGCCCTCAGATGAACATCAGGTTGTTGGTGATGACGATCTCCAGCGCGTAGACGCCGAGGATCACGACCAGCGGCGCGAGGTCGAGCCCGCCCATGTTCGGCAGGAAGCGCCGGATCGGGTCGTAGAGCGGTTGCAGCAGGCGGTTCAGTCCATCCCAGATCTGGGCCACGATCGGCTGGTGCAGGTTCAGCACACCGAAGTTGATCAGCCACGACATGATGATGTGGGCGATCACGATGAATTTCACCACGCCGAGCAAGAGCAGCAGGATCTGAAGCAGAGAGGTCATGGGCAAGGTCCGAATTCCAAAGGGTTCCTAGCCAAATAGGGGTGCGCGGGGCCTGCTGCAAGCTCGGAAAACAGGCAGATTACCCGGCGGCACCGCCTCGGTCGGTGTTTGACGCCACGGCGCGCTTGCGCCGGGCGCGGCCATTGGCGAAGCAGCCTCCATGTATCCATACCTGAGATTGGCCGCCATCATGCGGCGCGAGCGCCGTCTGCCGAAGATGGGCATCTACGACACCCACAAGATGTCGATGACCTGCCTGCCGGTGGATATCGACGGCTTCATGGAGATGAACAATGGCCGCGTCATGACGCTGTTCGACCTCGGGCGGTTCGCTTTGTCGATCCGCATCGGTCTGGTCGACGTGCTGAAAGAGCAGCGCTGGGGTCTGGTCGTGGCCGGCTCGACGGTGCGCTACCGCGCGCGGGTCACGCCGTTTCAGCGGTTCGAGCTGCGAACGCGGTTTTTGGGATGGGACAACAGGTTCTTCTATCTCGAGCAGGCGATGTGGCGCGGTGACACCTGCTGCAACCACGCCCTGTTGCGGACCGGCGTGACCAAGGGCGGGCGCCTCGCGCCGGTTGCGGATGTCGCCAAGGCGCTGGGCGTGGAGGGCGAGAGCCCGCCGTTCCCCGATTGGGTCAACGCCTGGGCTGAGGCCGACAAGACACGGATCTGGCCGCCCGAGCTCTGATCCTTCGCTTCGCGATGGACAATCTCGCCGCCGCGCCGGAAGGTGCGCGGATGGACATGACAGCTCACCCCACCGCTTCCGACCGCCGCAAACGTATCTGGGGCTGGTGGGCCTTCGACTGGGCCAGCCAGCCCTATAACACGCTGCTGCTCACCTTCCTGTTCGGCCCCTATGTGAACGAGCTACTGGGCAGCGGCACGCAGGCGCAGACGGCCTGGGGCTACGGCGTCGGCGCGGCGGGCCTGCTGATCGCTATCGCGGCGCCCTTCCTCGGCGCGATGGCGGACCTCTCGGGCCGTCGCATGCCGTTCATCTGGCTGTTTTCCGTGATGTATGTCGTGGGCTCCTACGGCCTCTGGTGGGCCGCGCCGGACAACTTCAACCTCGTCCTTACGCTGATCTTCTTTGCCGTCGGCCTGATCGGGATGGAGTTCGCCACGATCTTCACCAATGCCATGCTGCCGACGCTCGGCACCAAGACCGAGATCGGACGCATCTCGGGCTCGGGCTTCGCCTGGGGCTACGTGGGCGGGTTGGTCTCGCTGATCCTGATGCTGTTCTTCTTTGCCGAAAGCGCCGAGACGGGGACGACCCTTCTGGGGATCGAGCCGATCTTCGGCCTCGATCCGGACGCCCGTGAAGGCACGCGCGCCGTCGGGCCGCTGACCGCCGTCTGGTACGCGGTCGGCATGATCCCCTTCTTCCTCTGGGTCCGGGACGCGCCGCAACCGGGCGCGGTGCCCATGGGACGCGCGCTGCGCGGCGCGATGCCCGCGCTGATCAAGACCCTGCGCCGCCTGCCGTCGGAAAAGCCCCTGATGGCCTACCTTCTGTCGTCGATGTTCTACCGCGACGCGCTCAACGGAATGTATGTCTTCGGTGGCATCTATGCCTCGGGTGTTTTGGGGTGGAGTGTCGTGGACGTGGGCATCTTCGGCATTCTCGCGATCATCACCGGCGCATTCTTTGCGTGGCTCGGCGGTCGTGCGGACGGGCGTTTCGGCCCGAAGCCGGTGATCGTAACGAACGTGGTGCTTCTGGCGCTTGTGGCGCTCGCCGTGGTGTTCATCAGCCGCGAAAGCGTTCTGGGCATCGCCGTCGCGCCGGACTCGTCCCTGCCCGACATCGCCTTCTACATCCTCGGCGCCTTCATCGGCGCCTGTGGCGGGGCCCTGCAATCCTCCTCCCGCACTATGCTGGTGCGCCAGGCCTATCCCGACCGCATGACCGAGGCCTTCGGCCTCTACGCGCTGGCGGGCAAGGCCACCTCCTTCATCGCGCCGCTCTCCATCGGCGTCGCAACGCAGATTTCCGGCAGCCAGCAGCTGGGGGTTGTGCCGTTGGTGATTTTGTTCACCATTGGCCTGATCCTTTTGTATTACGTGGACCCCGAAGGTCGAAATTGAACCCAGGAGATACCGCCATGAGACGCTTGTTCCCCTTCGCCTTGATGCTCTTGGCGGCCTGCGGTGCGGGCGGCCCCTCGATGCAGCTCGACGCCACCCAGTCGCGCAGCGAGGCCCGGCAGTACTTCGGCGCCGAGACCCGCGCCTCCGGCGGACCGGGCGAGGCGATCGGTTTCTACTCCAATGGCTGTGTCGCCGGCTCACAGCAACTGGCCGAGACCGGGCCGACCTGGCAGGCGATGCGCCTGTCGCGCAACCGCAACTGGGGCCATCCCGAGCTCATCGACTACGTCCAGAACCTCAGCGCGCAGGTGGCCCGCAATACCTCTTGGGCCGGGCTCTACGTGGGCGATCTCAGCCAGCCGCGCGGCGGGCCGATGCTGACCGGCCACGCGAGCCATCAGGTCGGCCTCGATGCCGACATCTGGATGTATCCGCCCGAGCGTCTGAACCTTTCCGAGCAGGAGCGTGAGACGCTCTCCTCGATCTCCGTCCGGGCCGAGCGCGGCGCCTCCGTCAACGGGAACTGGACAGCCGATCACGCCGAGGTCCTGCGCCTCGCCGCCACCGATCCCCGCGTGGCGCGGATCTTCGTGACCACCGGCGTCAAGGTCTGGCTCTGCGAGAACGTCACCGGCGACCGCAGCTGGCTGTCGCACATCCGTCCCGCCAACGGCCACCACTACCATTTCCACGTCCGGCTCCAGTGCCCCTCGGGCGACCGCAACTGCCAGAACCAGCCGCTGCCCCAGGGCGACGGCTGCCAGGAGGCCTACGACCGCGCCGAGCGCATCCGCAACCCGCCGCCGCCAAGCCCGCCCAACAACACGCCGCCCCCCGAAAGCCCCCCCTCGGGCATGCGCGTGTCCCTCGGGAACATGCCGAACCAATGCCTCGGCCTGCTGAGCGGTTTCGAGTAGGCGAGAGGCTGTCAGCGCCGGAACGGGCAACTCTGCTCCAGCCTCGATAGCGCCAGATGCACAAACGCCCTCGCAGCATCCTGCGAGGGCGTTCCTGTCTTCACCGAGCCGATGCGCCGCACGGCAATATCACCAGCGCGACTGCCGATCTCTAGTTCAGCGCCCCGGAATGTCGCCGCGCTTGCCCTCGAGGGGCCAGGTATCGATCACCTCCAGCGCCTGCTCTGCCGTCTCCACGAAGCGGAACAGGTCGAGGTCCTCCGGTGAGATCGTGCCCGCGCGCACCAGCGCCTCCCAGTTCACGATCTCGCGCCAGAAATCCTCGCCGAACAGCAGGAACGGGATACGCTCCATCCGCCCGGTCTGGATCAGGGTCAGGGTCTCGAAGGTCTCGTCCATGGTGCCGAAGCCGCCGGGGAAGACCGCGATCGCCTTTGCGCGCATCAGGAAATGCATCTTGCGGATCGCGAAGTAGTGGAAGTTGAAGCACAGCTCGGGCGTCACGAAATGGTTCGGCTCCTGCTCGTGGGGCAGCACGATGTTGAGCCCGATGGATTTGCCGCCCGCGTCCACGGCGCCACGGTTGCCCGCCTCCATCACGCCGGGTCCGCCGCCGGTTACCACGACGTTCTCCGAGCACCCCGAGGCGACCGAGCGCTCGGTGATCACGCGGGCGAACTCCCGCGCCTCGTCGTAGTATTTCGACATGTCGCGCAGGGTGTCGCTGCGCGCGCCGTCGCGCTCCTCCGGTCGCGGGATCCGGGCGCCGCCGAACAGGACCACGGTCGATTTGATCCCGTGCTCGTCCAGCCCCAACTCGGGCTTCAGCAATTCGAGCTGCAGACGTACGGGGCGCAACTCGTCCCGGCACAGGAAATCCCGATCGGCAAAGGCCAGGCGATAGGCCTCGGATTGCGCCTGCGGGGTGTCGGGCAATTTCTGCGTATCGGCGATATCCTCATGGGCATCGCGAAGGGGCCGGCGGTCGTCTCTCATCTGTGGTCATCCCAAGGTTGTCTGGTTTCCTTGCAACCTAGCGCGCGGGGCGGAAAAGACCCACCCCCGCCGCGCGTTGCTGCTGCGTTGCATCAACGCGCCGTGCGCACTATAGCCGCCTGCAAACGCCGTCGTGACCAAAGGGAAACCGCCATGTCCGTGAATGCTCAGCTGGAAACCGCCATCGAAGCCGCCTGGGAGGCGCGGGACACGATCACCCCCGCCACCGCAGGAGAGATCCGCGACGCCATCGAAAGCACGCTTGCCGCGCTCGATGGCGGCCAGCTACGCGTCGCCGAACGGCAGGAAAACGGCGACTGGCACGTGAACCAATGGGCCAAGAAGGCCGTGCTTCTGGGCTTCCGCCTGAAGGACATGGAGATGCAGTCCGGCTCCGCACAGGGCGGCTCCTGGTGGGACAAGGTCGACAGCAAATGGGCCGATTGGCAGGAGGGCGACTGGAAGGACGCGGGCTTCCGCGCCGTGCCTAACTGCGTGGTCCGCAAGTCCGCCTACATCGCGCCCGGCGTGGTGCTCATGCCCTCCTTCGTGAACCTCGGCGCCTATGTCGACAGCGGCACCATGGTCGACACCTGGGCCACCGTCGGCTCCTGCGCCCAGATCGGCAAGAACGTCCACCTCTCGGGCGGCGTCGGCATCGGCGGCGTGCTGGAGCCGATGCAGGCCGGCCCCACGATCATCGAGGACAATTGCTTCATCGGCGCCCGCTCCGAGGTGGTCGAAGGCTGCATCGTCCGCGAAGGCTCGGTCCTCGGCATGGGCGTCTTCATCGGCCAGTCCACCAAGATCGTCGACCGCGAAACCGGCGACGTCATGTATGGCGAGGTCCCCTCGGGCTCCGTCGTCGTGGCCGGTTCCATGCCCTCGAAAAACGGCGTGAACCTCTACTGCGCCGTGATCGTCAAGCGCGTGGACGAGAAGACCCGCGCCAAGACCTCGATCAACGACCTCCTGCGCGACTGATCACTCCGCGCAACTCGTGCGCACGCCAGCCCCTTCATCTTGGCCCCTACAACTCCGGGGGGCCTGGGGGGCTGGCCCCCCATTCCGACGCTTGGCCCCCGGCGCCCCCCCCATCAAGATGCTGGACAGGGGCCCCTTTCGCCCCTCACACTGGTCTCGCAACTTAAGGGAGAACCACATGCAGGGCCTCGGATTTCTCGCCGCCATCATCGTCGGCGGCCTCGCGGGCTGGATTGCCAGCCGCTTCATGGGCGCACGCACCGGCATCTTGATCAATATCATCCTCGGCATCCTTGGCGCGGTCGTCGCCAATTTCCTGCTGCGGCTGGTCGGGATCGTTCCCACCGAGGGCTGGATCGCCCAGGGCATCGTGGGCTTCCTCGGCGCCTGCATCCTGATCGTGCTGTGGCGGATGATCCGCGGACGCTGAACGTCAGGCGAGCGTCGGGCAGCGTCTCAGCCTTGACAGGGGCGTGATTTCTCATCACTCCGCCCCCATGTCCGAGAATGATCAAAAGAAACCGAAAAAGCCCAAGGCCGTGCACGAGGTCTTCACGCTCCTCGTGGAAGTCGGGCGCAAGGAAAACGATGGCCTGCCGAAGAAGGCGACCGGCGCGGGACTCCTCTGCTTCGCCTCCGGCGTCGATGAGGCCGAGGCCGTGCGCGAGACGGTGGCCGTGCTCAAGCAGGCCGACCTCGCGCCGCTGGACGTGACAGGCTACGGCTCGCTCGCCGAGCGGGAAGCCCAGGGCGACGAGATCAGCGATGAGGAACGCGAGCTGATGGACCGCGCGCGGGCGGAAAATTCCGTCGTGGTGGTGCAGATGACTCCGTTCTTCGGCGACGGCCCCGATCCCGCCGACGCCTGACGCTCAGGCGGCCTTGCCATGGGCCGTCACCAGCGCACGGGCCGCGGCCCGGTCCAGCAACGGCAGCGAGGGCGTGGTATCAGCCGCGACAGGGGAGGCCGCCTTGCTGATCTCCTGATCGCCCAGCGCCAAGACATCGCCCAGATGAACCGTCTCAATCGGCGAGTTTTCGACCCGGATGCAGGCCGGATCGTCCAGCATCATGTGATAGAACATCCGCATCGGCTTCGACCGATCCCGCGTCACCGCGCGCCCGGTCGCGAGGTCCGCGGCGGTGGCCAGCACCGCCTCGGTGCCGCACAGGTAATCGACCATCGGACCGGTCTGCAGCAACCGCGTCTGCGGCGTCACCACGAGGTCGCGCACCAGCCCGAAATAAGGCGCACGCAGGCACATCGGCGCCGCCCGTCCAAGGCACAGCCGCGGCCGCGCCTCGATCCAGCGCAACGGATGTGCCGAGCCGGTGTCATCCAGCAGCCGGTCACCGGGTCGCAGCGCATCGACGGGACGCGTGCCCTCCGCCGTCGCCACCATGGCGCCACTCTCGATCCCGGGCAGCGCATTGGCCGCGATGGCGCTCGAGGCCACCGCCGCAACATGGGCCACCGTCAGAAACCGCGGATCACGGGGCAGGGCGTCGGCCAGCGTCGCCTGCTGCTGCAGGCCCGAGCGCTGGACCTGCACCCGGTCCTGGTCGTGGTTCGTGACTTCCAGCAGATCGCTCCGCCCCTCGGAGCAAGCGATATACCGTAGGCTCAGGGTCTCACCCGCGCGCAGGGTCCCCGGCTCGGTGCGCAGGTCGATCTCGCCATGGAGCAGCCGCAGCGCCCCGTCGGGCATCAGGTAGAGACAGATCGCCCCGGCACCCTCCCGCGCCCCTTGCCACAGGCGCAGCGGGATATCGCGCGCGACACTGCGGCCGCGCGGCGGGGTCGGCTTCTTTGGGCCGATCAGCTCCAGCAATAGGGTCATGGCGCGCAGCGGCGTGTCACAGGCCACGGGCGGCACGCGGTAGGCCCGTCCTTCGCTCCATATGGCTTGCCATGACATCAGGGGATCCGTTTCTAGGCCAAAAGCGCCCGCGCCTCGAAGCCGCGCAGCGGCCGTCGGGCGGCGGGGCCATAGCCCACCTTGGTTTCGGGGTCGATCTCCGGAAACAGCGACAGAACCTCGTCCTGCACCGCCGCGTCCATCGTGTTCATGACCGTGGGGCCGGGCAGGAAGCTCTCCGTCGCCAGCCCTTCCGAGAAGATGATCTGATGCGCGTCGAACAGCAGGTGGAAATACTCCACCTCGCCGCCGGGCAACTCGTCCGGGGTCACCACCCGCACCGAGCAATCGTTGATCAGGTCTTTCGCGGCGACCAGCACCTCGTCCTCGCCGAACATCAGCTCGGCCATCCAATGGGTCACCATCACCCGATGCTGCGGCGACACCACCAGCCGCCGATGCCGCCCGAAGGTGCCCGCCTCGATCGCCACCGGCGCGAAACGCCCCGTGGCGGCAACCTTGCGCGAGCCGATCCAGCGCAGCGGCTGCAGCCCGCTGTCGCGGGTCTCGATCATGTCTCCCGCCTGCAGCGCCTCGACCGGTTTCTCGCCCTCGCGGGTCATGATCATCGTGCCGCGCACGAAACAGGGGATCGCGGTCACCGTGACGAAGGCGGTGTCGGTAATCCCCGAGCCGTCGTCGGCGGTATAGGTGAAGTTGATCGTCTGCTCTTCGGTCAGCCCGGTCTGGGAGGCGGGCGGATCGATCTCCAACTCGCCCGAGACGGTCAGCGTGACAATCGTCCCGTCCGGCAGGGTCACGCTGTCGCCCGGATCCACCTCGATCCCGTTGATATGGGTGATGAACGCCACCCCGCCCGAGGTCGGGTCGTTCGCCAGCACGTCCAGCACCGAGGTGACGCCCTCGTAGTGGGTCAGCGAATCCGACTCGGCGATGAAACTGCCCTGAATCGAATCCGCCGCGATCAGCACGTTCGAATCGTAAGAGCTGTCGCCCACGTCCGCGATGCCGATCTTGATGTCGTTGTCCTCGCCCTTGTTCACCGGCATGACCATCGTCAGCGTCACGGTGAAGCCATCCATCTCGGTGTTGTAATCGTCGTCGGTGTTGTTCTTGAACAGCGTCGCATTGGCACTGTCGTTGACCGAGTTGATCTGCGTCACGTTCACGATCGGCGAGGTCACCTGGTTGCCGTTCACCCAGACCCCGAAGACGTCGTTGTAGATGGAGCCGGTGTATTCCGGGTATTCCTCCGACGAGAAAACGAACTGCATGGTCACGAAGTCCGTCGTGGGGGTGAAGTTCACCTCAAGGAAGCTGGCGTCATAGGTGTTGGTACCGGCCGCCGCGTTGAAATCGGAATCGTTGTCGCGCCCCCACCAGGTGTTGGTCGAGGTGCTGTCCGACCGGTTCGGGTCGCCCCACGATTGCGTCACATGGCTGGCCCGCCCCGTCGACAGGATCACCCCGGTATCCGAGGGCGTCAGCTCCGACGAGACGTTATCGCCGTTCGAGTAGATGCCCGAAGACTGGCTCCACCCGGTATAGCTCGCGCTGTTGACCGTGACCCCGTCGCCGAAGATCGTCGTGGCCATCTCCATCGCGGAGGCGCCTTCATCGATAGGGAGCTCGTCACCCGTCGCCATCTGTCGTCGTACCCTTTCGGGCCGAGGTCGGGCGTCATCCGTCGATTGCGCACGTCGATCGTGACCGGGATCATCTCCCGGCGACCTTCGCGGCGAACCTGACTGCTCTGCTCGATGCGGCGCTCATTTTTGGGCGTCCGCTGCCTGCCTCGGCGTATTATTTATTACCCAAAGGTTAACACAACCTACGGACAAGCCTATGAAATTTGCCCCGAACCGGCCACGTTGGGGCCGCATTGTGGTCCTTTGGCCACGCCGGTAGGGTGCGATCTACAACATCCTGTAGCCCGAGGTTTCCATGTCACAAGTCCATTCCCCGGCGTCATCCGAGCCTGTCGATCCCGTCGCGCTGACGGCCGAGCTGATCCGCTGCAACTCCGTCACCCCGCTGGAAGGCGGCGCGCTGGTGCTGCTGGAGAAGCTCCTCTCCGAGGCGGGCTTCACCTGTACGCGCGTGGATCGGGGCGGCATCGCCAACCTCTATGCCCGCTGGGGCACCCGCGGCAACGGCCGCGCCTTCGGCTTCAACGGCCACACCGACGTGGTCCCCGTGGGTGACGAGGCCGCCTGGACCCATCCGCCCTTCGGCGCCGAGGTGGAGGGCGAATGGATGTACGGGCGCGGCGCCACCGACATGAAATCCGGCGTGGCCGCCTTCGCCGCTGCCGCCATCGATTTCGTCCGCCAAACCCCGCCCGACGGCGCCGTGGTGCTGGCGATCACCGGCGACGAGGAGGGCGAGTCCACCGACGGCACCATCGCACTTCTCGATTGGATGGAGGAAACCGGCGAGCGCATCGACGTCTGCATCGTGGGCGAGCCGACCTGCCCCGAGGAAATGGGCGACATGATGAAGATCGGCCGCCGCGGCGCGCTCACCGCCTTCTTCGAGGTGATCGGCAAGCAGGGCCACTCCGCCTACCTGCACAAGGTCATCAACCCGCTCCCCGCCGTGGCGCTTCTGGGCCACCGCCTCTCGACCCATGTGCTCGACGAGGGCACCGAGCACTTTGATCCCACCACCTGCGCGATCACCACCATCGACACCGGCAACCCGGCCAACAACGTGATCCCCGCGCGCACGAAGATGACCGTGAACCTGCGCTTCAACGATACCCATACCGGCGAGAGCCTGACCCAATGGCTCCGCGCCGAGGCCGACCGCGTCGCCGAGGAAACCGGCACCACCATCACCATGACCACCAAGCTCAGCGGCGAGTCCTTCCTGACCCCGCCGGGCGATCTCTCCACCCTCGTCGGCCGCGCCGTGGAGGCCGAGACCGGGCGCACGCCCAAGCTGTCGACCACCGGCGGCACCTCCGATGCACGCTTCGTGAAGAACCACTGCCCGGTGGTGGAATTCGGCCTCGTCGGCCACCGGATGCATCAGGTCGACGAACGGGTGCGGATCAGCGATATCGAGGCTCTCAAGCGAGTCTATACCCGCGTGCTCACCGACTACTTCGCCGAGTAGCCCCGACACTCCCGCGCGCGCGCACCAACCCCGGCGCGCGCGCTCCTCGCCGACAACCCCGGTCACGCCGCGCCAAAGGCTCCGCTCTGCCCCCGCCCGCCAAGCCACCGACCGGCCGCCATCCATCCCCGCCGCTCCCCCTTCATCTTGGCCAATACAACTCAATCCCGCCCTCGCCTCCGCACCGCTCGCTGAAATCGGCCCATGACGCCCCCCCGCGCCCGTGCTACCTGAGAGCCATGAGCAACATCCCCTCCAAAGAGCAGATCCTGCAATGGATCACCGATAACCCCGGCAAGCGGTCCAAGCGCGACATCGCCAAGGCCTTCGGCATCAAAGGCGCGGCGCGGATCGACCTGAAGCGGATCCTGAAAGAGCTGCAGGAGGAGGGGCACCTCGAGAAGGCCGGCCGCACCTACCGCGACCCCGAGAAGCTGCCCCCGGTCACGATCCTTTCCGTGCAAGCGCCCGACGACAACGGCGACCTCTTCGCGCGGCCGCTGGAATGGCACGGCAAGGGCGTGGAGCCGCGCATTCTCTACACGCCCCGCGCCGCCGATCCGGCGGTGGGCCAGGGCGACCGCATTCTCGCCAAGCTGTTCCCGGCCGAGGGCAGCGAGGCCGACCACCACTACACCGCCAAGCTGATCCGCAAGATCGGGACCAACCCGCGCAAGATCCTCGGCATCTTCCGCAAGCGCGACGAGGGCGGGGTGATCTCGCCGATCACCAAGGGCTCCGACAAGGAATGGCAGGTCCGCACGGGCGACACCTTTGAGGCCCGTGACGGAGAGCTGGTGGAAGGCGAGCTCGCCGGTCCCAAGGCGCGGATGGGCGCGCCGCGCGCCCGGATCACCGCGCGGCTGGGCGACCCCGGCGGCCCCCGTGCCGTCTCGCTCATCGCGATCCACGAACACGGCATCCCCGACAGCTTCCCCGACGCGGTCATCGCCCAGGCCGATGCCGCCAAGCCCGCCGGTCTCAAGGGCCGCGAGGACCTGCGCGATCTGACCCTGATCACCATCGACCCGGCCGACGCGCGCGATCACGATGACGCCTGCTATGCCCATGCCGATGAAGACCCCGGCAACAAGGATGGCCATGTCATCTGGGTCGCCATCGCCGATGTCGCCCATTACGTGACGCCGGACAGCGCCCTCGACCGCGAGGCGCGCAAGCGCGGCAACTCCACCTATTTCCCCGACCGGGTCGTGCCGATGCTGCCCGATCGTCTCTCGGGCGATCTCTGTTCCCTGCACGAAGGCGTGCCCCGCGCGGTGATCGCCGTGCGCATGGTGATCGACGCCAAGGGCAAGAAACTCTCCCACAGCTTCCACCGCGCCCTGATGAAGTCCCACGCCTCCCTCAGCTACGAGGAGGCCCAGGCCGCCCAGGACGGTGACGCCACCGACCGGACTGAGCCGCTCCTCGACAGCGTGATCCGCCCGCTCTACGCCGCCTACGAGGCGCTGAAGATCGCCCGCGCCAAGCGCCAGCCGCTGGAGTTGGACCTGCCCGAGCGCCGGATCGAGCTGGACGACGACGGCCGCGTCACCTCGGTCGCCTTCAAGGATCGGCTAGACGCCCACCGCCTGATCGAGGAGTTCATGGTGCTGGCCAACGTCGCCGCCGCCGAGACCCTGATCGCCAAGCGCACGCCGCTCCTGTTCCGGGTCCACGAGGAACCCTCGCCCGAGAAGCTCGACGCCCTGCGCGAGGTTGCCGAAAGCGCCGGGCTGACGCTCGCCAAGGGGCAGGTGTTGCAAACCCGCCACCTTAACGACCTCTTGCGTGCCGCCGATGACGACACCGCCGAGCTGATCTCCATCTCCACCCTGCGCTCGATGCAGCAGGCCTATTACACGCCCGAGAATTTCGGCCACTTCGGCCTCGCCCTGAAAAGCTACGCCCATTTCACCTCGCCGATCCGCCGCTACGCCGACCTGATCGTGCACCGCGCCCTGATCAGCGCCCACGGCTGGGGCAAGGACGGCCTCTCGCCCGCCGAGATCGAGCGGCTGGAGGAGACCGGCAAACTGATCTCGGGCACCGAGCGCCGCTCCATGGTGGCCGAGCGCGATACCTCGGACCGCTATCTCGCGGCCTTCCTCTCGGACCGCGTCGGCGCCGAGTTCCCGGGCCGGATCTCGGGCATCGCCAAGTTCGGCGTCTTCGTGAAGCTGGACGAGACCGGCGCCGACGGCCTCCTGCCGATGCGCTCGCTGGGGCAGGAGTATTTCCACTACGACGCCGAGGCGCAGACCCTGATGGGGTCGGACACCGGCACGATGATCGGGATCGGCGACCGGGTGCTCGTGAAACTGGCCGAGGCCGTTCCGGTCACCGGGGGGCTGATTCTCGAACTGCTGGAGCATGACGGGAAGGCGCCGGCGCCCGGAAAACGCCGCGGACGCGGAAAACCGCCCACCCGCCGCAAGGCTGGCAGCACCAAGGCCCGAAAGACGAAACTGCGCAAAAAGACAGCACGCACACGCTCCAAGAGCGGTTCGTAACGGGTTCTTAACCCTTCCGGGTCAAAGTGACTGGCGAAACGTCGCCCATCCCCGCAGCCTCGCCGGAGGTGAACCTATATGTTTGCCGCGAACTCGCTATATTGCTGCGCTGACGTGCATTATTCGAGCCCCAAAACCATGTTTGCTCTCAAATTCGCCCCCCTTGTTGCCCTGATGGCCTCGACGCTGCCCGCCGTGGCCGCGCCGCCCATGGCATCGCCGCTGCCCATGCCGCGCCCGGTTCAGGGTGGCGCCACGGCCTTTGAAGTCGCCGCGCCCGCGGGCAGCGCCGCCACCGGCGGCGGCAACGTCTTGATCGAGGTGATCGCGGAGCAGGCGATCGAGCAGGCGGAAACCCCTGCCGAAACCGCATCCGCCGCCCCCGTGCCCGCGCCGCTTGGCCCGGACAACAGCATCCCCGCCCCGCAAGGCATGAGTGTCGAGGTTTTGCCGGAACCCGCAAGCGCGCCCGCCGCGGCGCCCGTTGCCGAAGCAGTACCCACCGAAACACCGGGGGAGGCTGTGACGGCCGACACGATCGGCACCCGCTCGCCCGATGGCGAAAGCCTGCTGGCGGTGCTGACCTCGCCCCTGCCACGCGCGCGCGGTGAGGTGCCGGCGGAGTTCGTCGCCCGTGCCGCCGTGCTGCGGGCCGAGGCGGAGGCGAGCGCTGCGCAGGAAGCCGCCGCGCGCCCGCTCGACACCGACGATCCCGCGTTCCGCGCGTGGATCACCGACTTCCGCGACCGCGCCCTCGCAGCAGGCATCAGCCCCGCCACCTTCACCCGCGCCTTTGACGGTCTCGACCTGAACGCGCGGGTTCTGGACCGGGACCGCAACCAGGCGGAATTCTCGCGCACCCTTTGGGAATATCTCGATACCGCCGTGTCCTCGACGCGGATTCGCAACGGGCAGGAGATGCGCTCGGAATGGCGCACGACGCTGGTCCGCATTGAAGAACAGTATCAGGTCGAGGCCGAGGTCGTGCTCGCCGTCTGGGGGCTCGAAAGCGCCTATGGCGCAGCGCGCGGCAATATCCCGGTGGTGGAGGCGATGGCCTCTCTCGCCTATGACGGCCGCCGGCAGGAGTTCTTCGAGCAACAACTGATCGCCGCGCTGCAGATCATCGAGGCGGGCGACACCAGCGTCGGCAACATGACCGGCTCCTGGGCCGGTGCCATGGGCCATACGCAGTTCATGCCCACCAGCTATCTGGAGTTCGCGCAGGATTTCGACGGCGACGGTCGCCGCAATATCTGGGGCGACACCCCCATCGACGCGCTGGCCTCCACCGCGCATTACCTCGCCGAACATGGGTGGGTCTATGGCCAGCCCTGGGGCCTTGAAGTGCGCCTGCCCGATGGGTTCGACTATCGCCTCGCGGGCGAGCAGGAGAACATCGGCGTCGCGTTCTGGAACAACCTCGGTGTGCGGCTCGTCAATGGCGATCCGATTCCCGACCATGGCCGCGCCTCGATCCTGCTGCCCGGTGGCGCGGAGGGGGTGGCGCTGGTGACCTTCGGCAACTTCCGCGTGATCGAGCGCTATAACCCCGCCGACGCCTATGTCATCGCCATCGGCCACCTGAGCGACCGCATCGACGGCGGGCGCGGGTTCGAGGCCGGTTGGCCCCGCGGCGACCGCGCCCTGACCTTCGCCGAGAGGGAGGAGTTGCAGCGCCTCCTGCTCGCGGCGGGTCACTATAACGAGGAGATTGACGGGATCGTCGGTCCGATCACCATCGCGGCGGTCCGCAGCTATCAGGCCGCTGCGGGCGTGACCCCCGATGGCTATGCCTCGCCGCGTCTGCTGGAGCGTCTGCGCAGCAGTTGAGCGAAGCGTTGAAATTGTGATCCAACCGCGCCCGCGCCGGACTCGACTCCCGCGCGGGCGCGTTCTAGTTTGGAGAACAAATCAGGAACAAGTGCTGCCGCCCATGTCCACCCCACCCCGCCGCAACGTCGCCAACCAGCGTCGCATCCTCTCCCTGTGGTTCCCCCGCCTGGGCGTGGAGCGGGTCCTGCGCGGAGAGCCGGCCTTGGCCGAAATTCCCCTCGTCACGGTCAGCGAGACCGGCAATCTCCGGCAGTTGGATTCCACCAACCTCCCGGCAGAGGCGCTGGGCCTGTCGCGCGGCCAGGCCCTGAACGAGGCGATGATGCTCTGCCCCGATCTGGTGACGCGGCCTGCGGAGCCGGGGCGCGAGGCGGCGCTTCTGATGGCGCTCCGGCGCTGGGCCGGGAAGTTCAGCCCCTGGGTCGCGGAAGAAGGGCGCGAAAGCCTGATGGTCGATCTCACCGGCTGCGCGCATCTTTTCGGCGGCGAAGAGGCGCTGTTCGCGCAGGTTCACGAGGATTGCGGCGATCTCGGCCTCAGCGTCTGCGCGGGCATCGCCGATACCGCCGGCGCGGCCTGGGCGCTGGCCCGCTACGCCGGGGGGCGGGGGCTCGTCGGCAAGGGCGCGATGCAGACCCGCAACGGCGACGCGATCGATCAGGAGGCGCGCGCCACGCGGTCGCGCGCGGGCAAGCGCCATTGGGTGAAGGGCGGTCCCGCGCCCGCAACCCATATGGCCGGCGGTGCCGTGCAACGCATCGCGCCGCCCGGCACCGCGCGGCAGGTTCTGGCGCCGCTGCCGATTGCCGCCCTGCGCGTGGACGAGGCCACGGTCGCCGGTCTTGCCCGCCTCGGCCTGCGCCAGATCGGCGATGTTCTGGCGCTGCCCCGCGCCAGCCTGTCGCGTCGCTTCGGGCAGGCGCTGATCCTGCGGATGGATCAGGCTCTCGGCATCCAGCCCGAGCCGATTTCCCCCGCCGGGGCGCCGCTGCACTTTGCTGTCCGGCTCAGCCTGCCGGAACCCATCGGGCTGGATTCCGATATCGTCGCCGGGCTGGACCGCATCCTGCCGCCGCTCTGCGAAAAGCTCCGCGCCCAGGGCCGGGGCGCGCGGCGGGTGCGGCTGGAGTTGAGCCGGGTGGAGGGCGATACCCAGACGATCGAGATCGGGCTCGCCCAGCCGGCGGATCAACCCGACAAGCTGAAACCCCTGTTCGAGATGAAGCTGGACGAGGTGGACGCCGGTTTCGGCATCGACCGCCTGCGCGTCATCGCCCATGTGACCGAGCCGTTGCACGCGACCGAGCACAAAGGCGGATGGGCCGTCGCCCAGGAAAGCGCCGCGCCGCGTACGGACAGTCAGGACATGGCCGATTTCATCGCCCGTCTCGGCGCGCGGGTGGGGCTGGAGGCGATCCGCCGGGCCCGGCCCGCCGACAGCCACATCCCCGAGAAAACCTCCGTTCCCATCGCCGCCGCCTGGTCCGAGCCCGAGCCTCCGGGCACCTGGCCGCCCACCATGCGCCCGCGTCCGCTGACCCTGTTTCCGCCCGAACCTGTCAGCGCCCCCGCCACGCCCGAGGTGCCCTCGGACTTTCGCTGGCGCGGGCGCAGTTTCCGCACCCATGCCGCGCTCGGCCCCGAAAGGCTGGCGCCGGAATGGTGGCTGGATGACAGGGCATGGCGTACCGGGGTGCGCGACTACTGGCGTGTCACCACCGAAGACGGCGCGCGGCTGTGGCTCTATTATGCCCACGGCGGCGCGCAATCGGGGGGCTGGTTCGCCCAAGGCGATTTCCTCTGACCGCAGGCACGGCCCGCGCCGGCTGCCCGAGGCTCTCCATTGCCCCCCGCGCAACGCAGGCCTAACGTGGCGCCATGACGCCACCTTTCCGCATCCGCGCCCTCGGCGAAATCGCGATCCGCTGCGACGACCTCGCCCGGATGGCGGCTTTCTATGGCGAGATGTTGGGGTTGCAACGGCTCGAAGGAAACGCGGCACCCGGCATCATCTTCTTCCGCATCGCCGAAGGCTTCGGCGGCCATACGCAGGTTCTGGCGCTTTTCGACAAGACCATGGGCGCGGGGCCTGACGCCCCACGGCCCACCACGGGGGCCGGATCGGCGCTCCACCACATCGCGCTGACGGTTCCGTTCCACGAGCAGGAGGCGGTCATGGCGTGGTACGACGAGCACGACCAGCCCTACCGGATCGAGAATTTCGGATGGGTCGGCTGGCGCGGCATTTTCACGACGGACCCCGAAGGCAACACCGTCGAACTGGTCGCCTACGACGACAGTCTGAAGACCTAGCGTCTGCCGGATACGGCGCGGAGGTCAAACGCGCGCCGCGTGCCAGCGTCAGAAGACCCTATCGCGGACGCGAATACGAAAAAGCCGCGCCTGCAGCGGGCCGTGTAAGGGCTCCGGCAGGCACGGCTAACGTCTTAAAAAGGCGAGCGTCCCGAGGCTGTCCCTCTCTCAGACCGCGGCCTTGCGCATCTCGTCGATGTAGATTTCCCGCAGACGCGCGGTGACCGCGCCCGGCGTGCCTGTGCCCACGGCGGTGCCGTCGATCTCGACCACGGGCATGACGAAGGTGGTGGCCGAGGTGACGAAAGCCTCGTCCGCCTGCTTGGCTTCCTCCACCGTGAAGGGGCGTTCCTCCACCTTCATCTGGGCTTCTTTCGCCATCCGCAGGACGGCCGTGCGGGTGATGCCGCTGAGGATCTCATGGCCCAGGTGCCGGGTGATGATCGTGTTGCCCTTCACGATATAGGCGTTGTTCGATGTGCCTTCGGTCACCACGCCGTCTTCCACCATCCAGGCGTCATGGGCGCCGGCGACCTTGGCAGCCATCTTGCCCATCGAGGGGTAGAGCAGCTGCACCGTCTTGATGTCGCGCCGCCCCCAGCGCTGATCCTCGATCGAGATGATCTTCATCCCGGTCTTCGCCATCGGATTGTCCGCGAGGCCGCTCTTGGCCTGGGTGAAGAGGACGATCGTGGGCGTGGCGTCCTCGGGGTAGGCGAAGTCCCGGTCGGCCGCGCCGCGGGTGACTTGCAGGTAGATCAGCCCCTCGGTGATGTCATTGGCGCGGATCAGCTCACGGTGGATCTCGAGAAGCTCTTCCTCGGTCGTGGGGTTGGCCATCTCTAGCTCATCCAGCGAGCGTTGCAGGCGCTTGGCGTGGCCGTCGAAATCGATCAGCTTGCCGTCCAGAACGCTGGTGACCTCGTAGACGCCATCGGCAAACAGGAAGCCCCGGTCGAAGATCGAGACGGTAGCTTCATCTTCCGGCAGGTACTGGCCGTTGACATAGACGGTTCGGGTCATGGGGGTGGTCCTTTTCTTGGTCAAATCACGTCTAGAGCCGCGCGAGAATCCATTCAATGGCCCATTCCACGCGGGCAGGGGAATAGGAATGGCCGCCGTCGAACTCGCAGAAGACGAGCGCGTCGCCGCCCGCGTTTTCGCGCCCCTCGCAGCGCATGTCGTCGCGGGACGGGACGGGCGCGGGGGCGCCGTATCCGCCAGCGGAGCCATAGGTCTCCAACACGCGGTGGAGGTCACCCTGCCGCGCCCCGCCGATGGCGCGGCCTTCTTGAGGGACGGTGCTGTCGGCGTTCCCGTGAATGTGGACGAGCGTGGCAGGCGGGGTGGGGCAGGTGGCGGGGCTCGGTGCCCAGAAGGTGCCCGCGTAGGGAACGAAACCCGCGAAGGTCTCGGACATCTCGCAGGCCAGCGTCCAAGTCATCATGCCGCCGGCGCTGAAGCCGGTGGCGATCAGGCGGCCGCGGTCGAGCGCGATGCGGGTGGCGATATCTTCAATGACCGCCTCGACATAGACCGGCTCGGTGGTCTCTGACTGGGATGGATTGCGGGGATGATGGGCGAGGTTCCAATCCTCGGCGTCGGCGTTCAGGGCGACGAAGGCCATGCCGAGCCGGTCGGCCATGGCCCGCAGGCTCTGGTTGCCCATCGCGCCATTGGCCGAGCCGCGGTAGCCATGGGCATGGAAGAAGGCTCCCACGGGGGCATCGGCATCTGTCGGCACGTAGTAGCGATAGGTCCGGTCTCCGGCGACGGTGCAATCGCTATCCGGTCCGCAGGCCGCGGCTGGCAGGGTCAGGAGGCTGAGGGTGGCGGCGAGGATCAGGCGCATGGGACGGCTCCGGTTGCTGTGGCTCGCCGCAGACTGGGGCAGGGAGGCCCCCGGCGCACCGCAACTTCGCGTGAGGGCGCGGGGGGCGGGGACGGGAGCGAGGGGCCAGCCCCTCGCGCTCCCCGGAGTTGTACGGGCCAAGATGAAGGAGCGTCAGCCCCAGAGCGCGGCATCGGGCGGGTGGACGGTGGAGCCTTCGAAGCGGAGCGGTGGCGTGCGGTCTTCGGCCAGCAGGAGCGGGCCGTCGAGATCGACGATCTCGGCACCTTGGGCCACCAGCATCGCGGGGGCCATGGCCAGCGAGCTGCCGACCATGCAGCCGACCATGACGGTATAGCCCTCGGCCCTTGCGGCGTCGCGCAGGGCGAGCGCCTCGGTCAGACCGCCGGTCTTGTCGAGCTTGATGTTGACCATGTCGTACTTGCCCTTGAGGTCGGGCAGGGAGGCGCGGTCGTGGCAGGATTCGTCGGCGCAGACGGGCAGGGGGCGGGCGATCTCGGCCAGCATGTCGTCTTCGCCCGCAGGCAGGGGCTGTTCCACCATCTGCACGCCGAGGCGCAGGAGGTGGGGTGCGAGGTCGGCGTAGATATCGGCGGTCCAGCCCTCGTTGGCGTCAACGATGATCGCGGCGTTTGGGGCGCCGGCGCGGACGGCTTCGAGCCGTGCCATGTCATCGGCGGTGCCGAGCTTGATCTTCAGAAGCGGGCGGGTGGCGTTCTTCGCCGCCGAGGCGCGCATCTTCTCGGGCGTGTCGAGCGACAGGGTGAAGGCGGAGGTGATGGGGCCGGGGGCGTCCAGTTCCAGCAATTGCCAGGCACGCAGGCCTTGGGACTTCGCCGCGAGGTCGATCAGCGCGCAGTCGAGCGCGTTGCGCGCCGCACCGGCGGGCAGGGCGGAGACCTCACCGCCCGAGGCCTCCAGCTGTTCGGTGACGCTGTCGAGGGTCTCACCGTAGCGGGCATAGGGCACGCATTCGCCGCGGCCGGTGTGACCGTCCCGTTCCACGGTGACGGTCAGCACCTGCGCTTCGCTGCGCGAGCCGCGTGAGATGGTGAAGACCTCGGCAAGGCGGAAGCTGTCTCGGGTGATCTGCATCACATAGCTTCCAGCGCGTCGCAAAGGCGGCCGGCGCCCTGACGGAACGGATCGGCGGTAGGCAGGCCCATGCGCTTCTCGATATCGGCGAGGCATTGCAGCGCCTCGTCCTCGCCCAGCGCGGCGGTGTTGACGGAGATACCCACAACCTCGGCCTTGGGGTTGGCGATGCGGGCCAGCGGCAGGGCGGTGTCGCGCAGTTGCTCCAGGGTCGGCAGCGAATAGGAGGGCAGGCCACGCATATGGGTGCGGGTCGGCTCGTGCGAGAGGATCAGCGCGTCGGGCTGGCCGCCGTGGATCAGCGCCATGGTGACGCCGGAATAGGAGACGTGGAACAGGCTGCCCTGGCCCTCGATCATGTCCCAGTGATCCTCGTCGTTGTCCGGGGTCAGCCATTCAACCGCGCCGGCCATGAAGTCGGCGATCACGGCGTCGAGCGGGACGCCGTCGCCGGTCACGAGGATGCCGGTCTGGCCGGTGGCGCGGAAGGAGGATTTCAACCCGCGCGCCTTCATTTCCTTGTCCATCGCCAGCGCCGTGTACATCTTGCCCGCCGAGCAGTCGGTGCCCACCGCGAGGCAGCGCTTGCCAGAGCGTTTCACGCCATTGGCGATCGGGTAATCCACCGTGGGGATGCGCACGTCGTGCAGGGTGCGGCCGTATTCCTTGGCCACGGCCACGAGATCGGGCTCGTCGTTGAGCAGGTTGTGCAGGCCCGAGGCGATGTCGAAGCCCTCGGCCAACGCCTCGATCAGGACGCGCTTCCAGGAGCTGGAGATCACGCCGCCGCGGTTGGCCACGCCCACCACGAGGGTCTTTGCGCCCGACGCCTTGGCGCCGGCGAGGTCCATGTCGGCGACCTTCACATCGGCCTTGCAGCCGTCCATCCGGAACTGGCCGATGACGTTGTCGGGCCGCCAGTCGCGGATGCCCTGGGCGACCTTCGCGGCCAGTTGGTCGGGCGCGTCACCCAGAAACAGAAGATACGGCGTGTCGATCATCGGAGAGGCCCTTTTTGCAGAATCCGTGTGCTTGGCGGCAAATTAACCGCAATCTAGCGCACGTACTGCGAAAAATGACCCGTGGCTAAGACCAATCGCGGGAGATCATCGCGCCAGCAGCGCGAGCTGCCGGAAAATTTTGCGTGATGCTCAGGCTTTCGACAGCAGGCCGGCGGGGCGGTTGTCGTCCTGCACGAAATCCACCGGAGCGGTGGTCGCCGTCGCCGTGTTGCGCTTGAAATCGTAGCGCATCAGGTCGCCATCCTCGGCAGAGGCCACGATCAACGCCTGATAGAGGTGGCGCGGCCCTTCGTAGATGTCGATCAACCCGCGAAGCCGCGGCGCGTCCTCCCGATCCAGCGCGAAGCCCGCGTCCGTCATCTCGATGATCGCGAAGGCCTCGTCGCCCACGTGAACGGAACGGGTCGCCCGCTTGCGTTTGCCATGGCGTTGCGCGGCGGCAAGCTGTTCGCGGAGTTCTTTCGGTAGATATTCAGTCATCGGACCCTCTGACCCTTGAGTCGGCGCATATCGTCACCGTGACGGAGTTTCATGTCAGGTCAATGACGGATCTTGGCGTCACGGCCCGCGGCAAGGCGACTCTGGGGCCATAAGCTTAACATTTACTTAGCCAAACGGGCAAATCGGCCCCTCGGGATGTTCTACAAGAACGCAGTGTTTCCGGGATATGTGCGCCGATGCGGCCCCCTCCCTGCGCAGAGACGCGTGGTCGGAGGGGCAGCGCCGCCCTACCTGTCTGACAACTGGATTTAGGAGGAAGACATGGGTCTCTTGGTAGACGGCGAATGGCAGGACAAGTGGTATGACACCGGCAAGACCGGCGGTGCCTTCAAGCGCAGCGAATCGCAGTTTCGCAACTGGATCACCGCCGACGGCAGTGCCGGGCCGAGCGGTGAGGGGGGCTTCAAGGCCGAGAGCGGGCGCTATCACCTCTACGTCAGCCATGCCTGCCCCTGGGCCAACCGCACGCTGATCTTCCGCGAGCTGAAGGACCTCGCGCCACATATCGATATCTCGGTCGTGCACCCCGAGATGTTGGGCGAGGGCTGGACCTTCGATACGGATTTCGAGGGCGCCACGGGCGATACCCTCTACGGCCTGCCCTATGCCCGCGATCTCTATATTCGCGCGCAGCCCGACGTGACCACCCGCGTCACCGTGCCGATCCTCTGGGACAAGCAGCGTGAGACCATCGTCTCGAACGAATCCGCCGAGATCATCCGCATGTTCAACAGCGCCTTCAACGGGATCACCGGCAATACCGACGATTACTACCCCGAGCCGCTGCGGGACCGCATCGACGAGATCAACGCCCGCGTCTATTCCGAGGTCAACAACGGCGTCTACAAGGCCGGTTTCGCCACCTCGCAGGAGGCCTACGACAAGGCGGTTCACACGCTCTTCGACGCGCTCGACTGGCTGGAGGGTCTGCTCTCGAAGCGCCGCTACCTCGCGGGCGACCGCGTGACCGAGGCCGATTGGCGGCTCTTCACCACGCTGGTGCGCTTCGATCTGGTCTACCACCTGCACTTCAAGTGCAACCGCCACCGGATCGTGGATTACCCCAACCTCTGGGCCTACACGCGCGAGCTCTATCAATGGCCGGGCGTGGCCGGGCAGGTGAACTTCGACCACATCGTGCGCCACTACCACTACAGCCACGACACGATTAACCCGCATCGGATCATTCCGATCAACCCGGTGATCGACTGGCATGAACCCCATGGTCGAGACGCATTGCTTGCGGCGTGAATTTCCGCTTCAACGGAGCCTATGAGCGCCTCCGTTTCCGATACCGACCGCCGTGGTCCTCCTCGCAAGCGCGACCACGGCGGCGGGCTGGATGCCGCCGCCGCCCGTTTCGGCGGCACACCGCACGATTGGCTGGACCTTTCGACGGGGATCAACCCCGTGCCCTACCCGTTGGGCGACATCTCGGCGGAGGCGTGGCACCGCCTGCCCGGTGACGGCGCGATGGAGGATCTTCTCCACGCCGCCCGCACCTTCTGGAACGTGCCGGAGACGGCCGAGATCATCGCCGCCGCCGGGGCCTCTCCCCTCATCTCTCTGATGCCCGAACTCGCCGGCGGGCAACCCGCCCATATCCCCGCGCCGACCTATAACGAACACGCCGCCGCCTTCGCCGCGCGCGGGCAGGGGCAGCCCTTCGATGATCCCGCGCATCCGGTCCATGTCTACGTCCACCCCAACAATCCCGATGGTCGGCTCTGGCCCGACGCCGCGGGCCGTGCGCTCACCGTGATTGACGAGAGCTTCTGCGACGTCACCCCCGAGGCCAGCCAGATCGCCCGCACGGCGAAGCCCGGCACCGTGGTGTTGAAGAGTTTCGGAAAATTCTGGGGGCTCGCCGGTCTCCGCCTCGGCTTTGCCATCGCCCACCCCGATACGCTCCGCAACACCGCCACCGGCGTGCCTCTGTCCGAACTGATGGGGCCGTGGACCGTCTCCGGCCCGGCGCTGGAGGTCGGCGCCCGCGCCCTCCGCGATACCGCCTGGGCCGAGGCGACCCGCACCCGGCTGGCCGCAGACGCAGCCCGGCTCGACGCGCTGATCCAGCGGACCGGGGCGACATCTGTCGGCGGCACCACGCTCTTTCGCACCTACGCGATGCCGGACCGCGCCGCCCAATGGCAGGAGCAGCTTGCGCGCCATCATATCTGGTCCCGCATCTTCCCCTATTCGGACACTTGGCTGCGTCTCGGCCTGCCGGGATCCGAGCGCGACTGGGCCCGGCTGGAGGCCGCCCTGTGAACGACACCGCCCCCCTGCTTCTCGCGGCCCTCCTCCTCGACGCCGCACTGGGGGAGCCGCGCTGGCTCTGGTCCCGCATCCCCCATCCGGCGGTGCTGATGGGCCGCCTCATCGACGCCTGCGACAAGCGCTTCAACCGAGGTGACGCGCAGGAGCGACGGCGCAACGGCATCCTCACAATGACGGGCCTCGGCCTTGGCGCAATCGCCCTGGGTGCCCTCATCGCGGCCCTTCCCCTGGGCTGGCTCTGGCAGATCCTCATCGCCGCCGCGCTGCTGGCGCAACGCTCCCTCGTCGATCATGTGGAGGCCGTCGCCATCGGCCTGCGCCGCTCGCTGGATCACGGCAAACGCGCCGTCGCGATGATCGTCGGGCGCGATACCGGCCCCCTCGACGAGGCCGCCGTCGCCCGCGCCGCGATCGAGAGCGCGGCCGAGAATGTCTCGGACGGCGTCATCGCCCCGGCCTTCTGGTTCCTCCTCGGCGGGTTGCCCGGGCTACTCTTATACAAGATCGCAAACACCGCCGATTCCATGATCGGCCACCGCACGCCCCGGCACGAGGCTTTCGGCTGGGCCGCCGCCCGCTTCGACGATCTGCTGAACTACATCCCCGCACGCCTCACCGCGCTTTTCATTGCCGTCTGGCACGGCGCCGCCCCCCTGCGCTGCGCTTGGGAAGACGGCGAAAAGCACCGCTCCGTCAACGCAGGCTGGCCCGAAGCCGCCATGGCCGCCGCCCTCAACCTCTCCCTCTCCGGCCCCCGCGCTTACGACGGAGAAATGACTTCCGACCCCGCCCTCAACCCCAAAGCCCCCCGCAACGCCACCGCCGGAGACATAACCGCCGCCGTCCGCGTCCTCTGGCAAGTCTGGATTGTGGGGGTGGCTGGAGTGGCTGTTTTGGCGATGGCTTAGGGCGGCGAGTCGCAGTTCTTATGCAAGAATTCGCTCTAAGAGGGTCGAACTGCTTCCCGTCTACGATACGCGGAATTTGTAGGTCGCGCTGGGCATCGAATCTTCGCGATTGGCTTCAAAAGGATAGATCTCGAGTTGAACTGAGAGACTGCGAGGTCTTGCAAGGTAGAAGGGATGGTTGGGATACACCGGTTGCACAGTCGCTCGAAACAAACATCCTCCCAAACCCGCCCAAGTAGCTGCCTAATCCATACGACCGCTAAATCGGCCCAACGGGCTATCACATTACTTGCTAAATCTGAAGGGAGAATGGTGCCTCAAGAGGGACTCGAACCCCCGACCTTGTCCTTACGAAGGACCTGCTCTACCAGCTGAGCTATTGAGGCGTAGCGGGCCCTGCAATGGGCCTACCAATTCTTATCATTTGCCGCGAACGCTTCGGTTTTGCAAGCCATTCCCGGGCGGACCCGCTACTTACGAATGACGTGCTCTACCAGCTGAGCTACAGCGGCGTACCGGGCGCGCTCTTAGCAAGGCGCGCGGCTGTTGAATAGTCCTAATTTCGCGAGAGGGCGGGTTCGGTTTCGGGTTCGGGTTCCGGGGCGGGCTCTGCCACTTCTGCGTCGTCGGTCTCCGAATAGGCGGTCGATGGCGTGGCCTCTGGTGCGAAGCCATTGGGGGCGGGTGATTCTTCCTGGATCACGTCGGCCTCGTCCTCTTCGGTGCTGCGATCCTCCAAAGCGCCGACGATCAACGGCAGCATTTGGGTCGGACCCGCGAGGGAGGCTTGGGACTGCTGGGCCTCTGCCCATTCCAGCGTATCGAAGCTTTCGCAGTTGGCGCAGACCGGCGTCCAATCCTCGTGCACATGGCCGCAGTTGCTGCACATCCACTGGTTGCCGCGCGGAGCGGTCACGGCGCGGGCAAGCCAGCCGCGCACGACCCGGTCGGGAGAGCCCTCACCGCGTTCCACGGCAGCCATGATGGTGAGCGAGCGCGCGGTGGGCGAAGTCTCGGCCAGATCGCCGAGCGCCTTGCGGGCGGCGGGGAAATCCTCGTTCGCGATCTGCAGCTCTGCTTCCAGCATCTGCACTTCGGGGTGACCCGGATGCTTGCCGAGGAGCGGGCGGAAGCGACGCAGGCGCAGAGCAGGGGTCTCGTCCGGCTCGATCAGCGCGAAGGCAGCGGCGAGGTCCGGATGCGGCGCCTGATCCCATGCCTTGCGGATCGTTTTCGCAGCCTGACGCTTGTTGCCGGCCTCCACCGCGATCCGGGCGGACATGACGGCGGCGGGCACGAGACCGGGAGCGAGGCGATTGGCTTCTGCCACGTCGCGGGTAGCCGTCTGGACCTGTCCTTCTGCCATGGCATCACGGGCATGGGCAAGCGCCAGGACGGCGTCGCGGCGGCGGTGCAGATCGCGCGGCACATTGCCGGCCTTCAGCGCAGCGGCCAGCGTCGTGCGCGCGCCTTGCCAGTCTTCATTGCGGGACTGCAGCGACAGCAGAGTCGTTTGCACGTCGGCGTTCTTCGGGCGCAGCACCAGGGCCTTCTCGGCGAGCTTCAGGGCGGTGTCGGTGTCCCCCTCTTCCAGTTTCTGCTTCATCAGGCCGCGCACCCCGACAAAGCGCGTGCGGTCGTCCGTGACCATGTCCTTGAAGGTCTCGGTCGCGAGGGCACGGTCGCCTACCAGTTCAGCACCCTGCGCCTTGACGATGTTGGTCAGTTCCGGCCGCCGCAGGTACTTGCCCGCACGTTCCGCCTTGCGGATTGCCAAGCGGCCTTCACCAGCGGCCAGGGCCATCATGCCTTCGCCAAGCGCCTCGTATCCCTTGCGCTCGGACCGACGGTCGAAATAGCGGCTCACGGCGGTCTCATCGCCGTTCAGGAAGCGCAGGGTGGCGACAAGAAGGCCGACGATCTTGAAGAGGATCCAGACGGCGAGCAGCAGGATCAGCGCGCCCACGACCGCAAGGAAGGGCGTGATCACGTACTCGCGTCCGAGAACGATGAGCACTCCAAGGTTATCCAGCGCCGTCAGATAGGTGATCCCGAAGACCACTCCGACAACGACGAGAATGAAGACCATGATTTTGAGCAGCGACCAGAGCATTCGGCGCGATCCTTCGTTTGGCCCCGCAGGGGGCGGAGCCTATTAGTTGTTCAGCGTGGCGGACAGGTCCGCCAGCGCGTCGTCAGCAGCGACACGGGCCTCGGCCTGCGCGATCCATTCGTCGAACGCGGCCTGTGCGCCCTCGGGCAGGGTGGCGATTTCGGACAATGCGCCGTCGATGTCGCCGGCACCCACAGCGGCTTCGGCGCGGCTGAGGACGGCATCTGGGTCGTCGCCATCGCGGGGCTCGACAGAGCGGCCGCCGATTTGTCCCATGAAGAAGGCGCCGACACGGTCGGTGGCGCTGTCGCCCGCGGTTTCGCGCAGGGCGATGGGCAGGGCGGCGCGTGCAGAGGCCGGGAACGACGCCTGCAGTTCATCGATCGTCGGCACACCGGTTTCCGCGGCCGCCTGCAGCGCCTCGGGCGCTTCGACAGGCAGATCGGACAGAGCGTCGGCGAAGGGGCCACCGGCTGCCATCGCGATCTGTACGCGGCTCAGCGCGGCCTGCGCCTGGGTCGCCTCGGCCGTTGCGGCGGCGCGGGCTTCTGCCTCTGCAATCGCGGCCTGTGCGGCTTCCGCGGCGGCTTGCAGTTCTGCGGCGGCGGCGGCTTGCGAGGCTTCTGCAGCCGCGACCGCTTCGGCGGCGGCGGCTCGTTCCTCCGCCACGCGGGCTTCGAGTGTTTCGACAACTTCGCTGAGGGCAGCCGTATCAGCCGCCACATCGCCGGTGATGACGGGGCGTTCTTCCAGCGCAACGACGCGCGCGGTCAAGTCGTCGACCGTTTCACTCAGCGCCGAGAGGTTGCTGGCCACTTCGGCCGTGGCACCCTCGACACCGGAGAGATCCACCTCGGGGAGGGCCGGCGGCTCGGCCGAGGCAAGGGCGTCGACCTCGCTTTGCAAGGCGCTGATCGTGCCCTGCTGCGCTTCGATGGCGGACAACGCCTCGGCGAGTTCCGCGTCAGCGGCAGTCGTGTCGTTCAGGGTGACGAGGCCCAGGTAAGCCGCGCCAAAGCCCATCGCGGCGGCAACGACACCGCCAAGAAGCAATGCGCCAATGCCGGGACCCCGCTTTTGCACCACGGGCGTCGGCGCGGGTACAGGCGTCGGGGGAGTGGGCGACGAGTCGGCAGACCCGCTGCTTTTCGATGTCGTGGTGGTGGTCGTGCTGGCTCCGGAAGCGGCGGGGCCTGCTCCGGACGTCTCCTTCGAGGACTTCGCGCTGGACCCGCTGGACGATGTGCCCTGCGACGAGGCGGTTTTTGCAGATGAGCCCTTGGCGCTCGCAGGCTTACGCTTGGTATCGACCTTTTCGGTCTTCTGCGGGTCGTCAGATTTCGGCTCTGCCGCTGTCGTATCACCGGGCTTCACGGTGACGCTGTCGTCGGCAGAGGGCGTTGCGGCAATTGTGTCATCGCCGAGACTGTCGTTCCCGACGACAACCGTATCGCCACCCATTTCGCCGGCGCCGCTCATGGTGGTTTCCGCGTCATTCTCCGGCGTGATGGTCGCGTCCTGAGATTTCTGGCGCCCCGAACGGGTCGACGATTTTTTCGCCATGGATAGCGGCCCCCTGATAAATTTGTTTCTTGTTTGCCTACTTAGCGCGGTGAAAGAGCCGAGTCAGCCCGGACCAAGCTGCCATGACGCCGCGGATGCTACTAGGGGGAAACCAATTCGACGCCCAACAGTTCCAAAGCGATGCGCATGTCTTTCCCGGTCGGCATGGATGCCACCCGGGTCTGGCGCCTCATTTCGGGGGGCAGGGCGTCTGCCACCGCATCGCTCAGCGCGACGAGCCGGGTGTCGGCCCGAAGCGAGGGCGCGGCCTCGGCAAAGATCGACGCGCTGCGCGGCGAGAACAGTGGCACGATGAGATGCGGCCGTGTCAGGGCTTCCGAGAAAACTTCGGAGGGTGGCAGTCGGCGCTGATCGTAGGCTGCGACCTCTGCGACGCTCAGACCTGCGTTTGCCAAGCGGGCAGCAACATCGCCGCGCGTCTGCGTCCCGTGGACATGCAGAAGCCTGTCGTGCGGCGGGCGTGCGGTCAGATTTTCCACCAGTTCATCGGCAGTGAGGCCTGCAACCTCTGCCTGCAGTCCCGCGGCGCGCGCAGCGGTCGCTGTCCGGGGGCCAACACAATAGGCGGGCAGCGTGGAGGGGGGCAGAAACCCCACGGCGGCTTCGGACGTCAGGATCAGGCCGTCGACGCCGTTCAGCTCCACGCGAGCGCCGGTTCCCACGATCTCCATCAGCGGGGCAATGACGATCTCCACGCCCGTCAAACCACGGGCAAACCGCTCGGATGCGGGGCGCGGGCGGGTGAGGAGGAGCGTGGGCGTCTGGTGGACTTGCATGACCCGCAGTGTTACCTCGCAGGTCACGGCCGCACAATCGGGCCAGCAAGTCGGGCGGGCGCCATGTCTCTGACAATCCTCGGTATCGAAAGCAGTTGCGATGACACCGCCGCCGCGATCCTGCGCGGGACGGGAGATGACGTGGCGATCCTTTCCAACGTGGTATCGTCGCAGACAGACTTGCACGCGGCCTTCGGCGGTGTCGTCCCGGAACTCGCCGCGCGCGCCCATGCGGAGACGCTCGATCTGGTGGTCGAGGAAGCCATCGCCGCAGCGAATTGCACGCTGCACGATGTGGACGCCATCGCGGTGACGGCCGGACCCGGTCTGATCGGCGGCGTGCTCTCGGGCGTCATGGCGGCCAAGGGGCTGGCCATGGGTCTCGGCAAGCCGCTGATCGGCGTGAACCACCTTGCGGGCCACGCGCTGACGCCCCGGCTGACCGATGGTTTGGCCTTTCCCTATCTTCTGTTGCTGGTCTCTGGCGGCCATTGCCAGTTTCTGCGCGTGGAAGGACCCGAGACCTTCACCCGCCTCGGCGGCACCATCGACGACGCGCCGGGCGAGGCCTTCGACAAGGTCGCGCGGCTTCTTGGCTTGCCGCAACCGGGCGGTCCCTCCGTCGAGGCGGCTGCCAAGATGGGGGATGCTTCGCGCTTCAAGCTGCCCCGTCCGTTGCTGGATCGCGAGGGTTGCGACCTGAGCTTCTCGGGCTTGAAGACGGCAGTGCTCCGCCTGCGCGACACTCTTGTGGCCGAGAACGGCGGCCTGACCGAGCAGGACCGTGCCGACATTTGCGCCAGCTTTCAGGCCACCGTCGCGCATGTCCTGGCCGAAAAATCACGCCGGGCCCTGGCGCTTGGCGACATGACCGCTTTCGCGGTGGCGGGAGGCGTCGCGGCCAACCAGACCCTGCGCGCCGCGTTGGAGGCGGTCACCGAGCTGCCCTTCGCCGCACCGCCGCTGGCGCTTTGCACCGACAATGCCGCAATGATCGCCTATGCGGGCCTCTTGGCGTTCGAGCGCGGGCGCGTTGATGGCATGGACCTCGTCGCGCGGCCGCGCTGGCCGCTCGATCAAACGGCGGCGCCGATGATCGGATCTGGCAAGAAGGGGGCGAAGGCATGAAACTGGACGTGATCGGCGCAGGCGCTTTCGGGACCGGGCTGGCGATTGCCTATGCCAAGGCGGGGCTCGAGGTCACGCTTTGGGCGCGGGATGCGAGCCATCTGCGGAAAGGCGAGAGCACGCGGCTTCCCGGCCATGCATTTCCCCCAACCCTCCGAGTGACAGATCAACTGGATGATTGCGACGCCGAGGTTGCGCTCATCGCGATCCCGACCCAGAGCATCGGCAGTTTCGCTGCCTCGGCAAAGCTCAACGCCCGCGTCGCGGTGTCCTGCGCCAAGGGGATCGACCGCACGTCGGGGCAGGGGCCGACGGCACTGCTGTCCAACGCCGCGCCTGTCGTCGCGCAGCTTACCGGTCCCAGTTTCGCCGCCGATATTGCGCGGGGTTTGCCCACGGCGCTTACCATCGCCTGCGCAGATGCAGCGGAGGGCGAACGGCTGCAGGCCGATCTCAGCACCCCGGCGCTGCGGCTCTACAGGACCGAGGATGTCATCGGTGCGGAATTGGGCGGCGCACTGAAAAATGTCATCGCGATCGCGGCCGGCGCGGTGATCGGCAAGGATCTCGGCGAAAGCGCGCGCGCGGCCCTTATCGCGCGCGGCTTCGCTGAAATGACGCGCTACGCCACCGCGAAAGGCGCCTTGCCCGAGACACTGACAGGCCTGTCCGGGTTGGGCGACCTCGTGCTCACCTGCGGATCGACCCAATCGCGAAACTTCCGGTTCGGTCACGCGTTGGCGACGGGCGAGAGCCTGCCGGAAGGCACAACCGTCGAAGGCCTGCACACCGCCCGGCAACTGGCCGCCTCACCCGAGGATACGCCGATCGCCGATACCGTCGCAGCGCTTGCCGATGGCACGCTCGACATCGACGGCGCACTCGATCACCTTCTGTCCCGCCCCCTCAAACCGGAGTAGCCCATGCTTTGCGCCATCATCGCCACCGACAAACCCGATCACCTGCAAGTCAGGCTCGACAATCGCGACGCTCACCTGTCCTACGCGAAGGACAGCGGCAAGCTGGTCATGGCGGGCCCCTTCATCGACGATAACGGCGGCATGTCTGGCACTCTCCTCGTGATCGAGGTCGACACGATGCAAGACGCCTACGACTTCGCCGAGAACGACCCCTACGCCAAGGCGGGCCTGTTCGAGAAGGTGCGCATTGAGCAATGGAAGAAGGTAATCGGCTGATGGCTTATTGGTTGTTCAAGTCCGAGCCGGGTGTCTGGGGCTGGTCCGATCAGGTCGCGAAGGGCGATGCTGGTGAGGAGTGGGACGGCGTCCGAAACTACCAGGCTCGCAACTTCATGCGCGATATGGCGGTCGGCGACCTGGGGTTCTTCTACCACTCGCAATCCGAGAAAGCCGTCGTGGGCATCGTCGAGGTGATCGCGGAAGCGCATCCTGACAGCACGACCGACGACGAGCGGTGGGAATGCGTGGACATCAAGGCGGTGGAGGCCTTGCCCGCGCCGGTCACGCTGGATCAGATCAAGGCGCGGGGAGAACTGGCCGATATGGTGCTGGTGAAGAACTCGCGGCTTTCGGTGCAGCCCGTGACCGAGGCCGAGTGGACGACAATTCGCGCGATGGGTGGCCTGTAAGCTGCCATGCAAATGGGGGGTCCCGACCCCTCAGGACCCCCCATCCACCCACGCACGGCCTCGCTCCGCGCGTGTATTCGAATTAGGGTCCGCCGTGCTGGCCAGACTTTGCGGTGATACGCCGGAAACTTCGGCGGAGGCAAAGGAATTGCTCGAAGGATTTGAGCTAAACTCTACCGCTTCCCGCGCGCCTGATCTCAAATCACCGACAAGCTTCCAATAAAAAGGCCCGCCCAGTTCTGGGCAGGCCATCGTCACAAACGTCTGGCGGTAATTAGCCGTACACGCTCTCTTTGCCGAAATGCTTGGTCAGCATGTAATAGACAACGGCGCGGTACTTGTTGCGCTCGGACTTGCCGTAGGTCTCGATGACAGAGTTGATGCCTTCCATCAGGTTCTGGCCATCGGACAGGCCAAGCTTTTTCATCAGGAAGTTCTTCTTGATCGTCTCCAGCTCCGACGGCTGGCTGCCCGCGACCGTGGAGGCGTCGTCGTTGTAGATCGCCGGACCGCAGCCCTTGGTCACTTTCTCCAGCAGCGCCATGTCGGGTTCGATCCCGCACTTGTTGCGCAGGTCATCGGCGTATTGCGCGATCAAATCGTCACGTTTTCCCATAGGTGGAAGTCCCCCGTTGTTAATCTTTTTACGATACCCAGTCCGTCCGACCGAGCTCGCCGCGAAGGTTAACCTCAGGCTGTCCACTAGCGAAAGGAAAAGTTGTAGAGAAAGCACCCGCAGCAATTTGCGCTATGCGAAGAACCGCGCCCAATCCTGATTCCATCGTGTTTCCGGAGGCCTGAAATGCCACGACCCGGACATGTCGCCATGTCCGGGTCCGAAATCCATCACGTCGCGGGCTATGCCCTTGGTGCGACGCGTGCATAAGAGTCTATCAGCTGATGACGAAGTCGCTCGGCAGAGCGTCCAGGTCGGCTTCGCTGACCTCTGGCATCGCTTCGATGTCGGCTTCCGTGTAGCCTTCGAGGATGAGGCGGCTATCGCCCTCGGCCACGATCAATGCGTCCAGCGGTACTGCAACGGTGGACTCACCGATGCCGAGGAAACCACCAACGCCGATGATTGCTTCATAGCCGCCCTCGGCTTCAACAACGTAGTCTACTTCGCCTACGTCCGTGTCGGTCGCCGTGTGGACGTCCATGCCGACAACCTCGGCAACAGTCATCCCGCGAAGGGCCACAGCGTCGCCGTCGAGCTCAGTGTCAACGCCGGCGCCGGCATCCACGTCTGCGGCGAATTCGTCGGTGCCCAGTTCCGTGTCACCCTGCACGCCGGCTTCGGCGTTCACCTCGGCGTTGCTGCCAGCATCGATGCCAGCGCCCGAGACGGAAAGGTCAGAACCTGCGCCCGTCGTGGTCGTCACGTCGGCGGATTGTGCGAGGCTCGGAGTTGCCATTGCAAGAACGGCGGCGGTGCTGAGAAGTGTCGTCTTGAAAGTCATAACGTTTTCTCCCGTGTGGTTGCTGCCGGGCTCATCCCGGCATCTGGGAGGACAACGGACACCTCAGCACTCCGTTCCAAACTTTTCGAAAAAAAATCGTTTATAAACAAATATTTAATACCATATAAGAGACTCAACGCGACCCCCGGGGGGCGCCGTTCCATCACGAAAAAGCCGCCAGCGAAGTCTCGCGGGCGGCTTTCCGATTTCCGGCATTTTCCTGCGAAAAACCTAGTAACGATAGTGCTCGGGCTTGAAAGGTCCGTCCTGCGGCACGCCGATGTAATCGGCCTGCTCCTTGTTCAGTTCCGTCAGCTTTACGCCGATCTTCGCGAGGTGCAGACGCGCGACTTTCTCGTCGAGCTTCTTGGGCAGGATGTAGACCTGGTTCTCGTATTCATCGCCCCGCAGCCACAACTCCATCTGCGCCAGCACCTGGTTGGTGAAGGAGGCCGACATCACGAAGGAGGGGTGCCCGGTGGCATTGCCGAGGTTCAGCAGGCGCCCCTCGGACAACAGGATCAACCGGCTGCCCGAAGGCATCTCGATCATGTCCACCTGTTCCTTGATGTTGGTCCACTTGTGGTTCTTCAGCGCGGCAACCTGGATCTCGTTATCGAAGTGGCCGATGTTGCCGACGATGGCCATGTCCTTCATCTCGCGCATGTGCTCGATGCGGATCACGTCCTTGTTGCCCGTAGTGGTGATGAAGATGTCCGCGTCTGCCACGACATCCTCCAGCAGCACCACTTCGAAGCCGTCCATCGCCGCCTGCAACGCGCAAATCGGATCGGCTTCCGTCACCTTCACCCGCGCGCCCGCACCGGCGAGCGAGGCGGCCGAACCCTTGCCCACGTCGCCGTAGCCCAACACCACGGCTACCTTGCCCGCCAACATCGTGTCGGTGGCGCGCCGGATGCCGTCGACGAGGCTTTCCTTACAGCCATACTTGTTGTCGAACTTCGACTTGGTGACCGAGTCGTTCACATTGATTGCGGGGAAGGGCAGCTGGCCATTCTTCTGCAGGTCATAGAGCCGGTGCACGCCCGTCGTCGTCTCTTCCGAGACACCGACGATCTGGTCTCGCATCTTCGTGAACCAGCCGGGTGAGGCCTCAAGCCGCTTCTTGATCTGAGCCTTGATCGCCACTTCCTCTTCTGACGAGGGCACCGCAATGATATCCTCACCAGCCTCGGCCCGCGCGCCAAGGAGAATGTAGAGCGTCGCATCACCGCCATCGTCGAGGATCAGGTTCGGCCCCTCTTCGAACTGGAACGACCGGTCCAGATAATCCCAATGCTCTTCCAGGCTCTGCCCCTTGATAGCGAAAACCGGCACGCCCGACGCCGCAATCGCCGCCGCCGCGTGGTCTTGGGTCGAGAAGATGTTGCAAGACGCCCAACGCACATCCGCCCCAAGCGCCACCAACGTCTCGATCAGCACCGCCGTCTGGATCGTCATGTGCAGCGAGCCGACGATCCGCGCGCCCTTCAGCGGCTTCTCCGAACCGTACTCCTCGCGCAGCGCCATCAGCCCCGGCATCTCCGTCTCGGCAATGTCCAGCTCCTTGCGGCCGAATTCGGCCAGCGCGATATCCTTGACGATATAGTCGTCCATGTCATTGCCTCCTCGGGCATGAAAATAAGCGTCGATTTGGCGGTCCCATACCAGCCCGCTCCTATCGCGGCAATGCGACCTAGGTGGACCAGCCCCCGGCTCCTTCATCTTGGTCAATACAACTCCGGGGGTTTGGGGGCTGGCCCCCAATGCGACAGTTGATAAAAGCGACCAAGACGATTTCCCGGAGCCTCCCATGCCGAAAACTCAACCGCGTGCCTGGCAACGCATGCTCTCGGGTCGCAGGTTGGACCTGCTCGATCCGACGCCGATGGATATCGAGATCGAGGATATCGCCCATGGCCTCGCTTTCGTAGCACGCTGGAACGGCCAGACCCGGGGCGATTTCGCCTATTCCGTGGCGGAACATTCCATCCTCGTGACGGACATCCATGCCCGCCTGAACCCGAAAGGTCCGGCCAAGTGGCAACTCGCGGCCCTGCTCCACGACGCGCCGGAATACGTCATTGGCGACATGATCTCCCCGGTGAAAGCCGCGGTCGGCCCCGGCTACAGCGGTCTGGACGACAGGCTCACCGCCGCGATCCACCTGCGCTTCGGTCTGCCGGCGACGTTGCCCAAGACCGTGAAGGCCGCCATCAAGCGCGCCGACAAGGTCTCCGCCTGGCTGGAGGCGACGCAGCTCGCGGGCTTTGCAGAGGCCGAGGCCGATCGGTTTTTCGGACGGCCCGACCCGGCGCTTGTCGAGGGGTTGGATCTGCATCTCCGACCCCCGGCGGAGGTCCGTGCCGATTTCACGGCCCGTCACGCGGATCTTCTTTCGCGCCTCACGTAATGCGGCGAGATGCCCGGAAATAGGAATGCACCATGATCATTCGCCCCGCCCACGACCTTGATGCCGGAGAGATCGCGGCGCTTCTGCGCGAGATCATCGCCATCGGCGGCACCACGGCGATCACCGGGGAGATCAATCGCTCTGATATCCTCGCATGGATGGCGCGTCCGGGCGGAGCCTGGCATGTGGCCGAAACCGAAGAAGGTGAGATACTCGGTTTCCAATATCTCGCCCCGAACAGCGCCCTGCCGCCCGAAGCCGTGAATATCGCGACGTTTGCCAAGCCGGGGAAGCAGGGGCTTGGGATCGGCTCGAAACTGTTTCAGGCCACCCGCGAAACCGCGCGCGCGCTTGGGTACCTATGGATCAATGCCGATATCCGCGCCGATAACGAAAGCGGCCTGGCCTATTATCAATCCCGAGGGTTCGAGGATTATGGCCGGATCGATGGCTACGAGATGGCCGACGGCACGATCGTGGACAAGATCCTCAAGCGGTACGATCTCAAGGACGCATGAATCGACGCCGCGATCTGAAAGCGGGAGAGATGCTTTCAGACCGCGGCGCGGACTGGCCCATGGGGGAGGCCAGTCAAACTTACATGATGCCAGTCTGGCGCAACCAGCGCCGCTGATCCTGACTGTCGCGCTCCTTCTGCGCCCGGGTGCGGTGGTCGTGGTCCACCCAGTGGTCAGGCGCGCTCCATGTCCCATCGGACCGGGTGGCGACCTTGAAGCTCTTTGCGAGAATGTCGAACATGGTGCGTTCCTTTCTGAGGTTGTGCATCCTTGATACCCCCTTGCGTCCGAGCTGCCGACTCCGCAATACTGGCAACATGTTAGCTCTGGTGACATATGGATTGGCGTGACATTCCCTCTCTCTCGGCCCTGCGGGCCTTCGAGGCCGCGGCGCGGCTTGGGTCTCTCTCCGAGGCCGCCCGCGCGTTGAACGTGACGCACGCCGCGATTGCCGCCCATGTGCGGGCGTTGGAGACCGAATTTGGCCAGCCTCTCCTGCGGCGGTCGGGCCGGGGCATGGTGGCGACCCAGATGGGGGCTGAACTCGCCCGAGACCTCGGCACCGGCTTCGCCGAGATCGCCGCGGGTGTACGGTCCATGCGGCGGGGGCGGGAGGATCGGCCGGTCACCCTCTCCACCACGCCAAGTTTTGCCGAGAACTGGCTGATGCCCTGCCTCGCCGCGTTCTGGTCGGCGCATCCCGACGTGCCGCTCAGCGTCCAGACCTCGCAAAACGTGATCGACCTGCGCCGCGAAGGGGTCGATCTCGTGATCCGCCATGGCAAGGGGCCGTGGCCGGGGCTTGAGGGCATCGTCCTGACCCATGCCAAGATGGTGGTGGTCGCCCAACCCGGCCGGTTCGGGCCCAGTCCCGCCAACCGCTCCAGCCCGGAAGCCTGGGACCGCGTTCTGGCGCTGCCCTGGTTGATCGACCAGTCCCACACGGAGTTCAACAAACGCCTGCACAAGCTCGGGATCGACCGCAATACCCTTCAATCCACCGATCTGCCGTCCAATGCCTTGCTTCTGCCCGCCTGCCGCGCGGGGGCAGGGGTCTCGGCACAGCCCCATGCGCTGGTCGAGACGGACATCGCCGATGGGCGGCTTGAGGTGCTGGCCGAGGAAGAGACCACGGAATACGCCTATCATCTTCTCCATCTGCCCGGCCCACTCAGCCGACGGGCCCAAACCTTCGTCACCTGGCTGCGGCGCGACTCGCGCTGCATCGCCGGGGCGAGCTGAAACAGGAGCGCGCATTGTCCCGCTACAATGGTTTTACCCGCGTCGCGGCGAGCTTCGATCCGATGGAGATCCGCATGGCCCTCGCGGCGCTGGAAGGGGCAGAGTTCCTCACCATCGCGCCGGGGTTGGAGACGACCTCGACCCTGCCGATGAACTCCCTCGCGTTCGGGCCGTTGGAGATCTACGTGATCGACCGCCAGTACGACGACGCCATCGCGCTGTTGGAGGCGATCTCCAGCGGCACCGTGATCCCCCACGATCAGCGGGACTTGGTCGACGATCCCGAGGATGACTTCCAGCCGCCCCGCAAAAGCTGGATCGGCAACCTGTTTGGCTTTGTTCTGGCCGGTGTTTCCGCGCCCTTGAAGGGCCTGTCGGTCGAGAAGCGCTCGCGCCGGGAGCGCGATTAACCAAGCGGGACGCAGGTCTGCCCGAAGGCTGTGCGCCCGTCAGCGGACTGCGCGGCGTCGCTGATGCTCCATCCCGCGAAGGCACCGTTGCGGAACACCAGCATTGGCCCATTGCGCCATCGATAGGCGCGGTTCGCGGAATTGTCGCAGGGCAACTCCACAGGCGATCCCCCCTGCAGGCGGGTCATCGTTTGCAGGACGCCTGCCTGAGCGCGCCCGAAGTCGATCCGCTGGCCTGTGCCCACGGCCTCGATCCCGCCGCTGTCGAAACGAATTGGCACGACGGGGCCGTCAATTACAGGAGCCGGAGCTGGACCCGCGCCCACGCAACCGGCCAGTAGGAGTATGGCGGCAAGCGCCCTCAACGGGGGCTGCGTTTGGCGAGGATGCGCTGCAGGGTCCGGCGGTGCATGTTGAGCCGCCGCGCGGTCTCGGAGACGTTGCGATCGCAGAGCTCGTAGACGCGCTGGATATGCTCCCACCGCACGCGATCCGCCGACATCGGGTTCTCGGGCGGGGGCGGCATTTCCTCTTCTTCGGCAAGCAGGGCCGACGTGATGTCATTCGCGTCAGCGGGCTTCGAGAGGTAATCCGTGGCGCCCATCTTCACGGCGGCCACCGCCGTTGCAATCGCGCCGTAACCGGTCAGGACCACGATGCGCGCGTCGGGGCGTTTTTCGCGAAGAACCTCCACCACGTCGAGGCCGTTCCCGTCCTCCAGCCGTAGATCGATGACGGCATATGCCGGCGGGCGTGCCGTGGCGATGGCCGTGCCCGCCGCAACCGAGCCCGCAGCCTCGACCTCGAAGCCGCGCTTCTCCATCGCGCGCTCCAGACGGCGCAGGAACGGCTCGTCATCATCAAGCAGGAGAAGCGACTTGTCCGGCCCGATTTCTCGGAGGTTGCGATCATTCGTGGCCATAGACGTCGTCTCCTGATGAATGCTCCACAAGTTATAGGAACAATTGAGAGATGGTCAAACGGTCGCAGGCCGGGACGCCTGCGTTTTCAAACGAAAAAGGGCGCCGCCGAACGTTGTCGGGGCGCCCTTTCGGCAATGGTGTGAGAAAGGGCTCAGACGGCCTCTTCAATCCACTTCTGCAAGGCGGCTTTCGGTGCGGCGCCGACCTTGTTGGAAACCACTTCACCGCCGTTGAACATGAACAGCGCGGGGATGCCGCGGACGCCCAGTTGCATGGGGGAGTTGGGGTTCTCGTCCACGTTGATCTTCACGATCTTCACGCGGCCTTCGTATTCGGCGGAAAGCTCTTCCAGAGCCGGGCCGATCTGTTTGCAGGGGCCACACCATTCGGCCCAAAAATCTACAACGACGGGGATGTCGGACTGCTTCACTTCGGCGTCAAAAGTGGCGTCGGTAACGGCGGTGGTAGCCATGGTCTCATGCCCTCCAGGCGAGGTTATATCGGAGGCAGAACCTAAGAACGGACCTCCGGAGGGTCAAGCACTGCTTGCGCGTTTAAGCGCCGCTGACACGATATCGTGTGGGAGCGGCATTAAAGTACCCGTGCGGGACCACAAGATGGCGGTGTTGATTTCGCGTCCGGGATAGATCGCGGCGAGCAGTTCGGCATAGGCACCCATTTGCCGCAAAATGCCTTCGGGGGTGGCTTCAGGCGTCTCGGGGACCGTAGCGTTGGTCTTGAAGTCGACCGCAGTGATCGTGCCATCGGTCACGATCAAGCGGTCGATGATGCCGATCACGTCACATTGCAGCGTGCTCGAGTGGCCGGTGATCTCGACTTCGGCCAAGGAGTCCTCTGTGAACAGATGCGCGAGATCCGGCGCGGTAAGGACGCGGGTTGCCTCCTCCAACATGGGCGCCAGTGCGTCCTCGGGCAGCTCGGCTGTATGCAACGCGGCGATGCCGGGGGCTGCGGCTTGCCACGCGGCCTGCGGCAGCCGCGGCAGATGCTCGAGCAGGAGGTGCGTGATGGTTCCGCGCTGCATGGCAATTGCGGTCTCATCGCCCACGCCGGGCAAGGCTTTCGCGCCGCCGAGGTCCGACGGTTTCCGCGCCGCCTTGTCCCGCACCGAAGCGGGGGCGTCGCTGGTCGCGTAGTCCGGCAAGGCGGGGCGCTCTCTGGTCGATGCGTCGGGCTTCTCGCCCTCGGGCCAAGCGCCCGATTGAAGCCTCAGGCCCGTGCCCTCCAAGCCTTCGACAGTCAGCGGTTCGGCCCCCATGCCATCCATCGCGTCGGCCACGATCTTGTACCACGAACCGGCGTCGGCCTGTCCCAAAGCGCCCGATGCGGCCACGATCAGCCAGCTCTCGGCACGGGTCAGCGCGACGTAGAGCAGGCGGTTCGCTTCCTGTGTGTCGCGATCCTTCGCTTTGGCCGCGGCCTCGCGCACGGTGTCCGTTTCGTCTCCCTTGGCCGGGGCCCAGACCACCGGGCCGCCATCCGGTTGCAACAGGGTGACGCGGCCGCCGCCGCCCCCACGGGGCATGGCGCAATCGGGCAGGATCACGACCGGCGCTTCCAGACCCTTCGCGCCGTGGACCGTCATCACCCTGATCTGACCCGTGGCCTGAGACAGATCGCGTTTCACCTGCACATCGCCGGAATCGAGCCAGCCGACGAAGCCGGTGAGCGAGGGCACCTCTGTCGCCTCATAGGCCAGTGCCTGGGCAAGCATGGCATCGACGGCATCCTCGGCCTCTGGCCCAAGCCGGGCGATCAGGCGCCGGCGTCCGTCGTGTCGGATCAGCGCGCGTTCCAGCAAGTCGTAGGGCTTGAGGAATTCCGCGTTGTCGCGGAGGTCCGTCAGCATAGCATGGGTCTCGGGAAACTCGGCGGCGCGCTCGCGCAACGCGGACCAGAGGAAGCCCTTGCGGTCGTGGGCGAGGTCATAGAGCGCGGCTTCCGACAGGCCGCAGAGGGGCGAGCGCAAGACGCAGGCCAATGAGAGATCATCTTCGGGCGTAGCGAGGAAACGGCACAGGGCCATCAGGTCTTTCACGGCCAGCGGTGACGTCAGCTGCGAGCGATCGACGCCTGCCACGGGCAGGCCGGCACGTTTCAACTCGCCGATGATCTTGTGAAATAGCGGCGAGCGTGACCGCACGAGGATCAGGATGTCCCCCGCTTCCACCGGTCGCATCTTGCCATCGACCTCGATCATCGGCGGCGTGTCGATCATGTCACCGATCCGCGCCGCGAGGGTCTGCGCCAGCACCGAGGAGTGGTGATCCTCGCTTACCAGATCCTGCGGGTCATCCCATGCAGGCTTCTCGCCACTCTTCGTCTGCTCGATCGCAGGCCAGAGGTCGACACGTCCCGACTTCGTCTCGAAGAAGGAGCGGTGCTCGATCAGGCTACCCAGACCCGGTGCGCCAAGGCCGGCAGCGACGCTGTCCACAAGCGCAAGGATCGGCGCGGCGGACCGGAAGGAGTGGATCAGCGCCGCGTCCTGAAACGGGGCGCCGATTTCCTTCAGGCGCGCTTCGAAATGGTCCCGCATCCGTCCGAACTCCGCCGGATCAGCGCCTTGGAACGAGTAGATCGACTGCTTCTGGTCGCCGACCACGAAGATGGTCCGCCGCACGTCTTCTCGCGCGCCTTCTCCGGCGGCGAAATCCTCGGCGAGGCGTTGGACGATCTCCCACTGGCGCGGTGCGGTATCCTGCGCTTCATCGACGAGGATGTGATCGATCCCGCCGTCGAGCCGATAGAGCACCCATTGCGCCACCTTGCTGTTGCTCAACAGGTTGCGGGTCTTGTCGATCAGGTCGTCGAAATCGAGCCACCCGCGTGCTTCCTTGGCGCGGGCGTAGAGCGGCAGGAATTGCTCGGCGAAAGTGTGCAAAGCGTGGATGCGCCGCGCGGTCATCAGCCCACAGCGGTGCGGGCGTGCCTCGGCAATACGCTCCATCAAGGCGTTGAGCGGCTCCATCGCGTCCCCGATCGCGGCGCGGGTCTTGGCATTGCCGATCTTGTCGATCTTGGGCGCGAAGGGGGCCTTCGTGGTTGCACCGAAGAGGAAGGCGCCCTCCAGCGTGGCAAGGTCCCGCATTTGGGGCGCGTCCCATTGCACGGTCGTCAGCGCGCGGTGGGCGGTCCCGGTCGAGCGGCTGCCTGCTTCAAGGTGCGGGATGACGGCGGCCGCAAGATCGGCCTCGTCGCCCAGGATGACCGAGGCGCAGACTGCACTCTCGGTCAGCCCCGGATCGATGTCCGCGAAGTCACAGATCGTCTCCCAATCAGCGGGCGGTATCAGCGCCTCGGCCCGGCCGGCGACGGCGCGGGCCAATTGCATCGCGCCCTCGTCCCCCGACAGATGCGGCGCGACCAGATCGAGCGCGGCTCGGCCCTCTGGCGTCTCCGCCATCTCGTCGAGCAGATCCGCGATGAGGCGGGACTGCACACGTTCGTCGATCTCGGTGAACGCCGGGCTGACGCGGGCCTCCAAGGGGAAACGGCGCAGAACCGAGGCGCAGAAGGAGTGGATCGTCTGGATCTTCAGCCCACCCGGCGCCTCGATGGCTCGGGCAAAGAGCGTCCGCGCGTCGTCAAGGAGGTCCGCGCTCAATCGGCCCTCGGATACCCCGATCGCGGCCAGCATCCCGGCCAGTTTCGTGTCGTCCTGCATCGCCCAGTCGCCGAGGCGCGAGAACAGGCGGTTCTGCATCTCCATCGCGGCGGCCTTGGTGTAGGTCAGGCAGAGGATGCGCTCGGGCGGCACCCCGTCGAGCAGCAGGCGCGCGACCCGGTCGGTCAGCACGCGGGTCTTGCCGGAACCCGCATTGGCACCGAGCCACGTGGACGTGCCCGGATCGGCGGCGCGGGTCTGGGCGCGGGTTGCATCATCCATCGGCTTGCTCCCCCTTGGTCTCGCCAACCGGGATCACCTCGGCCTCTTTCGTTTCATCCCATTCCCCAAGCCGCGCGAGGTGATCGAAGGTCCCCTCGAACCGCGTCTGGGTCACGGCGCGGCGTGAGGTGAAGCCCACCTGCCGCTGTCGATAGTGGGTGATCAACCGGCGCAGCCCGCCCAGAACCTCGTCCAGCGCGGCCGTATCCACGGGCTCATCCCGCACTTCAGGCTTGCTGCCAAGGCCTACGTAGGCCAGCCGCGCGACGTCCAGCGGGCGGTCCGCGAAGGCGCCGCCACGGGCCATCAGCCCTTCGAGCATCAATTGCTTGTTGAAGTGCTTCGCCTCGTTTTCCGTCGGCACCGAGCCGGTCTTGTAGTCATAGATCGCGACCCTCCCGGCGGCGTCCCTGTCGATCCGGTCGGCCTTGCCACGCAGCGCCAGTGACAGGCCGGGAACGTCCCATGTCTTGTCCTCCTCGACCACCCAGGGAGAGGCCACCTTCCGGAAACCTGCTTCCTGCGTCAGATACCACGGCGCCAACCGTTGCAGCCGGTTGCGCCATAAGTGACGCGCCGCGGGCCAGGGCGCTTCCTCTGCCAGAATGGCCTCTCCGATGGCCATGAATTGCGCCTCGGCGTCGGGGGGCAGCGCGTCGGACGTCTCCTTGATGAAGCGTTCGAGGATATTGTGGATGACGTTGCCCCGCAGGCGCGCGTCGGGCGTTGCGCGCAACGGATCGAGCGCGCGCAGGCGCAGCATCCGGGCGGCGTAGATCGCATAAGGGTCGCGGATCAGCCGTTCGATATCGGTCACCGAAAGGTAGGGCAGCCGCGTGTCATTCTGCGGTGCGGGAGCGGGTCTCGGTTCGGGTGCGGCGCTGCGATCCGGGGTCGTGAGCGTCTGCGCAAGCGTGATCCATTCGTCACCACGCCGGCGCATATCGCGCAATGCCTGCGCGGCTTCGTTGCTCGCGCCGCCAAGCAGGTTCACCAGCCGGTTGAGCCAGCGCGCAGGCACGGTATCGGTCTCGTCATCCCGCTTGGCGCGCGACAGCCAGACCTCTCCGCCCGCGATGCCCTGCTGGAAGTCATGCGCCGAGAGGCCGATGACCCGGTCCGGAAGCCGTAGCCCGGCCTTGTCGCGCAGCGGTCGGTTCAACCATGGGTCGGCGCTGGCCGCCTGGGGCCAGGTGCCCTCGTTCAAGCCCGCCAGAATGGTGACGTCAGCGCCCTGAACGCGCGCTTCCTGCGTGCCCCAGATCAGCACGTCGGCATGGGGGCGCAGCGCGGATCGGGCCTCTCGATCGTGGGTCAGCGCGGAGAAGAAATCGGCGAAATCGCGGGCCGACATCGCGCCGCCATAGGGCGCATCGGCGGCGAGGTTGCGCAGCAGCTTCGCCGCCTCTTCCCCCGCTTCACCATTGTAGAGCGACCCTGCCTCGGGCTGGCCGACGCCCGCCGCCAGCACCTCGGCCCGTGCCTGATGCAGCCCCAAACGGTCCGCCAGCGGCATGGGGGCGCGGTTCACCTCGGCCAGAAGATGGTCCGAGACCCAAGTGACCCAAGCCGTCGCATCGGGGTCGTTCTCTCGCTTCGCGGCCCACTCTAGAAGCGCGTCCCGCTCCGGGAAGGCGAGGCCACGGCGCAGCACTTGCAACTCCAGATCCCGCGTGCGGCGCAGGTGATCGCCCCGGTCGGCGCCGGAATGGCACAACGGGTGCTTCAGCAGAGCGACCATCCCCTCGGAGGTGACCGGCGCGCACATGGCATCGGCCACCTGCCGCAGAAAGCGCCCCGGCGCGGTCTGTGCCAGAACCTGCCCGGCGCTGTCGTCCGGCGTGATTGCCCATCGGTCAAGTTGCGCCGTTACCTTCCGTGCCAACCGCCGGTCCGGCGTGACCAGCGCGGCCCGTTGTCCCTCTGCAACTGCCTGGCGCATTCGCAGCGCGATGGCCGTGGCTTCTGCTTGCGGCGAGGGGGCCTCCAGCAAAGTGACGCCTGCCATGGCGCCGGAAACATCGGTCAGCTTCGGGCCTTCGGTCCGCCATTGGTTGGTGACAGGCGCGGGCCGCAGCGCCAGCGAGATGACAGCGTTGCGGTGCGGCTCAGCCGGTTCATCGCTGCCCCAGATCGGGACGCCGGCGGGGGCCACTTCTACAGCGTCGAGAAATTTCGCCAACCGATATTGCGGGTGGTCTTCCCCGGCCAGCCCGGTCTTGCGACCTTTCAACAGCCCGCGCCAGATCTCGGCCGGCATGTCGCGATCGATGCCCGGCAGGATCACGGCACCTTGAGGCAGCTTCGCCACCGCTTCCATCAGCCGGAACGTGGCCCGCCGCGAGCCGGTGGAGCCCGCCACGATCACCGGGTGAGCGGGCGGATTGTGCCGCCATTCAGCGATCAGCCGCGTCACAACCTCTGCCTGCCGCGCCTCGGGCGTCGGTCGATCCTCTGCCGCGATCAAGTCTTGCGCGATCCGGAGGAATTCTTGCGCGCGGGTCCAATGTTCGGAATGATCCCCCATGTCGAGGGTCGCGATGTCCTCCGGCGTGACGCCTTCCTCCACCATCTCGCCCATGAAATCCGCAAGGCTGTCGGCCAGTTCATAGAGCGCGGCGCGCGGGGCGAGATCGGGGTTGGCGTCGATCAGCTTGGCGATCAATTGCGCCAGTTCGAGCCGCAGGGCCAGGGGCGTCATGGCCGGCGGCAGACCTTCCAGATCGGCCGTCTCCGCCAGCGCCAGAACGGGCCGGATGCGCGGCAGGAGACCCGGCCCTCGCTGCATATAGAGCGCTTGCAGGCGACGTTGCATCCGGGCGTTGGCCACGTGGATTTCCACCCGCGCCAGTGCTTCGGGGCCCTGACCCTCCAGCGCCGTGTCGAGCCCGGCAATGAGCGAGGCGCAGAAATCCACGCCGAGGGGTGTCGCGAAGACCCGTGCCTTGGTGCTCGGCTCAAACAACATGCAACATCTCCTCTGCCATCTCGATGCCGCCGGGGTGCCCGACGTCCGCCCAACGCCCCTCGTGCACGATGCCGAAAAGCCGCCCCTCTTCCGCGTAGCCCTGCCAAACGTCCCGCAGCGAAAATACCTCGCGGGGGTCATTCAGGCATGGCGCGGGGTCCAAGATCTGCGCGCCGACGTAGACGTAGGTGTCGGCAGATTTGTCGAAGGCAATCCGCCCGTCCGGGGTCATGGCGAAGTCACCGCCTCCCTTGCGACCGACGGCATCCGCCCGCGGAACCAGCAGCAGCAACGCGCCCATGCGTGCCGGATCAAAGGCGGCCTCAAGCTGCCTGATCGGTGGCGCGCCGGTCCAGACATTATCGGCATTGAGGGTTGCCATCGGCCCCTCGCCCCACCGCTGCACCGCACGTTTGACAGATCCGCCGGAGTCGAGAATCTCGGGCGTTTCAAGCTGGAGATGCACGTCCCGCCCCGCCAAGTGCGCCGCGATCTGGTCGGCCCGGTAATGGGCGTTCACCGTGATCGGGTCCGTCCCCCGCGCGGCGTCGAGCGCGTGGTCCAGCAGCGTCCGGCCTGCGACCTCGATCAGGGGTTTCGGGCGGTCTGCGGTCATGGCGCCCATGCGGGTGCCGAAACCGGCGGCGAGGATCAGGCAAGGCACGCTCATGGCTCGACCCAATGGGCGGTGCGGTCAAGCAATTCGGTGACCGGCCCCTGCAGTTCCGGCACCGCCGCCGCCGCGCGCGCCACCAGTGCGCGGGTGCGAGGCAGATAGGCGGCGTAGGCGGGCTTGCCAAACGACGTCGACAAGCGCCGGAAGATGCCGAGAATCCGCAGGTTGCGTTGCAACGAAAGGGTCGCGATGCGGGTCGGCGTGCTGTGAGCCTCGATCAACGCGCAGCGCCAGTCCTCGGGCACGACGCGGCGCGGGTCGTCCAGCAGAGACGCCAGATCATAGCCGTCGGGCAGCATCATTGCGTCCTGAAAATCCAGTAGACCGACGCGCGCTTCCGCGCTCCGCTTGGGCAGCCACATGAGGTTGTCGGCATGGACATCGCGAAGAGACAGCACGCTCGGCCCCGGCGCATGGGAGGCGAGCGCTTGCGCAAGGCCGGACAGGACTTTCACCCGCAACGCGTCACTATTCTCCACGAAATCGAAGGTCAGCGCCGTCATCCGGGCCATCTCCTCCGCATCCGGCGCTGCAAGATCAGGGACATTCTGGCGCTTCACGATCTGCAACAGCGCCGCAGCCGTCTCGTAGGCCTCTCGGGCTTCGTCCGGCCGGCTCTCCAACAGGCGCGAGAGGCTGATGTCGCCCAGATCTTCCATCAGGATCAGCCCGTCTCTTGGCGAGGCGTGCAACTCCTCCGGAGCGGACAACGTGAGGCTGCGCAGATGGGTGCAGATCTTGCGGAAAGCCGTGTAGCTCGCCTGTTCGGCCGCCGTCGACACCGGGGCGACCATCAAGATCGCGGTGCGCCCGTCACGGCTCAATCGCAGGTAGCGCCGGGTGGAGGCATCGCCCGCCAAGGGCGTCGCTTCGGCACCTCCCCATCCGGCCGCGGCAAGAAACGCGGCGTGGCTCATGGCTGCAGAGCCTCGCGGACCCGTGTCGCGAGCGCCGACGTCGGCGATGCATGGAGTACCGCTTCACGGCGCTCGTCATCGCGGCGGGTCAGATGGAGCAGGACCGCATTCTCGGGCCAATCAGGCGCCAGACGGTCAGGCCACTCGATCAGGCAGATTGCCTCGTCCAGCGCTTCGGTCAAGCCAAGTTCATCAACCTCGGAGGGATCGCCGAGGCGGTAAAGATCCGCATGCCAAAGCGCCGTGTCGCCCGTCTCGTAAGTTTGCACCAAGGTAAACGTAGGGCTCGGGACAGGCTCTTCAGGGTTTCCCATGGCAGCGCGGATCAACGCGCGGGCGAGGTGGGTTTTCCCCGCGCCGAGCCCGCCTGAGAGCAGCAGCGCATCCCCCGCGCGCAGCACGGCGGCAAGGCGCGCGGCCAGAGCGTCGGTGGCTTGCGGAGAGGGCAGATCGACAGCGCCCACGACCGGCCAGTCGGGCAGGGTGGGGGCATCGGTTTCGGGCAAGGGGATCAGGGGCTGCGTCATCGATGAGCAACCTAGACGGGAACGCCGGGGAATTGAATCGAAACCCTACGCGCGGCGTTGCGTATCCTCGGGAACCTGCGCGCGTGCGGCATCCAGAAGCGGCGTCGCAGGGGGCACGCCCAACTCTGCAAGGGGATCGGCGACGTTGATGTCGAGGGGGTGGAACTGGATCACCGTGGCGCGGCCCCGCGTCGGCGCCATCCGTACGGCGAGGCGCATGCCGTTCAGGGTCTCGATCTCTTCCACCCAGGGCGCGCGCTCGATCTCGTGACCCACGAATTGTCGGATCTCGCCCCAGACCGGGCTCGGCTTGCAGCCTTTCGCCCAGTCCTGACAGGTCTGGTTGAGATGCGGCATCTGCGCGAGATCCTGCGGATCCTGACCCCAGAGCCTGCCATAGCCTTCGTTCGCGCCGACCATGGCGCCATCGGCTTGGAACACCGCGATGGCTGCCGGAATGGCGTCCAGCACCGCCTGAAACATATCCAGATCGGCCCGGAATTGCCGGGTGAGAGAGACTTCCGCGCTGATATCCTCGAACATGAAGGCAATCGCCCCGTCAGGATGCGGACGGCCCATGACGCGGAAGGTCTTGCCTTCGGGCAGCTCCCAGAGTTGTCGGTAGGTGCCGTTTTCGGCGCCCTCCTCAAGCTGCGCAATCTCGTCGCGCCAACTGCGATAATCACGCGGCTCGGGCATCCGTTTCATCTCGCGCAGCTGGTCCAGAAATGAACGTAGGTCCGGCCGGGCCGAGAGGAACTCCGCACCGACCTGCGTCAGCGCCACGAGCGCCGGATTGAAGGTGACGAGTTGGCGTTTCCGGTCGAAGACGGCAAGCCCGACAGGGAGCGCCGCGAAGGTCTTGGTGGTTGTCTGCAGGAAATGGCGCAGGTTGGTTTCGGCGCGGACGAGGCGATCCGCCGGTTGCGCCGTGAAAAGCGCGCTGCCACCGGGCAACTCGTCGCGGCTGACCTCGTACCACGTCGGTTCATCACGATCCGGAAACGCGATGCTGCAGCGCCGGATCGTACCTTCGGTGGGGGCCTCTTCCAGCGCCGAAGCGAAGACCCTCGGTAGCGGCCAGCAGGGCGCATCGCCCCCTTGCTGGCGTTCGAGCAGGTCGAAATAGGAGGCATTGGCCCAGATCACCCGTGCGTCCCGGTCCTCTCGCCACATCGGCACGACCCCGGTATCCAGTGCCGCGCGGAGGTCCGACAGCTCGGCCTGCAAAGCGCTCAACGTCGCCGCCTCCACCGTCTGCCGCCCCTCGCGCTTGTCAGCGGGGCCGACCGAGAGGCTGAGCACGTCGTCCTCTTCCAGCCGTCCGCCGATCAGCACCGGATCCGACCCGATCCGCCCCTCTATCACGAAGGCATCGCCCCGGTCCTGCAGGGCGGTGAGGTGAGGTTTGAGGTCGGGGCTGATCGGAACAAGCGATGACACCAGCCGTTTGAAGGCCATGGTCCGGTCTATGTCGTGATCGAGGAAGGCGTCGTCCCGGTCCACATCGGACAGAAGGTAGCCTTCGCGGAACCGGTAGCGTCGAAGGACGTCGCTATTGCCCGACCCGCGAGGGGGCGCGCCGCCTGATCGGGCGATGAGCCGGCCGGCCAATAGCCGGGTTGTCAGGACCACGCCCATTGCTGCCGTAGCAAGGGTGATCCCTATGAAAATCAGCGTTGCCGCGTTGTCCAACCCACGTACCCCGTCTCTGTCCCATCGCTGATCTTGGGGCAAAACGGTTAATGGCTGGTTAATCGCGTAGGGCTGTCAGCCGCGCACTGTCGCCAGTTGCGAAACAATGCCCGGCGTTTTCAGTCAATTATCGGCGTGTTCGGGCCTAATGCCCCACGGGATTGCGCGTCCTCAGGGGAGATCACGGCTTTCGGCCAGATGACCTGAACCTGCGCGCCCGACTGTCCGCGGGTGTCATCGGCGGTAAGGAAAGGGTCTGCTACGTTGATGAAATGGATCTTCGCGCCCGACCGCTCCAGCAAGGTTTTCGCGATGAACAGGCCAAGGCCCATGCCCTGGTATCCGGGGCGCAGATCCGCATGGGCGCGGTTGCGTCGGCGCAGGAACGGGTCTCCAAGCCGCCCGAGCATGTCCGGCGGGAAGCCGGGGCCGTCATCGGTGATCGTGACGCTCACCGTCCCGGCGCTCCACACCGCTTCGATCCAGACCTTTTCATCCGCGAAATCGACGGCGTTCTGAACCAGGTTCCGAATGCCGTGGATGATCTCGGACTTGCGCCAGATCTGGGGTTGCTGCTCTTCCTCGTCCGCGAGGTCCTCGTCCGGGTGAACGTCGAAATGCAACGCCACGCCTCGGTCGGCGTGGGGCTCGGCCGCTTCGCGCAGCACTGCCTCCAGCGGCGCGCGGCGCATGTGGATGTCGTCCTTCCCCGCCCGTCCCATGGAGCGCAGGATATCACGGCACCTGTCTGCCTGATCGCGGATCAACGCCACATCATCGGCCAGCATCGGTTGATCCGAGAGGTCGTCCATCAACTCGGTCGCGGTCAACTTGATCGTCGCCAGTGGCGTGCCCAACTCATGGGCCGCCGCCGCGACCACGCCGCCGAGGTCGGTCAGCTTCTGCTCACGCGCGAGCGCCATCTGGGTGGCCAACAGCGCCTGGCTCATCCGGTGCGTTTCCGAAGCAACGCGGCGCGCATAGGCCGACAGGAATAGAATCCCGATCACCAGCGAGACCCAGAAGCCGAAGGTGAACAGGCCGGGCAGGGCCAGAACCTCACCGCCAAGCGTCACCAGCGGCAGGTGCCAGATGGCGAGACAGGTGATCAGCAAGATCGCCAGAAGCCCGAGGATCACGGTCGAGCGCATGGTGAGCGCGGTGGCGGAGATCGTCACCGGCGCGAGGATCAGCAGCGAAAAGGGATTGTTCAGACCGCCGGTCAGAAACAGCAGGAACGAGAGCTGCGCCAGATCGAAGAGAAGCGTCAGCATCGCGTCCCGGTCGCTGAGGCGCTGGTTCTCGGGAAAGATGTACATCGCGATCAGGTTCGAGACGACGCTCGCCCCGATAGCCAAGAAACACAGCCCAAGCTCGAACCGCAAGCCGAGGTAGAACGTGGCCGTCACCACCGCGATGGTCTGACCCAGAATGGCCAACCAGCGCAGAACCAGGAGCGTCCTCAGCCGGACCCAATCCACGCGGCTGTCTTGCTGGACCAACCGCAGGGCGGGGTCTAATACGGGCTCACTGATCGCCATCGGGCAGGGCATCCTGTCACATCTACGTGCTTGTGAATTGTTAGGCACGTCCGGCTAGGTAATCAACGCGATGAAATTCTGAATGTGAGGCTACTACTATGACACGGACATATGCCCTCGCCTCGGTGGCGCTGATCGGCGTGCTGATGGCAGGAACCGGCGTTGCGATTTATCTCGCCAAGTCTGGGGACGCCGACCAGTTCGCGCAGTGCCGGCAGGGCATCGTGGCCGGTGGCGGCGGTTCGATCGGCGGCCCGTTCGAGCTGGTCTCGGAAACCGGAGAGACGGTGACGGATGCCGATGTGATCACCGAGCCCACGCTGATGTATTTCGGCTATACCTCCTGCCCCGACGTCTGCCCCTTGGACAGCGTGCGCAACGCCGAGGCCGTCGACATGCTGGAAGAGCGCGGCTTCAGCGTGCAACCGACCTTTGTGACCGTCGACCCCAACCGCGACACGCCCGAGGTCATGGCCGCCTTCACCGACAACGTGCACCCCCGGATGCTGGGACTGACCGGGACGACCGACCAGACCCAGGCGGCGGCGAGCGCCTACCGGGTGTATTACCAAGTCCACGACGATGGCACCGACCCCTATTACCTCGTCGACCACACGGCCTTTACCTATCTGATGCTGCCCGAGGTGGGCTTCGCCGAGTTCTTCAACCGCGACGTCACCCCCGGCGAAATGGCCGAGCGCACGGCCTGTTTCATCGAAGCTGCCGGTTAGGGCGGCACGCGACCCCGGACAGAAAAAGGGCCGCCCGATGGGGCGGCCCTTTCGCTTTGGTGTCGGTGATCTCAGCCTTTGGAGAATTCCGGGTAGGCTTCCATGCCGAGCTCGGCGACGTCGAGGCCGTTGATCTCTTCCTCTTCGCCGACCCGAATGCCGACCGTGCCTTTCAGCGCCAGCCAGACGATCAGGGAGACCACGAAGACGAAGATGCCGATGGCTGCAATGCCGAGGATCTGCGCGCCCCAGTTGCCGGTGTAGAAGGCGACGGCGAGCGTGCCCCAGATGCCGGCGAAGAGGTGCACCGGGATCGCACCGACGACGTCGTCGATCTTCAGCTTGTCGAGAAGCGGCACGGTGAAGACCACGATCAGGCCACCCACGGCACCGGTCAGGAGCGACCCGAAGAGCGACGGCGCAAGCGGTTCGGCGGTGATCGACACGAGGCCCGCCAATGCGCCGTTCAGCACCATGGTAAGGTCGACCTTGCCGTACATCACCTGCGTGAGGATCAGGGCAGCAACCGCGCCGGCCGCAGCGGCCATGTTGGTGTTGGCGAAGATCCGCGAGATGTCAGCCACGTCGCCAATGGTTCCCATCGCCAACTGCGATGCGCCGTTGAAGCCGAACCAGCCGAGCCACAGGATGAACGTACCCAAGGTTGCCAGCGCCAGGTTGGAGCCGGGGATCGGGTTGACGCGGCCATCCTTGTATTTGCCCAGACGCGGGCCGAGGATGATGGCACCGGCCAGCGCCGCGAAGCCACCTGCGGCGTGCACGAGGGTGGAGCCTGCGAAGTCGGAGAAGCCCGCCTCGGACAACCAGCCGCCGCCCCACTGCCAGGACGCCTCGATCGGGTAGATCAGGCCGGTCAGCACGACCACGAAGATCAGGAAGGGCCAGAGCTTGATCCGCTCGGCCAAGGTGCCCGAAACGATCGAGGCCGTGGTGGCGCAGAACATCAGCTGGAAGAAGAAGTCCGACCCGACAGAGGCGTAATCAAGCGCCGTTTCCGTATCGGCGAGGCCCACCGGCTCCAGCGAGGTGATGGCGAAGAACGGGCCGAGCCAGCCTTCGATCAGCCAGTCGGCCGGGTACATGATGCCGAAGCCGACCAGCCAGTACATGATCGCCGCGATGGAGAAGAGCGCGATGTTCTTGGTCAGCTGCATCGCGACGTTCTTGGAACGCACGAGACCCGCCTCGAGCATCGCGAAGCCTGCGGCCATCCAGAACACAAGGAAGCCGCCGATCAGGAACAGCAGCGTGGTGAAGATGTAGGAGGTGTGCAGCGCGGCCTCGTCCTGGGCCGCAGCCATGGACGGCAGCGCAATCGCCGCGGCTGCCATGGCCGGAAGTAGATACTTGGTATTCATCGGATTGTTTCCCTTACCCATCGCCGCTTACAGAGCGTCGTCGTTGGTTTCGCCGGTGCGCACCCGCAGGGCGCTGTCCACGTCGAGAACGAAGATCTTGCCGTCGCCGATCTTGTCGGTCTTCGCGGCAGAGCGGATCGTCTCGACGACCTGCTCGGCCATGGACGCGGCCACGACGATTTCGAGCTTTACCTTCGGCACGAAGTTCACGGCGTATTCGGCGCCGCGATAGATTTCCGTATGACCGGACTGCGAACCGAAGCCCTTGATCTCGGTCACCATCATTCCGCCCACGCCAATGGCGGTCAGCGCCTCGCGGACCTCCTCCAGCTTGAACGGTTTGATTGCTGCAATGATGAGTTTCACTGTCTGTCACCCCTTTGCGGTTTTGACTGTCCCTCACGACCCCGGAAGCGGGGCGCTATGGAGGGTAAGACAGGGCGTATGACCCATCGGGGGCAATGAATCGGGGGGCTTTAAGGAGGCGTTAACGGCTGTTTTGCAAAATTCTTGCGCAATTTGGCGGAAACGCCCTAATTTTGGGCAACGTAGAGACAAGCAAGGTTCCGCCACCTCTTCGCTTTCCCCATGAATATGGATAATGTGGCCGTTAAATGAGGTAGGCCCCGGCAAAAGCGCAATCGGGCCCCCAAGACGAGGCAAGAACGAGATGAGCCCTTCCGGCAATGGCAAACGGCGGCTGGTGGCCGACCGGCGGACCTCCACGACACCCAAACGCACCGGTGCGACCCGTGGTGGTAACGGCGGTGGCACGGGCGGACGCAAGCCGCGCAAGGCGCGGGCCACGCGTCGGAAGGCGCCGCAGCGCAAGGGTTTTCTGGGGTTTGTCGGCCGCGTCTTCCGGTTCATCACGCATCTGATCTGGAGCTTGATCTGGCGCAGCGCGGCCGTTGTCGCGCTGATCGTCGCGCTCGCGACGGGCTACTACTACGTGCAACTGCCCGATGTGACCCAACTTCTTGACGCCCGGGCGCGCGGCTCGGTCACGATGCTGGACCGACACGGAGAGGTCTTTGCCTGGCGCGGAGAGCAGTTCGGCGGCGCAATCACACCCGACACCGCCTCGCCCCATCTGGTGAACGCGGTCGTTGCTACGGAAGACCGCCGCTTCTGGCGGCATCTCGGCGTGTCTCCCCGCGGCATCGCCTCTGCCATCCGGATCAACCTTTCCGAGGGGCGCGGGCCGTTTTCCGGGCATGGCGGCTCCACCATCACGCAGCAGGTGGCAAAGCTGCTGTGCCTCGGGCGCGGCTATGACCCCAATGAATATGACAGCGAGGCCGATTACGAGGCCGATTGCCGCCGTACGACCCTGTGGCGGAAAATTCAGGAAGTGCCGTTCAGCTTCGCGATGGAGCTGCGCTATTCCAAGGCCGAAATCCTGTCGGTCTACCTCAACCGCGCCTATCTCGGCGCCGGCTCCCGCGGTTTTGAAGCCGCGTCGCAGCGGTATTTCGGCGTTCCCTCCGCCGACGTAAACCCGCAGCAATCCGCGATGCTCGCGGGCCTCCTCTCGGCTCCGTCCTACTACGCGCCGACCCGCGATCTGCAACGGGCACAGGAACGGGCCAACGTGGTGCTGAACCTGATGGAGGAGCAGGACTATCTGAGCGCGGAGGAGGCCGACCGCGCCCGCGCCAACCCCGCCACCCTCTCGCAAGCGGCAAGCCAGGACACCGGCGGCTATTTCGCCGACTGGATCATGTCTGTCGGTCCCGACTTCCTGACCGGCGACACCACCGAGGATGTCATCATCCGCACCACCTTCGACCCGGACATCCAGGCGGCGGCGGAAGCCTCGATCCAGAACGTCTTTGCCGAGCAGGTCCGCGAAGGATCTGAGGCCGAAGCCGCCATCGTCGTGATGAGCGCCGACGGTGCCGTGCGCGCCATGGTGGGCGGCCGCGATCTGTCTGGCGGCGGCACCTTCAACCGAGCGGTGCAAGCCGTCCGCCAGCCCGGCAGCGCCTTCAAACCCTTCGTCTATGCCACCGCGCTGGACCTCGGATGGCGCTTCGACGACATGATTCTCGACGCCGAGCTCTGCATGGATGTGCCGGGGTCAGGGCAATATTGTCCCGAGAACTACACGCGCCAGTTCTACGGAATGGTAACGCTGACCGAGGCGCTGCAGAGCTCCCTCAACACCGCCGCCGTGCGACTCTCCGAAGAAGTCGGCCGCGACCTCGTCCGACAGGTGGCCGGTGATTTCGGCATCGAGAGTGACCTCGCCGCGGGGCCGGCGCTGGCCTTGGGCGCGTCGGAATCCACCTTGATCGAGATGACAGGCGCCTACGCGGGCATTCTGAACGGTGGCTCCGCCGTGCGCCCCTACGGCATGACCGAACTGCGCCTGATGGAAGAAGCCGAGCCGATGTTCGAGCAGCAGACCGGTATCCGTGAGCGCGTGATTTCAGAGGATTCCGCCCGGCAACTCACCTACATGATGAGCCGCGTGGTCGCCGAAGGATCGGGCCGCCGTGCCGCGCTGCCGGATCGCCCCGCTGCGGGCAAGACCGGCACCACCAACAGCGCGCGCGATGCGTGGTTCGTGGGTTTCACCGCCGATTACGTCGCAGGTGTCTGGATGGGCTACGATGACAACCGGCCGCTTTCCGGCGTGACCGGCGGTGGCCTGCCCTCCGAGATCTGGCGGCAGGCGATGGAGCAGATCCACGCGGATCTCCCGGTCCGTCCCTTGCCGATGATCGACCCCGTTGCGGAAGCGGGCCAAGGCAACGCGGGCGCTTTTGTGGATGCCGAAGGGCGCGCCTTCCCGGTGAACCCGAATACCGGAGATGTCCTGCGAACCGACGCCGATGGTGTCATCCGCGGGCCGGTCACGCCGCAAGGAACTCGAGTGCCGCTCGGCGGCGGTCAGGGGCCGCGCAACATCGGCGATGCCGTCAACAACGTGTTGAACCAGCTCTTCGGACCGCTGCGCTAAAGGAGGTCGCGCCGGGTTCAATACCCGAGCGCGATACCATCCTTGCGCGGGTCCGAGCCGCCTTCCAGCACGCCGTCGGGATGAATGCGGATCGCCTGCGCCCCGCCAATCGGCTGTAACGGCGTGATCAGCTTGTGGCCCTTCTGTGCCATCCCGTTCCGCATTTCCTCGCTGTAGCCACGCTCGACCCGGACTTCGCCGCCCTCCGCGAAAGCGCGCGGCGCATCGATCGCCGCTTGCGGGTCCATACCGTAGTCCACCACGTTCGACACAAAGCGCGCATGACCCGTCGATTGCCACGCGCCCCCCATGACGCCAAACGGCATGGTCGAACCATCGCCAAGCTTCAGTACGCCGGGGATGATCGTGTGAAGCGGCCGCTTGCCGGGCCCGGCTTCGTTCGGATGTCCCTTCTCCAGCGTGAAGCCGCCTCCGCGGTTCTGGAAAAGGATGCCGAACTTGTCTGACGCGAAACCCGATCCGAAGGAATGGAACACCGAGTAGATCAGGCTCACCGCACGGCGCTCACTGTCGACCACGGTGATATAGACCGTGTCCTTGTGCACGTTGTCGGAGGCCGCGCGGGGATCCGGCATGGCAGTGTCCGGGTCGATCAATCCCGCCAGCCGCGCCGCCGTATCCTTCGACAGAAAATGGTCGAGCTTCGAGACGTGATCGGGGTCGGCAAGGAACCGGTCGCGCGCATCATACCCGAGCTTCGTGGCCTCGGCCTCCAGATGCGCCCGCTGCGTGCCGAAGGGGTTCTCCTGCGGCGTCAGCGTCTCGAGCATGTTGAGGATCAGCATCGCCGTTGCGCCCTGGCCGTTGGGCGGCAGTTCGATCAGCTCCGCGTCGCGGTAGGTTGAGCGCAGCGGGGTGACATAGTTGCAGGCGGTCTTGGCAAAATCCTCTGCCGTATGGGTGCCGCCGAGCGCCTGCAGACTGGTGAGCATGTCTTCCAGCACCTCGCCTTCGTAGAAGCCCGCCCGCCCTTCGGCGGCGATCCGGCGCAAGACCTCGGCCTGTCCCGGCGCCTTGAACCGGGCGCCGACCGGGAGCGGTTTGTCGTCCTGCAGGTAATGCCGCCGGCCCGCGCCTTGCAGCACATCCGCAGATGTCGCGTAGTCCAGCGCCACGCGCGGCGCGATCGGGATGCCAGCGTCGGCATAATGGATCGACGGCGCCAGAACGTCGGCGAGGGGCAGTTTGCCGTGATCCTCGTGCAGGCGGCAGAACCCGTCAACAGCACCCGGCACCGTCACCGCGCTGATGTCGTAAAGCGGCATGGTGTCGTGCTGCGCGCGGAGGGCATCGGCGCTCAACCCCGCGGGCGCCCGGCCCGAACCGTTGAGGCCGATGATCTCACCATCCGGTTGCGCCACGAGCGCGAACATATCGCCCCCGATCCCGGTGCTTTGCGGCTCGCACAGCCCAAGAAGGATCGCGGCGCCAATCGCGGCGTCTACCGCGTTGCCACCCTGTTGCAGAAGCGAGATCGCGACCTGCGCCGCAAGAGGATGCGACGTGGCGCACATGCCGTTGTCGGCGAAGACGGCGGACCGTCCGGGTTGGTGAAAATCTCGCATCGTGCCCCTCGTGTTGTGTCGACGCCAGACCCTAATCAGCTCTGCGCGAGGGGCAAGGGGAAGTGCGAAGGGAGGAGGTTTGTGGCTGCAGAGTTCCTCGACGCCGCGCTCTGGGTGGGGGCTTTGATACGCGACGCCGAGGGAAGCCTCTGCAGCTACGAGAGGAGGTATGCCCCCCCATCGCGGCGCGCTTTAGGTCAGATTGGGGCGCTTGTGTGACGCATCTCCGAATGATCCTAACACTTTAGACAAATTGTCGTTGTCGGCGCAGCCATGCGGTTAGATGTAGCCGATCCGGAATTGCGACCCTGCCCAGTGGGCGTCGGCTATATGCTTGAGAAGCTGTCCCACGCGGCGCTCTCCCGAGCGCAGAAGCCTTCACGATTAGTGAAAAGCGCCGACCCGGAACGTCACGGATACGGTATCAGGAAGGCCAACTGGTTGGTGCTGTCGACACGGCGATAGCGCAGTTTCTCGGTCAGTTCACACACCATGGCCCATCCGAATCCGCCCTCGGGAAGCGCCTCTCGATTCGTCGGATCAAAATGCACCTTGCCAGCGCCGAGACGCATCATGCTGTCCGGCATCCGTGCGCCGTGATCCATGACCTCGCACCACAGGCCGTCTTCGCGCAGCCAGATCGAGACGGCGATCGGGTGCCCCGGCTCGAAGCCGTAAGCATGTTCGACCACGTTGTTCAGTACCTCCCCCAATATGATCTGGGAGGTATCGCAGGTCGCCCCATCAATCTTCGCCGCGCGCACGGCCGCGCGCGTCTTCTCCAAGGCATGGCGCACGGGGATGGAGCCCGACAGGAACCGCAGGGCCACGTCAGGCGCTTTGTCTTGTGACATCAAGGGGCCCTCCGACCGCGGGGCGAGCGCCCTTTCGCGGGGCTCGCCCAATTGCCATGTCACCTGCTGGTCCGGCACGTCCCTCACTCTGCTGCGGTCGGTCCTGCCGCTGCAAGGGCCGCGTCGACGGTCGGAAATATGGAGAAGACGGCATTCATCCGCGTCAACGTCATGACCTTCTCGACCGGCGGTTGCAGCCCGGCCAACGCCATGTGCCGCCCGCGCCCGAGCGCCTTGTAGACCGCCACGATCGACCCAAGTCCGCTCGAATCGAGGAACTCGACCTCGCTCAAGTCGAAAATCACGTCACCGCCGCCAGCCGTCAGGTTCCGGAACGCTTCCTTGAACTGGATCGCTATGCTTGCGTCGAGGCGGGAATCCGCGATGTGAACGACACCGACGGTGTCGTGTTGGGTGTAGGTCAAATTCATCGCATGTTCCTCATGGTCTGCATTTGCTAGGACCTTAGGCAACAAGTCTTACCATTTCGTTTTTGCAACGCCGCCAATTGGAGGATCGATGGAACAAATCGTCATTACCGGTGCCGCGCGCACCCCCATGGGCGGCTTTCAGGGCGCCCTGTCGCCGGTCTCGGCCTCCGAACTCGGCGGCGCGGCGATCAAGGCCGCAATCGGAGACGCGGTCGTCGATGAGCTTCTGATGGGCTGCGTCCTGCCCGCCGGACAGGGGCAGGCTCCGGCGCGTCAGGCCGGGTTCCACGCAGGTCTCGGCGAAAGTGTCCCGGCGACGACCCTGAACAAGATGTGCGGCTCCGGCATGAAGGCCGCGATGATGGCCTACGATTCGCTGGCGCTCGGACAGGCCGATGTGATCGTGGCCGGCGGCATGGAATCGATGACCAACGCGCCCTACCTGCTGCCCGCGATGCGCAGCGGCGCCCGGATCGGGCACCAACAGACGGTCGATCACATGTTCCTCGACGGATTGGAGGACGCCTACGACAAGGGCCGCCTCATGGGCACCTTCGCCGAGGATTGTGCCGAGGCATTTCAGTTCACCCGCGATGCGCAGGACGCTTACGCCCTCGGCTCGCTGGAAAACGCCCTCGCGGCGATCAACTCCGGTGCCTTCGATGACGAGGTGACGCCGGTCACGGTCAAGACCCGCAAGGGCAGCGCCGAGATCACCACCGACGAGCAACCGGGCAACGCGCGCCCCGACAAGATCCCGCAGCTCAAGCCCGCTTTCCGCAAGGACGGCACGGTCACGGCGGCCAATTCCTCCTCCATCTCCGACGGCGCCGCCGCGCTCACCCTCGCGCGCGCGTCCGCGGCCGAGGCGCAGGGCCTGCCGGTCCGCGCGCGCATCCTCGGCCATGCCTCCCACGCCCATGCGCCTGCGCTTTTCCCCACCGCCCCCGTTCCGGCTGCCAAGAAACTGCTGGACCGGCTCGGCTGGAGCGTCGATGACGTCGATCTCTGGGAAGTGAACGAAGCCTTCGCGGTCGTCCCCATGGCCTTCATGCACGAGATGAACATCCCCCGCGAGAAGCTGAACGTGAACGGCGGCGCCTGCGCGCTTGGCCATCCGATCGGCGCCTCGGGCGCGCGGATCATCGTCACGCTTCTCCATGCCTTGGAGGCCCGCGACCTCAAGCGCGGCGTTGCAGCCATCTGCATCGGCGGCGGTGAGGGCACTGCCATCGCCATCGAGCGCGACTAACCCTTCACCTTTTCTTAAATACGAAATCCCACGATGGCCGACTACGCAACGCTCTCCAGAACCATCGCCTCGCTGACCGAAGGCGAAACCGACACCGTGGCCCTCATGGCAACCCTCGCCTGCGAGCTGCACCATGCCGACGACCGCTTCGACTGGACCGGCTTCTACCGGGTCACCGAGCCGGAGCTTTTGAAGATCGGCCCCTACCAGGGCGGCCACGGTTGCCTGCAGATCCCCTTCTCGAGAGGCGTCTGCGGCGCCGCCGCGCGTACCGGCGAGACGCAGCTCGTTGCCGACGTCGATGCCTTCCCCGGCCACATCGCTTGCGCCTCCTCCACCCGGTCTGAGATCGTCCTGCCGGTGCGCAACGCGGCTGGAGAGGTCATCGCGGTTCTGGATATCGACAGCAATCAGCCTGACGCCTTCACTGAAGAGGACGCGAAGGAGCTGGAAGCCATCCTCCACGCCACCTTTGGCACCGTCGGCTAGCCGCGCGGCAGGGGCACGACCTCGGCGCCGGGGGAGAGTTCCTCGAAGTCGAACGCATCGAGCCGCTCGGCCCGCTTGCCCGCCCGGGCAGAGGCGGTGAGGATCCCCGCCACGTCGGCGCCGGCCATGCGCAGGTGATCCTCCAGCTTGCCAGCCCGCTCGCCGACGATCTCCACATCCCGGTGCAATTGCCGCAGCGCCTTGCGGATCTCGCCCGCCTGCTCGCGCATCCGCGCATCCTTCATCACCGCGCGCATGGTGTTGAGCGTCGCCATGCAGGTGGTGGGCGAGACGATCCAGACCCGCGCGTCGAAGCCTGCGCGCACGACTTCCGGAAGGCGCGCGTGCAGCTCCGCGTAGACTGCTTCCGAGGGCAGGAACATCAGCGCGCCGTCGGCGGTCTCCCCTTCGATGATGTATTTCTCGGAAATTGCCTTGATGTGTACCCGCACTGCCGCCCCGAAAGCCTTGAGGGCCTGCGCCTGGGCTTCCGGCTCGCGCGCGCGCATCAGTGCCTCGTAGGCCTCCAGCGGGAACTTGGAATCGATCACGATCGGTCCCGGCGGGTTCGGCAGGCGGATCAGCACATCGGCCCGCTTGCCGTTCGACAGGGTCGATTGCAGCGCATAGGCATCGGGCGGCAGGGCGCCCGAGACGATATCGTTAAGCTGTATTTCCCCGAACATCCCCCGGCGCTGCTTGTTCGAGAGGATATCCTGCAGCCCCAGAACGTCGCCCGAAAGCTTTTCGATCTTCGCCTGCGCGCGGTCGATCTGTTCCAGCTTCTGCTGCAATTCCCCAAGACTCCGCGCGGTGCGGGTGGAGGTGCCGTGCAGCGTCTCGGACATGCCCTTCTGCACCTCCTCCAGCCGCCGCTCCATCGCCTCCTGCATGGAAGCCTGAGCCCGTGCCTGATGTTCGGAGACAGAGGCCAGCCCGCCGGCCAGTCGTTCCTGCCCTTGGCCAAGAGCCTGCACCGTTTGACCGAGCGCCGCCATGTGGTGCGCCAGCGGCTCCACCGCGCGGGCCGAGCGTTTCGCGGCGCGCAGGGCCGAGAGAATCAGGATCAGCAGCACGACCAGCAGCGCCGCGCCGCCCAGAGCGGCCAGCGTCGACGGATCGCTCAGATCCACTTGGATCTCTCCAACGGTAATCACGTGCGCCCGAAGAGCCGCTCGATGTCGGCCAGCTTCAGCTCCACGTAGGTGGGCCGCCCGTGGTTACACTGCCCCGAGAGCGGCGTCGCCTCCATCTCGCGCAGGAGCGCGTTCATCTCGTCGGCGCGCATCTGCCGCCCCGATCGGATCGAGCCGTGGCAGGCGACGCGGCTCAGCACCGCCTCGACCCGCGCTTGCAAGGTCTGGCTGTCGCCGAGGTCGGCCAACTCATCCAGCACGTCGCGCAGCATCGCCTCGGCGTTGATCTCGCCCAGGATCGCCGGGGTCTCGCGCACTGCGATGGTGCCCGGCCCGAAGGGTTCAATGACCAGCCCGAAGCGCGCGAGCTCCTCGGCATGGTCCAGCAGCCGGTCGGCGTCGGGGCCGAGGGTGATGATCTCGGGGATCAGCAGCGCCTGCCGGGCGACGCCATTCTCGGCCATCTGCTTCTTGAGCTTCTCGTAAACGAGCCGTTCATGGGCGGCGTGCTGGTCGACCAGCACGATGCCGCGCGGGGTCTGCGCGATGATGTAGTTCTCGTGCACCTGCGCGCGCGCCGCGCCGAGGGGGCCATCGCTCTCGATCACCGCCTCGTCAACGCGGGCCGAGGGCGCGGCCCACTGCGGTGCGGGCTCATGCATTTGCCGGATCGGCGCGAAGCCCCGTTGTTGTCCCGTCCGGTCCATCTGGTAGACCCGCGGCGCATCATGGGAAAGCGGCGCGCGCTCTTCATGCGCCGGCTGGAACGCCTGCATGGTGGCATCCGCAACGGTCGTGGACGCCCGGTGCCCCGCTTCGGCCAGAGCGTGGCGCAGCCCCGTCACGATCAGGGAGCGTGCCACGGCAGGTTCGCGGAATCGCACCTCGGATTTGGCCGGATGCACGTTCACGTCGACGCGCTCGGAGGGGCAGCCGATGAACAAGACGGCGGCCGGGTGCCGGTCGCGCGAGAGCACGTCCATGTAGGCCGCGCGCAGGGCGCCGATCAGCAGCTTGTCGCGCACCGGGCGGCCGTTGACGAAGAGGAATTGCGCCACCGCCGAGCCGCGCGAATAAGTCGGCAGGGCGGCATAGCCTGTCAGGTTCAACCCTTCCCGGTCGGCGTCGATCAGCAGGGCATTGTCGGTGAACTCGCGCCCCATGATCGCGGTCAGCCGCCCGCGCAGGGCATCGAAGAGGTCGCCGCTTTCGGGATCGACGCGGAAGGTCGTACGCTCCCCCTCCGTCACGTCCTTCAGGGTGAAGCCGATGGAAGGCTCAGCCATGGCCAGCCGCTTCACCACGTCCGAGATCGCCTGCATCTCGGCGCGGTCGGTGCGCAGAAACTTGAGCCGCGCGGGTGTGGCGTAGAACAGGTCGCGCAGCTCCACTACGGTGCCGGTGTTCAGCGCCGCCGGCCTGACCGCTTCGTGGGTCCCGCCGGTCACCCGGATCATATGCGCCGCGTCCGAGGCGCGGGAGGTGATCGAGAGCCGCCCGACGGAGCCGAGCGAGGGCAGAGCCTCCCCACGAAAGCCGAAGGAATGGATATTCAGCAGGTCCGAGCCGTCGATCTTGGACGTGGCGTGCCGCGACAGCGCCATCGGCAGATCGTCCGCTTCCATCCCGCAGCCGTCATCGGTGACGCGGATCAGGGTCTTGCCGCCGTGGGCCACCTCCACCATCACGCGCCGGGCGCCGGCGTCGATGGCGTTTTCCACCAGTTCCTTCACCGCCGAGGCAGGGCGCTCCACCACTTCGCCTGCCGCGATACGGTTTACCGCGGCTTCGTCCAATTGACGGATCACGGGGCGCATCGGCGCATCATCTGTGGATATGTTGGGGTTCAGGTTGGCCATGACGCAACCTGTAGCATGTCGCCCGGCCTCGGGGAACCGATTCTGCGCAGGGCGACGTGGCGGGAACGGGCGGCGAGGGTACCCCCGCCGCATCGATCCTAGTTCTCGGTCGGCAGACCCTCAGGCTGCCCCACGACGACGAAGTGCAGCGCGTCGCTGTCGACCAATTCGGCGGCGACGCGCTGGATATCCTCGACCGTGACAGCGCGCACGTTGTCGTTGCGCGACGCGATGTAGTCGATCGGCATGTCGTCGGCCTGCATCGCCGCAAGAATGCCTGCGATCGTGCTGTTGCCATCGAACCGCAACGGATAGGCACCGGTCATATATTGCTGCGCGGCTGCAAGCTCGGCCTCGGTGATGCCGTTCTCGGCAATTTCTGCCCATTCGTCCTGCACGACCTCGATGGCTTCGGCGACCAGCGCGTTGGAGGATGAAAACCCGCCCTGCATCATCGGGGCGGACTTGCTCAGCCCCAACCACGTGCTGATGCCGTAGGTCAGCCCGCGCTGTTCGCGTACTTCCTCCATCAGGCGAGAGCGATAGCCGCCGCCGCCAAGGACCTGGTTCATCACGAAAGCCGGAAAGAAATCCGGGTCGTCCCGTGCAATGCCCGCATGGCCGAAATAGACCGATGACTGCGGCGTGGGGAAGTCGACCACGGTGATGCCGCCCACGTCCGAGACCTCGGACGGCTCGGGCAAGGCCACGTCCGAAGTGGGCAGGTCCCCAAGCAGCGTATCGAGGATCGGCCCGAGCTCCTCGGCGGACATGTCACCTGCGACACCGACGGATACACGGTCACGCACCAGCGCGCTGCGGTGGGCGGCGATCAGGTCGTCGCGGGTCAGGGCGGCGACGCTTTCCGGCGTCCCTTCAAGGCGGCTGCCGTAGGGGTGGTCGCCGAAGGTCAACGCGTTGAACTCGGCCGCGGCAATGGTGTCGGGATCGTTGGCGTCGGCCTCCAGCACCGACAGAACCTGCCCGCGCACCCGCTCGACTGCGTCTTCGTCGAAGCGGGGCTCCAGCAAGACGTCCCGCAGAAGCGCCAGCACCTCGCCGCGGTTCTGGGTCAGCATCTGGACCGAAATCACCAGCTCGTCGCGATAGATGTCGAAGCTGAACGATGCCGCGAGGCCCTCCAGCTCCGCCGCGAAGGTCTGCGCGTCCATGTCGCCCGCGCCCTCTTCCAGAAGGGCGGTCATCAGATGGACGGCCCCGCGCGCGTCGGGCCGGTCGATCGAGCCTCCGCCCTCGAACCACAGGTCCATGGCCACGAAGGGGATCGAATTGTCTTCCACCAGCCACGCCTCGATGCCCCCGTCGGAGGTCACGGGCTGGATATTGACGATGTCGGCATAAGACGGCACGGCGAAGGCGAGGGCGGCCACAAGGGGCGTCAGGAAACGGGCGATCATTGGGAGACTTCCTCGGTCATCGGGGCAGTTTCGGGAGTGGAGGCGTCGGCACCATCGGCGCCGGCTTCCGCTGCATCTTCCGGTTCAGCAGTCGGCTGCGACGCGGCGGCTGCTGCTGCGTCTGCCTCAGGCTCGGCCGCCTCATCGGGGCTTGGTTGCATCAGGTAACCGATGGTGGTGGCCTCCTCGGCGAACAACTCGCGGGCGATCTCCATGACGTCGTCGATGGTGGTTGCTGCCAGCACGTCCGGCCAGGCCTGCACATCCGCGACGGTCAGCCCCGAGGCCAGCGCCGCGCCATAGGCCCGCGCAAGACCCGCCGCGTCGTCTTCCTCGTAGATCCGCGCGGCCTCGATCTGGAACATGATCCGCTCGAACTGCGCCGGATCGATGCCCTCTTCGAGAAATTCGTCAACCTCGGCGAGGATATGGTCTTCGGCTTGCTCCAACGACGTTCCGGGCAGGGGCATGTTGATCAGGGTGAAGGTGGTCTCGTCCAGACTGGTGCCGCCGTAATAAGCGCCCACGAAGAGGCTCCGCTCGTCCTCCAGCTGCATCTCGCGCGGCAGGACCGAGGTGAAACCGGACCCTGCAAGGATCTCGGCCAGCAGTGTCAGCGCCGCGGCCTCTTCCTGCGCGCCGGCGTTCCGTTCGGGCGCGAGGTAGTTGATCGAGACATAGGGGTTGGCGACGCGCGCGTCCTCGTAGATCACCCGACGCTGCGCGATATGGGGCGGCTCCGAGGGCCGCTCACGGGTTTCCTGCGCCTCGATATCGGGGTTCGCGGGGATGGCGCCGTAGTGCTCCTCGGCCAGCGCGCGGACCTCGTCCGGAGTGGCATCGCCCGCCACGACGAGGATCGCGTTGTTGGGGTGGTAGTGCCGCTCGTACCAGTCGCGGGCATCTTGCAGGCTCAATTCCTCCATCTCGTGGCGCCAGCCGATGATCGGACGTCCATAGGGATGGTTCAGGTAAGTCGCGGCGGCGAGTTGCTCGTTGAACAGGGCGCCGGGCGACGTGTCAGTGCGCTGTGCCCGCTCCTCGAGGATCACCTGCCGCTCGGTGACGACCTCATCCTCGGCCAGCACCAGATCGCGCATCCGGTCGGCTTCCATCTCCATCATCAGCCCCAGGCGGTCTGCCGCGACGCGCTGGTGGTAGGCCGTGTAGTCCCATGACGTGAACGCATTGTCCGAGCCGCCGTTCTCTTCCACGATCCGGCTGAACTCGCGGCTCTCCAGATCATCCGTCGCCTTGAACATCAGGTGTTCGAGGAAATGGGCGATGCCCGACTGGCCCGGCTGCTCATCGGCAGAGCCTGCGCGGTACCAGACCATATGGGTCACGGCGGCGGTGCGGTGATCTTCGATCACCACGACCTGCATGCCGTTGTCGAGGGTGAATTCGGTGACTTCACCGGCGGCGTTCGCAGCGAGCGGCAGGGCCGTAAGGCCGATGGCAAGGCCGAGGCCAGCCAGATGGGGGCGGATCATGAAGGCGTCTCCGAGACGGTTGAACGTTGCGTTGAATGTATGAGCTTTCCCAAGCGCATCAACAGTCCTGACGCAGACGTGTTGGCCCGAGGCGGGCAGGTTTCCCGTAGCTTGTCGCTGAGCGATGCACGCGGCACGCGCGAACCCATGCTGAAAGACCCCGCTTGCGGGGCTCGGGTCACGGGAGGGAATTGATGATCACAAACCGGGCGGCGGCGCGCTTGGGGTCTGGACGCCGGCACGGCGCAAACGCTCCAACTCGGCGTAGCGGTCAAGGGACTGCTGGCGATAGGCGCGGAAATAGACGTTGCTCTGGAACAGACGCTCCAGCAGACGGCCGCTGTTGTTCTGGCGATAGGCCAGATCCTCTGCCGCGAGCGTGCCGCGGATATTGGGCGCGACGCCAAAGCGCGAAGCATGGTTGACCAAGCCGCCCGCGTTCGCGTTGGCCCGCGCGACATTGCCGCCAAGGGCCGCGATCGCATCGGCTTCCGGCGTGGGATCGGCGCGGTTGGTGCCGCCCAAGGTGGGCGTCGGCAAGACGTTGCGATTGGCAGGCAGTTCCAGCTCGGACGTGGGAACGATTGCGAACTCGTCCGGCCCGGACTCGGTGTTACGCAGGTTCATCAACGTCGGCGTGCCATTCGAACAGGCGGTCAGCCCGAGGGTGGCAGTCATCAAAACCAGAAGTGTTGCGCGCATAGCCATCGAAGTCTCCTTGGCGCTTGGTCTAGCGCATCTTCAAACGCCCGTCACGGGGTTATCTCTCGGACGGCATCACGCCGCCGTCTTTCCCGATTCCGAGAACAGCAAGAGGCCAAGGGCGCCGACGACTACGCCGATATCGGCGATGTTGAACGTATAGGGGTTCTGAATGCCGCAGCAGGACATGTTGAGGAAGTCGATCACCGCGCCATGGATCACCCGATCCAGCGCATTGCCGAGCGCGCCGCCGATCACCGCGCCGGCGCTGAGCAGCGCGACAGGCCGCGTCAGCCCGGTCTTCGCCCAGTAGAACAGCCAGCCGCAGATCAGCAGCGCCAGCACGATGAGCCCGTAGCGCGTCACCTCGGGCCCGCCCGCGAGGATGCCGAAGTTGATGCCGGTGTTCCAACCGAGATGGAAGACAAGGAACGGCGGAAAAACCTCGAGGTGGATGCGCTCGATGAGGTTGAGGCCGTAGAGCACACCGTATTTCGACCCTTGATCGATCAAGAACCAGAACAGGGCGCTGAGATAGACGAGCCGCATCTTGTCTTCCTTGCATGGGTCGTGGGCAGGGCCGGGGGTGGCTGCCCCGGGGCGTTGCCGCCCCAAGGCCTGTCGGTTGGTCAGTGACGGAAGTGGCGCATGCCGGTGAAGACCATCGCCAGCCCCGCCTCATCAGCGGCCGCGATCACCTCGTCATCGCGCATCGAGCCTCCGGGCTGGATCACCGCCGTGGCGCCCGCCTCGGCCGCCGCCAGAAGGCCGTCGGCGAAGGGGAAGAAGGCGTCGGACGCCACGACCGAGCCCTTGGCCGGCGTCTCGGCCAGCCCGCATTCCTCGCCCATCCGCGCGGCCTTCAGCGCCGCGATGGTGGAGCTGTCCACGCGGCTCATCTGGCCCGCGCCGATGCCCACGGTCGCGCCGCCCTTGGCATAGATGATCGCGTTCGACTTGGTGTGTTTCGCGACCGTCCAGGCAAAGCGGAGGTCTGTCATCTCCTGCTCCGCCGGTTGCCGCTTGGTCACCACCTTCAAGGCGTCCGAGGGCACGAAACCGGTGTCCTTGTCCTGCACCAGCAACCCGCCGGCCACCTGCTTGTAGGCCACCATCGGCGCGCGCGGATCGGGCAGGCCGCCGGTGGTCAGCAGGCGCAGGTTCTTCTTCGCGGCGAAGATCGCCTTGGCGTCCTCATCCGCGTCGGGTGCGATGACGACCTCGGTGAAGATCTGCACGATCTCTTCCGCCGTCGCCGCGTCGAGGGTCTGGTTCAGCGCCACGATGCCGCCGAACGCCGAGGTCCGGTCACAATCGAAGGCCGCCTTGTAGGCCGCCACGAGGCTCTCGCCGCGCGCTACGCCCGACGGGTTGGCGTGCTTGATGATCGCCACGGCAGGGCCGTCCGAAGGTGCGAATTCCGAGACCAGTTCGAAGGCCGCGTCGGTGTCGTTGATGTTGTTGTAGCTCAGCGCCTTGCCCTGATGCTGCTCGGCGGTCGCCACGCCGGGGCGAGACGAGCCATCAAGGTAGAAGGCCGCCTTCTGATGCGGGTTCTCGCCGTAGCGCATCTCCTGCGCGAGGCTTCCGGCGAAGGCGCGGTGGGGCGGCGTTTCGATCTCGGCCGCACCCGCCATCCAGCTGGAGACGGCGGCGTCATAGGCGGCGGTCCGGGCGTATGCGGCCTGCGCCATGCGCTGGCGGAACGCGAAAGAGGTGCCGTCCTGCGCTTCCAGTTCTTCCAGCAGCCCGGCGTATTGCGCCGGATCGGTCAGCACGCTCACCGCGCCATGGTTCTTCGCCGCCGCGCGGATCATCGCAGGCCCGCCGATATCGATGTTCTCAATGCAGGTGTCGTAATCCGCACCCGCGGCCACCGTCGCCTCGAAGGGGTAGAGGTTCACCACCAGCAGGTCGATCGCCCCGATGCCGTGCTCTTCCATCGCCGCCACGTGATCCTGATTGTCACGCAGCGCCAGAAGGCCACCGTGGATCATCGGATGCAGCGTCTTGACCCGGCCGTCCATCATCTCGGGGAACCCCGTCACCTCGGAGACGTCGCGCACCTCGAGGCCGGCCTCGCGCAACGCTTTCGCCGTGCCGCCGGTTGACAGCAGCTCAACCCCGCGCGCGGCAAGCGCCTTGGCGAAATCGATCAGGCCGGTCTTGTCGGAGACGGAGAGCAGGGCGCGGTTGAGGGGGGCGGGGTTGGTCATGGGCGATCCTTTTAGATGGCGTCCCCGCGAGGTTCACAAGGACAGGTCGGGGGCCGGCAACAACGCGGAGGGGCGCGCGATGGACCAGCTGACAGCGGCTCCATAGCCCCTCACGCGGGACGTTAAAACGATCTGTTTTGTCGCGCGGGGTTTCAGGCGGGTATTATCGAAGTAGATCGACGGCATGATCGACATCTCGGCCTCTCCGCCATGGCGGAACACCCAGACCTCGTCCGTGGGAAGGGTCAGCGAGATGGCCGCCCCGCCCATGTCGAGTTCGACCGCCACATCGGGGTGCAGATGAAAGCGCGCTGCAAACCGCAGGCCGACGTCCGAGGGGAGGTTCCGGTTCACCCGCGTGAAACGGCTGCGGTCGTCACCGTCAAGCGCGGCCAAGCCATCCTCGCCGCGCAAGAGGTTGCCATGATCCTCCAGCGTCAGGGAGCGCAGGTGCACCAGCCCGTGGGTCCGGCGCCAGCCGTCGTGGGACAGGACGATGCCCTCGCCGCCGGTCACTTCCGAGACTTGGATCGACACATCGCTCGGACCCTCGGCAAACCCCTGACGCTCTACCGGCACATCCGAGGCCTTGTGGGCGAAACGGGACGAGGAATACCCCTCGAGCGATACCGTCGAATGGCTGACCGTGGCCCGGCCCGCCCGGCGCCACGATGCGCCGAAAGCCGCGCCAGAGCCCGCGTTGACGATCAGCGGGTGGTTGGCCGAGGCCATCTCGAAGGACAAAGTTCCCGCATGGGCGTTGGTCGAGCCCGGCCCCATCATCGGCGGCGCGGCATCGGTGATCACGGTCACGCGGCCCGAGGCCATGCGCGCGTATCCCATCGCCAAGCCCTTGATCCGCGAGGGCCGCACTCCCGATTGCACCAGCGCCCCGATCAGCCGCCCCGGCGCGCCGCGCCCGCCGCCGTGAGCGCGCACGAGGCTGCCGTCGGCGTGGCGCATCGCGCGAAGCGTCGGCGCGATCCGCATGATCGCCGTGTCCACCGCCGGGTCGGCGCGTTTGCCGGTCTCCTGCAGGATCTGCGCAATCCATGTGAGCAGGACGAAGACCTCCAACAGCTCTTCCGGGTTGCGGGTGACGATGCCGCCCTGCGCATCGATCTGGGTGGCGCACTCCCGCGCCAGCCCGTTCAGCGCCGGATCAAGGGCGGTCTCCATCCCGATCAGCGTACAGGCGGAATAGATCAGGCCCGTCAGCGCCTCGAAGCGCGGCAGACCGGCCGAGGCGCGTTTCCAGCGCTTGCCAAGAAAATTCGTCTGCCGCGACAGGGCGAGGTGGAAGCGCCGCATCTCGGCCGGGGTTTGGCTGTTCATCAGGAACAGGGCATGGGTGATCCATCGGATCTGCCGACGCCCGGTCAGATCAGCGCTCCACCCCGGTCCGGCCCCCTTGCCGTAGCGGTCGATCCACTGCGACAGCCAGAGCTGCGCCGTGGCACGCCCCTCGTTGTCGGGCACCGCGGCGAGGTCATCGAGCCAACTGAAACCGTGCAGCGCGGCCTCGAAATCATCGTTCGGCGCGGCAATGTCCCAAGGGCAGGTGTCCGGCGCTTCGATCAGCGCGCCCCCGATGCGAAAGTTTCCCGCCATCAACTGGCGCCCGCGCGCGGCCGAGCCGGGAAAGCGCACTTCGGGCTTCCAGAGAAATCCCTGCATTCGCGGCCCCCACCCGGCGGCCCGAGCGGCCCACCGATGGGTCAAACGCGCGCCCGTGCCCTGCGGCTGGCGCGGCCTTGCGGGTGACGGGGGAACGGGTTCTGACATCTATTGTCTGCTCGCCTGAAGGATCAGCGCGGCCATATCACGACCGGCGCAACGCGGCCATATAGAAGCCGTCCATCCCGCCCTTGTCAGCCCAATAGGAGGGCCAAAGGCGCAATCCGCCCGCCTCGCTCGCCCAGTGAGGCTCTCCCCCGAGGGCGACCGGATCGGTCGGAACCACACTAAGATCCTCGTGCCGCTTCAGGGCGGCCTTGATCTGGAACTCGCCCTCCACCGGCAGCAGAGAGCAGGTGCAATAGACCAACGTGCCGCCGGGCTTGAGCAGGGTCAGCGCGTGATCGATCAACTGCATCTGCAGCTTGGTCAAAGGCTCGATCTCGTCGCCGGTCTTGACGAAGGGCAGGTCGGGATGCCGGCGGATGGTGCCGGTGGCCGAGCAGGGAGCATCCAGCAGGATCGCGTCGTAGCTGCCCTGATGGTGCAGCGCATCCTCGGTCACGAGATTGGCGGAAAGCTGCGTGCGGCCGAGGTTCTCGGCCACGCGCTTCATCCGCGGGCCGGAGATGTCGAGCGCGGTCACCTCTGCGCCCGCCGCCGCGAGTTGCATGGTCTTACCGCCCGGCGCCGCGCAGATGTCGAGCACCGATTTGCCCGCAACGTCGCCCAGAAGCTTCACCGGCAGGGCGGCGGCGGCATCCTGGACCCAGAACTTGCCATCGGCATAGCCGGGCAGGGCGCTCACTTGCGGATGATTGTGCAGCCGCAAGGAGCCCGTCGGCAGCACATCCGCTCCTTCCAGCGTGAAATCCGAGTCGCGGGGGGTCAGGTCAATCGGCGGCACCTGCGCTTGCGCCGCTTCGATGGCCTTGATCCCCTCGGCCCCGATCCGCTTGCGCAACGCCTTATCGAGCCACGGCGGCAACCGCTGCGGTTGCGTCTTGGCCCACGCCTCGGGCCCCTCGGTCGCGACCTTGCGCAAGATGGCGTTCACCATGCCCTGCGCCTTTCGGGTCTGGGGCTGCGTCTTCGCGATGCCCACCAGATCACTGACGACGCCATGGGCATCCTCGCCATTCACCAGCAGCTCGACGGCGCCCAACCGCAGGATGTTGTGGACCCCGATTTGCGGCTTGCGTTGCGTGTAGGGGCGCAGCAGCGCGTCTACCGCCCCAAGGTTGCGCAACACGGCCAGCGCCAAGCGGTTGGCCCGCGCGGCCTCGGCGCCGACGGCGGGCACCTCGACCTGACCCAGGATCTGGCGATCGCGCAGGACGGCGTTGAGCAGGATAAGGGCAGCGGGACGCGCTTTCATGGGCGGAGTTCCTTGTTCCGAGAGCTTTGCCGCGTATATCAGGTGGGATGAACACACAAGCCGGAGGCCCTGCCGTGACCGATCCCAAGGAGCTGACCCCCGAAGCGCAACGCGCCCTGGCCGAGGCCGCGGAACGCCGCGCCAAAGCGGAAGACCCGAAGCTGCCGCGTGAGCTCGGCGGTCGCGATGGCCCCGAGCCGGTCCGCTACGGCGATTGGGAGCGCAAGGGCATCGCCGTCGATTTCTGACCGCCCGCCCGCTCCCGGACCAGATCCTTGCAAGGATCTGCCCACTCCCTTGCAAGGGAGTGCTTAAAACTCTTGCAAGAGTTTTTCCCGCCCGGACGCGCCGATCACGCCAGGCCTAGGACCGACATCATCGAGTAATGACCGGGCTCGCGACCTTGCCCCCAGAGCGCGGCCTTCAACGCCCCGCGCGAAAAGATCGCCCGGTCGGTTGCCAAGTGGCGCAGGACGATGCGTTCACCATCGGCGGCGAAGATCACGTCATGTTCGCCAACGACGTCACCGCCCCGGATCGCCGAGAACCCGATATCCCCGCGCTTGCGGGCCCCGGTGATGCCGTCGCGCCCGCTGTCCTTCACGTCGCTCAGCTCCAGCCCACGCCCGCGCGCGGCGGCTTCTCCCAACATCAACGCGGTGCCCGAGGGCGCGTCGACCTTGTGGCGGTGGTGCGCCTCGACCACTTCGATGTCGAAATCCGCGTCTAGCGCGGCGGCTACCTGTTGCGTCAGCCGCACCAGCAGGTTCACCCCGAGGCTCATGTTGCCCGCCCGCACGATGCAGGCGTGGTGGGCGCAGGCGTCCAGGATCTCGATGTCGGCGTCGGACAGGCCCGTGGTGCCGATCACGTGCACCGCGCGGGCCTGCGCCGTCAATTTCGCGTGAGCGACCGTGGCCTCGGGCGAGGTGAAATCGATCACCGCCTGCGCCTTGACGATGGCCTCCAGCGGGTCGTCCACGACTGGCACGCCCGAGGCGGCGCCACCCATCGCCTCGCCCAGATCGGCCCCCACCCAATCGTGGCCGGGGCGTTCTGTTACAGCAACAAGATGCGCCCGATCCGAGGCATCCACCGTCTCGATCAGCATCTGCCCCATGCGGCCCGATGCGCCCATCACGGCAATGCCGACGCTGCTCTTAGAGTTGGACATTTTCGCCTCCATCCACTTTGGCATCGGTCGTAACGGAACCTGGCCGAACTGAAAAGCGTCAGCTTGCGGGAGGCGGCCTCATGGCCTACCTCTGGGGTAAGGGGAAATCGAGCCATGGCACGCAGCAAGAACCAGAACGGCGCAAGCAAGTCGCAACGACAGCTTCGGGTCGGAGAATTGATCCGCCGCACCTTGTCGACGGTGCTGGCGCGTGCCGAGGTGCATGACCCGGCGCTGAACGCCATGTCGATCACCGTGGGCGAGGTGCGGACCTCGTCCGACCTGAAGATCGCGACGGTCTACGTGATGCCGCTCGGCGGCTCCGGCAAGGACGAGGCGATCGAGGCATTGAAGCGCAACAAGGGCGAATTGCGTCGGTTGCTCGGCAAGGACCTGAAGCTGAAATACCTGCCGGATCTGCGCTTCGTGATCGACCAGACCTTCGACCAGATGGACGCCACCCGCGAGATGCTGTCGCGCGCAGAAGTGCGCCGCGACGTGGAACTGGTGCGCGAGGACGACGACCAGCCCGACGGGGAGACCGAAGCATGATGCGGCCGCTTCTTCTGGCCCTCGCGCTTTTCGCTCCGACCACCAGCAACGCCCAATGCGAGACGGTTCTGTTCGATGACGCGGAGTTCACGGCCTGCGAGATCGAGATGACCGACGCGGACGTGCGCCTGTTCCTGCGCGACGAAGCGGGAGAGATCCTGGGCACCTTCGGCCGGGTCGAGACCCTTCTGCCCGAAGGCACGCATCTGGGCGTCGCGATGAATGCCGGCATGTTCCACGACGATCGCTCCCCGGTGGGGCTCTACGTGGAAGACGGTGAGCAGGAAATGCGGATCATCACCTCTGACGGTCCCGGCAACTTCGGCCTGCTGCCAAACGGGGTCCTTTGCCTGAACGAGGGCCGGGCGGCGGTAATTGAGAGCCGCGCCTTCGAGGAAACCGCGCCGGAATGTCGTCACGCCACGCAATCCGGTCCGATGCTCGTGATTGACGGAGAGTTGCACCCGCGCTTCATCCGCGACAGTGACAGCACGAACATCCGCAACGGTGTCGGCGTCAATGCCGAGGGTGACCGGATGTGGATGGTGATCTCGGACCAGGCGGTAAACTTCCATCATTTCGCGCGTTTCTTCCGCGATTACCTGGAAACGCCGAATGCGCTCTACTTCGATGGCCGCGTCTCGCGGCTGCACGCGCCCCAGATCGGTCGCTCGGACCTCGGGTTTCCGATCGGGCCGATCCTCGGCGTGGTGGTTGACGCGGAGCAAGGCGACGGCTAGCCCGCCTTTCTGATTTTGGAGGGGTGCACGCATGGCACGCAGAAAAAAAGGCCGCGACATTTCAGGTTGGGTGCTGGTGGACAAGCCAGCGGGGCTGACCTCGACTGCCGTGGTCAACAAGGTGCGCTGGTGCTTTGACGCCAAGAAAGCCGGTCACGCCGGGACGCTCGACCCTGATGCGACGGGGATGTTGCCGGTGGCGCTTGGTGAGGCGACCAAGACGATTGCCTATATGGGCGATGATCTGAAGGCCTACGAATTCAGGGTGCGGCTTGGCGTGGCGACGAAGACCGACGACGCCGAGGGAGAGGTCATCGAAACTTCTGACGCGCGGCCCAGTGACGCCGAAATCGAAGCAGCGCTGCCGGCCTTCGTGGGGGATATCCAGCAGGTCCCGCCGCAGTTTTCCGCCGTGAAGGTGGACGGCGAACGCGCCTATGACATCGCGCGCGGAGGCGGTGAGATGGAACTGGCCGCCCGCGATCTCTACGTCGAAAGCCTCTCGGTCATCGGGCGGCCGGATACCGACCACGTGGATCTGGAATTTGTGTGCGGCTCGGGCGGCTACGTCCGCTCCATCGCGCGGGATCTGGGGCGCGCTTTGGGGTGCCTCGGCCACGTCGAGTGGTTGCGTCGGACCTGGGTTGGGCCGTTCGATATCGAGGATGCGGTGCCCCTGTCTCGGGTGGAAGAACTGGCGCGGACGGAGGAAATCGACGGGTTGCTGCAGCCGGTGGGCATGGCGCTTCATGCGATACCTGAGCTGCGCGCGACCGAAGCAGGCGCGGCGCGCTTGCGGAACGGCAATCCCGGCGGCGTGCTTCCCGGTAACGTCGAATACGGCGATATGGCCTGGGCTTCGCTGAACGGTCAGCCCGTGGCCGTTGGCCGTTTCCGCGCTGGCGAGTTGCATCCCGAGCGGGTGTTCAATCTTTAATGTCGGGACGGGCAGGGTGGCGTCGCCCACCCACCCGCCCCGACGCCACCCTGCCCGGCGCGTCATCTGCGAGGGTGCGTCGTGGGGCACAAGTGGAAGACGTATTTGAGAAAAGGTGAAGCGATGATCGAGCGGCAGCATGTGAAGGGAGACGCGGCCTCGGTTGCGGTCTATTCCGACTGCGAGCGGTATCGCTATGCGCTCACCCGGGTGTGGGATCCGGAGGGGGAGCGGGCATTGTTCATCATGCTCAACCCGTCGACAGCGACCGAAGTGCAGAACGATCCGACGGTGGAGCGGTGTGAGCGGCGCGCGCGGGCCTTGGGGTTCGGGTCGTTTCGGGTGCTCAACATATTTGCGTACCGCGCGACCGACCCGCGCGACATGCGGCGCGCCGATGACCCGGTCGGGCCGGAGAACGATGCGGCGATCCTCGAAGGGTTGGAATGGGCGGACCGGGTGATTTGCGCCTGGGGCACCCATGGGGAGCATCTGGGTCGCGGTCCGGAAGTTGCCGCGTTATTGCGCGGCACGGGACGGCCCTTGCTGCATCTGGGCTTGTCGAAAGCGGGGCATCCCAAGCATCCGCTTTATATTGGCTACAAGGTGCAACCCGAGGCCTGGGAGGCTTAAGGTCTCCTTGGGATCGATCGGTCAGGCCACCGCCTGAAGCTCGATCATGTTCGGGTCGAGGCCCTGGGCGCCCGCGACGCTGAGGATGATTTCTCCGTTCAGCAGGATATTCGCCCCGCGGCCGTCAGCGAAATCCTGAACCTCGATCGTGGGATCAGGGTTCAGTTCCGGGTCGAAGATCACCTCGATGCGGTCTTCCGCGGGGTTGAAGTCATTCACGTGTCCCGCGACTTCCGCGCTTTCGATGTAGCTGCCACCGGTGAAGGTATCCGCTCCGGTCCCGCCGATGGCGGTGTCACCCTGGCCCAGAATGATCTGATCATCACCGCTGCCGCCCAGAAGAACGTCGCCCCTATCCTGATCAGTGCTGCCGTCGCCAAAGGTGCCGTCGAGCAGGTCGTCTCCGGAGCCGCCGTTGAGGGTATCGGCGCCGGTCCCGCCTTGCAGGAAGTCATTCGCACCGCCGCCGTGCAGCACGTCATCCCCGTCGCCGCCGAACAGCAGGTCGCGGTCTCCGCCGCCGTCGAGGGTGTCATGCCCGTCGCCGCCGGTGAGGAAGTCGATGCCGCCGCCACCTTGCAGGTTGTCGTCGCCGGTATCGCCATGGAGCTCGTCGTTGCCTTGGCCAGCGGTGAGGGTGTCGTCGCCCTCATCCCCGAACAGCGCGTCGGTTGAGGCAGTGCCTGTCAGGTGGTCATCATTGAGGGTGCCGGTGATCGCATCGTCGCCGCCGGTGTCGAAGATATCGTCAATCGTGGCGCGGGCGGTCAGCATCTCTTCAATGCCGCCGGGTCCGCTCATTTCACTAGCGACCTGATCCAGCACAGCATCCAGATCGGCATCCGTCTGATCGGCGGCCTGCGCCGGATCGGGGTTCTGCATCTGGGTCAGGGGTCCATCTGAGCCGGGATCGCGGGGGGGCGTGGCGGGTTCAGGCTGCGCGTCGGAGGCAGGTAGCGTCTGCGGGGCCGCGTCCTGCATGACGATGCGGATGTGATCGGGGGAGAGGCCCTCGGTGCCGGCGACCATGGACACGGGGAGGCCATTGGCGAGGACGAGCGTTGCGTTGCGCTTCGGATCATGGACGGTGTCGATATCGGGCGCGTCGGCGGCGTCGCCGTCGAATTCCAGCACGAGTGCGTCTGTCTCGGTGTCGAAGCTGTCGACGTAGGACACGGTCTCGCCGCTATCGGTCTCGATCATGGCATCGACCTCGATGTAGTGCCGCGCCGCGTCGGGTTGTGCGGCCTCGGCCCAGGCGCTGTCGGCACGGGCTTCCTGAACCTCGAACGCTTCACTTTCGTCAGGGGTCAGTTCGACCTCGGCCGCACCTGGCGCGTCGGATTGCAGGGCGTCTTGCGGTTCTGCCTCCATCTCGACGGTGTCGGCGTGGGCGTCGAGCAGGTCGGCGAGCCCGTCGACATCGTCGGACAGATCGGAAGCCGCCTCTCCAGCGGCCTCATCAGTTTCGTCCTCATCGGTTTCCTTTTCGATCGGGTTCACGAACCCATCGAGGGCGAGCCCCATGAGGAGCAATGCAAGAAGACTTCCGGCGATGATCATGGCAGATCCCTCGGGTTTTCCGGTCTGGTTGACAGCGGCGGTGGCGTGGCGGGCGACGAATGCTGGCCGGACGCAAGGCTGCGACGGGCCGGGCCCCTGCCTTCTGGCAACAGGCCGGATGGTCGACACGGGCGCCACGCGTCGAGCGTGATCGCGGTCAGACCACCGGGGCGTCCATTTCTATGGACAAGGCATTGCTGAAATCTAAAGCCTCGGGGGCTTCATACGCATTATTTCAGCCAAATTCGCCTTGTTTTTGCGGCTGTGGTTAACGGAGCCCTGTCATCTCGGGCGCAAGTGACGCGGGGGGTTTCATCGTGCGGCGATTCGGTGTAGCTGCGCGCATCTGTGCCGGAAAACCCGGGTCAGACCCTCCATGGGCCCTGCTGGACGACATCCCGGCTTGCGCCATAACCCTTAATCTCGAAGGAGACCCCGATGTCGATTACGCCTGAAGAAAAAGCACGTCTGATGAAAGAGTTCGCCACCAAAGAAGGCGACACCGGCTCCCCTGAAGTTCAGGTTGCCATCCTCACCAGCCGTATCGCGACCCTGACCGAGCACTTCAAAAGCCACAAGAAAGACAACCACTCCCGTCGTGGTCTGTTGATGATGGTTGCGCAGCGCCGGAAGCTTCTGGACTACGCACGCGCCAAGGATGAGGCCCGTTACCAGGACCTGATCAAGCGCCTGGGCATCCGTCGCTAAGACGGCTCCCGGTCAGAAGATCTTGCAGCGCCCGCCTTTCGGTGGGCGTTTTGCGTTTGGCACGCCGGATTGCGCGGACAGCAGGAAACGTAGCGTCAGGATTGATCGGTGCCCGCGGCCTTCGTAGGTTTTTGGCGGGAGGACGGCCGATGATACCTACTTTGCGGGTGTTGGCGAACATGGGAAGCCTGCAACGGCTCTTCCCCCTGTGGCTGCTAGCGGTCGGGCCGGCCGTCGCCTTCTGGACGCCCCTACTGATCCCGGCGCTTCTCTATGGCATCGTGGTGCAGTTCTTCGTGGAATACGTGATGCATCGCTTCCTGCTGCATCGCGAGCCGCCAACGGACCAGAGCCCCTTCAACGAGCTCTACCGGAGCCACATCGGACACCACGAGTTTCCGGCCAATCCCGAGTTCTTCACCGGCGGTGACAATTGGTACGCGGTCAGGTTCGGGCTTGTCTCGACCCTGCTGCACACGCTTGTGCTCTGGCCGTTTCTGGGCCTCGAGACCGCCGCCTTCCTGTCCTACGTCGCGCTTTTCGGCGGGTCGGTCAGCGCCTTTGCGTTCTACGAATACTGCCACACGCTCGCCCATCTGCAGGTGCCGAAGGGATGGTTTGGCAAAGCCGTCACGCAGAGCCATCTGCGCCATCATTTCAACGATCACGACGCGACGTTTCACGTCTCGTTCGGTATGGGATGGATCGACCGCCTGTTCGGCACCACCTACCAGCGAGAGCAGGCGCGGGACCGGTTCGATCCTGAAACGATCCTGTCGATGGGCATGGATCCCGAGGACCTACGCCTCGTCACGGCGCGCAAGGCGTGGGGACTGCCGTCCATGCCGCACCGGGGTCGGGCGCGGTAGGATCGGATCAAGCCTCGGATGCGTTGTTGAGCACGGTCAGCGGCAGGGTGATCCGGTAATGTATCCCGGTTTCCTTCAAGTCGCGCTGAAGCTCTCCGCCAAGGCCGAACTGGACTGCATCGTTCAGAAGATCTGACCCGAAGCCGGAGGATGCCTCGAGGTTCTCAACCTCGGCGCGTTCCTCCCAGAACAATTCGATTCCCTCGTCCGTCTGGCTCCACGTCACGTGAAGCGCCCCTCCGGGACGGCTCAGCGCGCCGTATTTCGAGGCATTGGTGGCCAATTCGTGGAAGGTCAGCGCGATGTAGGTCACCGCTTCCGGCGTCAGGTCGAGCAGCGGACCTGTCAGGTGCAGGTCGAGGCCCTCGGCATCGGCGTAGGGCGCCAGCGCCGCTTCGACCAAGACCTTCAGGCCGGTGATGTGATCATCGTCCTTGCCAAGCGCGAGGTTATGGGACCGGGCCAGCGCGGTGATCCGTCCCTCCAGCAGATTGACCATGCTGGCCTTGTCCTCTGCCTCGCGCGCCGAAAGACGCAGAAGGCTGCTGGTTACCGTGAAGAGGTTCTTCAGCCTGTGGCTCATTTCCTCGACCAGCATCAGGTTGCGCCGGGCGTTGGCCTGCAGCCGCATCTGGTCTTCTGCAAGGTTGGTGACATCGCGGAGTATCTTGCGATCTTCGTCCGATCACGTCCGGGGCTGGTCGCTGATCGCGCAGAAAGAGCCGATGATCGCCCCGTCCGGCGCGTGCAGCGGCTCGCCCAGGTAGGCGATGACGTTCAGATCCTCGATCGCGGCATTGTCCGATAGCAGGGGATGTTCGCGCGCATCGACCACGGCGAGGCTTTCTTCGGTGGTGACAACATATTGGCAGAACGAATGGGTCAGCGGGGTTTCGCGCGTTTCCGCGTAATGACCCTGCAAACCCTCTTCTGCCTTGAAGAATTGGCGCTTGGAATCGACGAGGGACACGAGGCTGACCGGTACGCCAAGCAGCCGGGACGCCAGCCGCGAAAGGCGGTCGAAGCCCTCTTCCTTGTCCGAGTCCATCAACCCTGTCTGGGCCAGACTGTTCAGACGCTCGGTGTCGCCTAGAATCTGTTCGTGGTCCTGAGGGGCGACGCTCGGAAATTCGCCCTCGTTATCAAGTGGTTTAGGCATTCTGTAACTATCAGGTCGCATGGAGGCCCCCCCAATCAGACCATTCCTCAGGCTTAACGAACGTTCTTCAGAGTAACAGATTGTTTCGGCTTAGATAGCTGTTAGTTCCGATATGGCAATGCACGGCGTATCTGCAGCAAATTCGCCGTTCATCCGTCTCTATGCGCGAGACGGTTTCCAAACAACAAAAATTACTGTATGGGCGCTCTATCTGAGACGAGACGCTCTGACCCCGGCGTTCGCAAAGGACAGGGGTCGGCGGCAATGGGGCCGCCATATGGATGAGGGACCGCGCAGGGGCGCGGAGTGCCCTCGAATAGGAAACTAGATGTTCAACATTGTTAAGAAAGAGATCCAGTGGGGCGAAGAAACGCTGACGCTGGAAACCGGCCGTGTGGCTCGCCAGGCCGATGGGTCTGTCATTGCGACGTTGGGGGAAACCTCCGTCATGGCGAACGTGACCTTCGCCAAGCAACCGAAGCCCGGAATGGATTTCTTCCCGCTTACGGTTCACTACCAGGAAAAATACTACGCTGCGGGCAAGGTCCCCGGCGGTTTCTTCAAGCGTGAGGCCCGCCCCACCGAGAAGGAAACACTCACCGCGCGTCTGATCGACCGTCCGATCCGCCCGCTGTTCGTCCCCGGTTTCAAGAACGAAACCCTCGTGATGTGCACCGTGCTGTCCCACGACCTCGTCAACGACCCCGACATGGTCGCGATGATCGCGGCTTCCGCTGCGCTGACCATCTCCGGTGCGCCGTTCCGCGGCCCGATCGCCGGTTGCCGCGTGGGCTTCGAGGATGGCGAATACATCCTGAACCCCGAGATCGACGACATGCACGATCTGCGCAACAACCCCGATCAGCGCCTCGATCTGGTTGTTGCAGGCACCAAGGACGCCGTGATGATGGTGGAATCGGAAGCCTATGAGCTGACCGAATCCGAAATGCTCGGCGCGGTGAAATTCGCCCACGACAGCATCCAGCCGGTCATCGACCTGATCATCGATCTGGCCGAAGACGCCGCGAAAGAGCCGTTCGACTTCCAGGCCCCCGATTACTCGGAGCTGTTCGAAGCCGTTCGTTCCGCCGGCGAAGACAAGATGCGCGAAGCCTATGCGATCTCCGACAAGCTGGAGCGTCAGGCCGCCGTTGCCGCCGTCAAGGAAGGCGTGAAGGAAGGCCTCTCGGAGGAGCAGCTGGAGGATCCGAACCTCTCCGCCGCCCTGAAGAAGCTGGAATCCACCGTGCTTCGTTCGGACGTCGTCAAGAACGGTCGCCGCATCGACGGCCGTGCCCTGGACGAGATCCGTGACATCGTGGCCGAGACCAAGGTCCTGCCCCGGACCCACGGCTCCGCGCTGTTCACCCGTGGCGAGACCCAGGCGCTTTGCGTCACCACGCTCGGCACCGGTGACGACGAGCAGTTCATCGACGCGCTGCACGGCAACTTCAAATCCAACTTCCTGCTGCATTACAACTTCCCGCCCTACTCGGTCGGCGAAGCAGGTCGCGTGGGCCCTCCGGGCCGCCGCGAGATCGGTCACGGCAAGCTGGCATGGCGCGCCCTGCAGGCGGTTCTGCCCGCCCCGACCGACTTCCCCTACACCGTGCGCATGGTCTCCGAGATCACTGAATCCAACGGCTCGTCCTCCATGGCGTCCGTTTGCGGTGGCTCCCTCTCCATGATGGACGCGGGCGTTCCGCTGAAGGCAGCGGTTGCCGGTGTCGCCATGGGTCTGGTGCTGGAAGAGGACGGCTCCTACGGCATCCTGTCCGACATCCTGGGTGACGAAGATCACCTCGGCGACATGGACTTCAAGGTTGCCGGTACCGAAGCGGGCATCACGTCCCTGCAGATGGACATCAAGGTCGCCGGCATCACGCAAGAGATCATGGAAAAGGCGCTGGAGCAGGCGAAAGCCGGTCGTCTCCACATCCTCGGCGAGATGGCGAAAGCCGTGTCCGAAGCGGGTGAGTTCTCCGAGCACGCGCCGCGCATCGAGACCATGCAGATCCCGACCGACAAGATCCGTGAAGTGATCGGCTCGGGCGGCAAGGTCATCCGCGAGATCGTGGAAGTCTCGGGCGCCAAGGTCGACATCAACGACGAAGGCATCATCAAGATCGCCTCGCCGAACGGTGAAGCCATCAAGAAGGCCTACGACATGATTCACTCGATCGTGGCGGAGCCGGAAGAGGGCAAGATCTACAAGGGCAAGGTCGTGAAGATCGTCGACTTCGGCGCCTTCGTGAACTTCTTCGGCAAGCGCGATGGCCTGGTCCACGTGTCCCAGATCAAGAACGAGCGCCTGAACCACCCCTCCGACGTCCTCTCCGAGGGCCAGGAAGTCTGGGTCAAGCTCCTGGGCTTCGACGATCGCGGCAAGGTCCGCCTTGCGATGAAGATGGTCGACCAGGAAACTGGCGAAGAAGTCTCCAAGGCAGATGCCTAAGGCACTTCTCGGGACGAGGTTTGAAGACAAATTCTCGTCCCGGCAGCTAAAGGCGATTGCCCGGTATCATCTGGGCATCGTCAAACATCTGTTTATCCATATTCCGAAGAACGGCGGCCTCTCCCTGCGCAATTCCCGCGCCATGCGCCGCAAGATGGTTCTGGCTGATCATGGTGTTTCCCGGTGACTGTTCTTGTCGTCGCGGGAAGGTCCAGGCCACAGCCTTCTTCACGAAAAAAGTAGCGGCAGGAACTTTTACGCCGATGTTACGGTTTTCCTTACATCATTGTGACTGGGCGCGACCCTCTGGGGTCTTGTTCGCAGAGGTTACAATGCAAACAATAGAAACGACTGATTCTTGGATGAAAATCCGCTATACGACCGATAAGGACGAATAAAATGCTGACCCGCCGCCATTTCATTGTCACCACGACGACGCTGTTTTCCAGCGCTCTGGTGTCCCCCGCGCTTGCGCAAGATGCCGTTGGGATCGAGATCGACGAAGCACCCGATACCGGTGGTGCCGGGGGCCAGAACCCCTGGGGCCTGCATCCCCGCTTCATGCCGACACGCGTCGCCGCCAACGATGGCCTGAACGCTGGCGACATCCACGTGGATCCGAAAGCGCGCTTCCTGTACCACATCGAAGAGGGCGGAACCGCCATGCGTTACGGCGTCGCCGTGGGGCGTGCAGGGCTCTACCAGCCCGGCAACTTCCGCATCCAGCGTGTGGTGGAGTGGCCGTCCTGGACGCCCACCGCGAACATGATCCGCCGCGAGCCTGAGGTTTACGGCCAATATGCGGGCGGCGTTCCCGGTGGCCCCGACAACCCCTTGGGCGCCCGTGCCCTCTACCTCTACGCGGGCGGTCGCGACACGTACCTGCGCATCCATGGCACGCCGCAGCCGTGGTCGATCGGTACCTCGGCCTCGTCCGGTTGCGTGCGTCTGGTCAACGACCACGTCATCGCGCTGGCCGAGAACGTGACGCCCGGTCGCCGGGCGATCCTGCACAGCTAGGTTCACCTGACAATTGCGCCCATGAAAAAGCCCCGGTCGATGCCGGGGCTTTCTCGTCTTTGGTGTGCTGTATGCTGGTCTTCGCTGAAGGCCTCAGCCCGGCAGCTTCGCCATCCGCAGGTAGGGCAGCTTCGTGTCGATCGAGCCGTATTTCGCGATCGCATCCTCGTCCGAGACGGCGACCGGCACGACGACATCCTGACCCGGTGTCCAGTTCGCGGGCGTGGCCACGTTTTCCTTTGCAGCGGTCTGCAACCCGTCGAGCGCACGCAGCACCTCGGCGAAGTTGCGGCCCACGTTCATCGGGTAGGTCATCGTCAGCTTCAGCTTCTTGTCCGGACCGATGATGAAGACCGCGCGCACGGTGGCGGTGTCATTTGGCGTGCGACCGTCAGGCAGGTAGGCCTCGGCGGGGAGCATGTCGAAAGCCTTGGAGACCTCCAGCTCGGGGTCGGCGATGATCGGGAAGGTCGGCTCGGCGCCGGCGACGGATTGGATGTCGTTCTTCCACCGCTTGTGCTCTTCCACGCCGTCCACGGAGACGCCGATCACCTTGGTGTTCCGAGCGGCCCATTCGTCGGCCAGTTGTGCGACGGCGCCAAACTCGGTGGTGCAGACAGGCGTGAAATCCTTGGGGTGGGAGAACAGGATCGCCCACTGATCGCCCACGAAATCGTGCAGCGAAGTGGTGCCTTGGTCGGTCTCGACCGTGATGTTCGGGATCTCGTCGTTGATGCGAAGGCCCATGTCTCGTTCCTTTCCTGTTTGGTGGCAGTTCGGGTTCTACATAGGGGGTCTCCGGCAAGGGGTGAAGGTACCGCGCGCGATAAGGGCTGTCATCGGCGCCGAGGCTTCCTCCGCGAACGGGCGTTCCGACTGTCTCCACAGGGGCGAACGCAGGGTCTTGCGGTGGCGTCGCCGCAATGTCACGGTCTCGCGCGAAACAGACCGGAGGCTCCGATGAGCAACGCAAAGAATTTCTACATCGACGGCAAATGGGTGGCCCCGGCCAAGGCCCGCGATCTGGCCGTCATCGACCCCTCGACCGAGGAAGTCTGCGAGACGATTTCGCTCGGCGACCAAGCCGACACCGACGCCGCCGTGGCCGCGGCGCGCCGCGCCTTCACCAGCTGGAGCCAGACCGACCCGGCCGAGCGCATCGCGGTGGCCGAGAAGTTGCTGGAGGTCTACAAGGCCCGTTCCGAGGACATGGCGCAGGCGATCAGCCGCGAGATGGGCGCGCCCCAGGACCTCGCCCGCGCGCAACAGGTCGGCGCCGGCTCCTGGCACCTCGAAGGGTTCATCAAGGCGGCGAAGGATTTCGTCTGGGATCATCCCCTGGGCGACTGGGCCCCGAACGAGCGGACGGTCTACGAACCGATCGGTGTCTGCGCCCTGATCACGCCGTGGAACTGGCCGATGAACCAGATCGTCCTGAAGGTCGTGCCTGCGTTGCTGACCGGCTGCACGATGATACTCAAACCCTCCGAGATCGCGCCGCTCTCGGGCATCCTGTTCTCCGAGATGATGGACGAGGCGGGCGTGCCTGCGGGCGTCTACAACATGGTGAACGGTGACGGACCGGGCGTTGGCAGCCAGCTGTCGGCGCACAAGGACGTGGATATGGTCAGCTTCACCGGCTCCACCCGGGCCGGGCGTCTGATCTCGAAAGCGGGCGCTGACACGATCAAGCGCATCAGCCTCGAGTTGGGCGGCAAGGGGGCGAACATCATCTTCGCGGATGCCGACGAGAAGGCCGTGAAGCAAGGCGTGATCCGCTGCTTCCGCAATACCGGTCAGTCGTGCAACGCGCCGACCCGGATGCTGGTCGAGCGCTCGCGCTACGACGAAGCGGTGGAGCAGGCGGCCGAGACGGCGGCCAAGGTCACCGTGGGTCCGGCCTCGGAAGAAGGCCGCCATATCGGGCCGGCGGTGTCGGAGCTGCAGTTCAACAAGATCCAGGACCTGATCCAGGTCGGCATCGACGAGGGTGCCAAGCTGATCGCGGGCGGGACTGGCCGTCCGGAGAACCTCAACCGCGGTTATTATATCCGCCCCACGGTCTTCGCGGATGTGACGCCGGACATGACGATCTACCGGGAAGAAATCTTTGGACCGGTCCTGTCGATCATGCCTTTCGACAGCGAAGACGAGGCAGTGGCGATTGCCAATGACACGGACTACGGCCTGACGAACTACGTCCAGACGGGCGATGTCGAGAAGCTGCGCCGGGTCGCGCGGCAGCTGCGCTCGGGCATGGTCGAGGGTAATGGCAACGGCTTTGCCCAGGGCTCTCCTTTCGGGGGCTACAAGCAGTCCGGTAACGGGCGCGAAGGGGGGCGCTTCGGCCTGCACGAGTTCCTCGAGACCAAGGCGGTTTCCGGCTGGGGCTGAGAAATTTTTGGCGTGCGGGGGAGTTGTTTCCCGCACGCCTGAGTTTTCGGTGTGCAGGCGTGCGCACTGAGTCTAATTGACTGAAAATATTTTATTTTCCTCTTGATCGCAGCGGTGTCGTGGCTTGAAAAGCTGCGGTTTTTCTTTTTTGGAGGGGGCGGCGCTTGCCTTCGGCATCGCCCCTCCCGCCCTCCCGTATGGTGTTTCGGTCGGCGTTTCTGAGCGGCGCTCCCTCTGACCGCGCGACGATTGCGCGCGCACTCTCGGGCAGCAGCGTACGCGGCGGCGGGGGGAGCCTCCGGCGGGAGTTGTATCGGCCAAGATGAAGGAGCGGTGGGGCGCGGGTTGAGGGCTAGAAGGGCACCTTGGCGCGGAAGGTCATGCCGATGCCGCCGTCGGGGTGGCGGAGTTTGAGGCTTTCGGCGTGGAGCATCAGGCGCGGGAAGGTGCGCGCGGGGCCCTTGGCGTAGAAGGGGTCGCCAAGGATCGGGTGGCCGATTTCGAGCATGTGGACGCGGAGTTGATGGGAGCGGCCGGTTCGGGGGTAGAGCCGCATGCGGGTGGTGCCGTCCTCGATCCGCATCCGGCGCCAGTCGGTCTGCGCGGGTTTGCCGGTTTCATAATTCACGTGTTGCAGCGGACGATTGGGCCAATCCACGATGAGGGGCAGGTCGATGTGGCCTTCTTTTTCGGCCACTTCGCCCCAGACGCGGGCGACATAGGTCTTCTTCATCTGCCGCTTTTCGAATTGCAGGCCGAGGTGGCGTTGCGCGTGCGGGGTGCGGGCGAAGACCATGACGCCGGAGGTGTCCATGTCGAGACGGTGGACGAGAAGAACCTCGGGGAAGGCGGCCTGGAGGCGGGCGATCAGGCAATCGGACAGGTGCTCGCCTTTGCCGGGCACCGACAGGAGGCCCGCGGGTTTGTTGACCAGCAGGAGCTCGTGATCCTCGTGGAGGATGTCCAGCGGGGTCTCGGGCGGGGAATAGACGAAATCAGAACTCACGGGGGGTCACTGCGCTTTCAGAAAGGCGGGAAAATTGAACGCGAAGAGTGCGAGGGTCAGCGCGAGGAGGAGGCGACGGTCGCGTTGATCCTCGGCGCTGGTGAGCCAGTATTTCGCCTGCCTCAGGAAGGCGCCCACGCCGGGGAACATTGCGCGGCTCTGTTCGGCGTTGCGGCGGCGAAAAAGGAACAGGGTGCGGAACATCATGAAGGCCCAGGCCAGAAACACGAGCCCTTGCAGGGTGAGGAGAATGCTCTGCGCGACGGTCATTGGTGGTGCCTTCCGGAGGGTCTTGGCCGGTGTACGAGGCAGGCCATAGCAGCAAAGCCCCCGCGCGCCTAGGTGGGGGGGAATTACTGCGCGGGCCAAGGGGCGCAGTCAGATGCCGATGAAGGGCTGTGCCAGCCGCGGCAGGAGGCTGCGGAAGCGCAGTTTCGCGTCGGTGGCGACGAGGCAGATGCAATCCTCTCCCGGCTCCGCGATGGGTTGGTGGGTGATCTCCGTGTCCGCGACCTCCAGATCGCCACGGGCGAAGCGGCCGCCCTCATCCCGGTAAGCGCCTTGCAGCACCAGCGTCATTTCCGAGCCGTGGTGGCTGTGCACCGGCATTTCGCGGCCCGCGGGAATCAGCAGGAGCCGGGCGATGCCGCCCTCGTCGCTGTGCAGCACGCATTGCTTCACGCCGCCGCCCACGGCGCGCCAGGAGACGGCGGTCTCATCTCCGCCGACCGCGTCTTGCAGGGGCGCGGGAAAAAGACCCTTCGCGTGCGGGGTGGGGCGCGGGGCCGGCGCTGCACCGTCTATTTTGGCGAGCGTTTGTTGCAGGCTGTCCGGCGCGGGCGCGGCCCGGTCCAGATCCTCGGCATCGAGATCGCAGAGCACGGCCCCGCCCAGTGCCTCGAAGGTCTCCAGCCGGGCGCGGGCGTCGTCGCTGAGCGAGACATGGGTGGCGAGCACGAGGTCGAAGGCTTGCGACAGCGTGCCGGTCGCATAGCCCATCAGCACGTCGTCGGGGGCGGTATGGTGCGTGTCGGTCATCGGTTCGCTTCAGGTCATGGCATGGCGCAGGCGGTCGAGCGCCAGGCGGATGCGGGATTTGATGGTGCCAAGGGGCAGGCCGGTTTCGAGCGAGATCTCGGCATGGGAGAGATCGCCGAAATAGGCGCGCTGCACGAGGCTGCGTTGCTTTTCGGGGAGCTTGGCCAGCGCTGCGGCAAGCCGCTCGGTATCTTGTTGCAGGGCAAGCGCCTCGGCCTGCTCGGGCGGGGCTTCGGGGCCCCAGGGCAGATCCTCGGGCTCGGGCCGGGCGGCGCGGCGCAGCAGGTCGATCCGGCGGTTGCGGGCGATGGTGAAGATCCACGTCGCCACGGAGGCGCGTGCGGGGTCATACATGTGAGCCTTGCGCCAGAGGGTGGCCATGACGTCCTGCATACAATCCTCCGCGAGGCTGGCATCGGCCCCGGATTTCATCAGGAACGCCTTTACCCGTGGGGCGAAATGCCGAAACAATTCGGCAAAGGCGGCCTGATCCTGGTTCTGCGCGATGGCGGCCATTTGCGTGGCCCATTGCGCCTGAGAGTCTTCGTCTGCCGTCACGATCGTTCCACAAGTCTCTGTTGCCGAATGGAATTCTGCCCCATCCGCCGTCGCACCCACGGTCTGGTGCCGTGGCCGCTCGTGATCAGCTTATTCATGTTACGATGGGGCGGCCAGAGTGGATCACAATGACTGGCACCGGAGCGGGGGTGGGTTTGTTCTGCATCAAGGCGAGACGCGGTGGGGCGTGGTGTCGTGCCGGGGTGGACAGGAGGATGGACAGATGGAGATTTCAGCGAGAGCGGTGGCGCAGGTGATCCTGATGGGCCACGAAATGGGCCGCGCCGAGGGCGAATTGCGCGGGTTCATCGAGCGGCTGGGCCAAGAGGAGCAGGCCGAACTGGTAGCGATTTTCTGGGTCGGCCGCGGCAGTTTCGACGCCGAGGAATTCGCCGAAGCGCGGGCGGTGGCGCTGCGCGAGGCGACGGTGCCGACCGCGGATTACCTGTTCGGGAGCCCGCATTTTGCGGACCATTTGGAAGCGGGCGCCGAGGCGTTGGATCTGGACGTGGCTGGGCAGGAGGACGATCTGCTCTGACGCCTCAGGGGCGCGGTTCAGAGGGCTTGGCGGAAGGTCTCGTGCGCGCGGGCCCAGATGCCGGTGTCGATCTGCGGCAGGGTCAAGAGGTGGGGCAGAAGCTGCGCGGCGAAATCCTCGGAGCTTTCGAGCGGCAGGAGCGAGGGCAGGTTGTCGATCGCCATGACGTCCAGCGGTGGGTTCTCGGCGACGCGCAGCGTCGGTTCGGCCCAGGTGGTGACGCGGTCGTAGACCTTGACCGGCGAGAAATCCGAGTCCGGATCGCAGGCGATGTCGCCGATGACGCGCAGGGCGCGGGGATGTTCGGCGGCGTCGGCGGGGACGAAGACCGGAACGCCCTCCATCGCGAGGATGCAATTGAGGAAGATGTTGTGGGAGAGGACCTCGGGGAACGGGCCGCCGTGGGCGGTTTCGGCCATGTCCCACGGAATCGCGGTGACGCCGATCTCTCGCAGGAAGGCCGCGGCGCCGGTGCCGGTTCGGCCCAGCGCACCGATGATCAGCGCCGTCGGTGGCGGCGCCCCGGCCTCGCCGAGCTGAGCCTTGATGTCCGCCACGAGAGCGGCCTGATCGGGCCAGGTGGTGACTGCCGCCATCGAGGCACCCCGGTGCTGGGCGGCCCAGGCGGCGGTGCTGAGCGCGGCGCCCACGAAGCCCGCCCAATAGCCGAAAGCGGCAACGCGCCGCTGGGTTTCGTCGACGAGATACTCCAGGTCGTAGAGCGCGCCGCCCCCGGCCTTGAAACGGGCCAGTAGGTCCTGACCGTCGGGCTGGCCTTTGAAGGCGTGGCCAAAAAGGATGTGGCGGTGCCTAAGCGGGCCGGTGTCGGCGGGAAGCTCCTTGAGCCCGAAGATCACGGCGTCATCAGGGGCGTTGCGCCAAGCACCCGAGGACGCGATCTGCGCGCCGGCGCGGCGGTACGCGTCGATCGGCAACACGCGGGTCGGGCTTTCCTCGACCGTGACCTCCATCCCTTCCGCCAGAAGACGCGCGACGCCCTGTGGGGTGATGCCCACGCGGCGCTCGTTCGCGCGTTCCTCGGCCCGGACCCAGAGATGCATCAATAGCCTATCGTGCTGCGGATCAGCGGCAATGCCGATGCGGCGGCTATGCCCACGACCGCCCCGGCGGCGAGCCGCAGCAGCGCCGTGCCTAGCGCCGGCGACGCGAGGGAGAGCACACCACAGACGGAGGCGTAGAAAGTGAGAGCGAGGATATCCATGGCAGCAAGGCTAGCAGGCTGCGCCGCTTCGCGCTAGCGCCGGTTGAGGTGCGAGCCGTTGCGAAGCCGCTTCGGGCCAGGGCGCGTGGGGAGAGAGGGGGATTGAGTTGTATTTGCCAAGATGAAGGGAGCAGCGGAGGTAAGTGACCTCGGCGCCTGCGTTTGAGGCGCGCGCGTCGCTTCTTGAACTGGCAAGGCGGGGCGGCAAAGGGAGGGCACCGTCCTCCCCACCAATGCCAAAAACTCAGACCACGTTTCTGCCTGACGCACAGCTTCATTGGGAGCACGACGCTCCTCCTTCATCTTGGAAAATATAACTCAATCCGACGTTGCCGCGCAAGACTACGCCAGAGGCAGAAACGCTGAGAGAGCAATTGTGCGGCTCAGGACCAGGTGACTTCGCCGAGGAAGATGTAGCCGGCGCCGTAGATTGTCTTGATCAGGCGGGGGTTCTTGGGGTCTTCACCCAGTTTCGTGCGCAGGCGCGAGATGCGGACGTCCATGGCACGGTCGAAGCTGTCGCCTGCGGCGCCGCCGAGGGTCTCTTGCATCTGTTGCCTGGAAATCAGCCGCTTGGGGGCGTTGAGGAAGAGGCGCAGGACCTCGCCCTCGGCGTGCGAAAAGGGCACCTCTTCTCCGTTCTCGTCGGTCAGCATGTAGCTGTCGAAATGCGCCGTCCAGCCGTTGAATCGCGCCGTGTTCTGGGCGCGGTCAGGCGCCTTGGGGCTGCGCAGGCGGGCGCGGACGCGGGCGATGACTTCGGCCGGATCGAAGGGCTTGATGATGTAATCGTCAGCGCCGAGTTCCAGTCCGGTGACGCGGTCCTGCACCTGGGCGCGGCCCGAGATGATGATGATCGCCGCGCCGGATTCCAGTGCCAGCCGGTGCACCACGGCGAGCCCGTCGCGGTCGGGCAGGCCGAGGTCGACGAGGCAGACATCGGGGGTGGTATGACGCAGGGCCGCTTCGAACTCGGTGGCGCGGGCAAAGGCGGCGGTGCGGAAGCCCGCATCCGAGAGCGCCTCGGACAGCATGGCGCGGATCTGCGGCTCGTCATCGAGGATCGTGACGAGTGGGGCGGCGGTGGTGGCATTCAATGCGGGGTCGGTCATGCGGTGTCGCTCGTGGCTATGCGCTCGGGCAGGGCGGTTTCCAGTGCCAATAGCTGGGCCAGTGCCCCGGCGTCGAGCGGTTTGCGCAGGACCGGCCAGCGGCGGGCCCCGGCGACGAAGAGCGGATCATCGGGGGGCAGCGAAGTCATCAGCGCCAGCCGCAGCGTCGTATGGCGTGCGGCGATGGTGCCGAGCAGGTCGACACCATCTGTGTCGCCGAGGTGAACATCCGAGAGGACCCAATCCAGCCCCGGAAGGTCGGCGAGGGCGCGGGCCTCCTCGGCGCTGGCGGCCTCGATCACCTGATGCCCGAGGTCTGTCAGCAGGTCCCGCACATGGGCGCGGATCTCGGCGATGTCATCGACGAGCAGGATCAGACGGGGGCGCGCCTCGGCCTCGGCGGGGCGCAGCGGCAGGCGCAGGAGAACCCGCGCGCCTTGGGCTGTGTTGGAGAGCCGGACCGTGCCGCCCGCAAGCTTCACGAGGTCGTAGACCATGGTGAGGCCGAGCCCCGATCCCTCGTCGCCCTTGGTAGTGAAGAAGGGATTCAGCGCCTGATCCAGCGCCGCCTCGGTGAAGCCGCGACCGCTGTCGTCGACGGTGATCTCGAGCCATGTGTCCTGCACGCTGCGCAGCGACAGGGCGATGGTGCCCGGACCCGCGCCGATACCATCGCGGGCGTTGAGTACAAGGTTGAGCAGCCCGTCCTGCAGCGATCCGGCGTCGAGCATCAGGGCCGGGTGAGGCAGGTCCACGGCAACGCTGAGCGTGATGTCGTCCGGCAGGGTGGCTTCGGCGAGGGGCGTGAAGCTGGCGAGGAAGTCCTGCACCACCACGGGCGCCGGGCGGATCTCGCGCGCGCCGGTCATGTTGGCGATCTTGTCGAGCAGGAGGCCTCCGCGCCGCACCGCCATGCGGGTCGCTCCGGTCAGCTCGTGGGCGCCGCGGGGCAGGGGGAGTTTCTCCAGCCGTCCCTGCAGGCCGAGGATGATCGTGAGCAGGTTGGCGAAATCATGGGCGAGGCCACTGGTAAGCTGGGCGGCCAGTTCTCGTTTGTGGGTCTGTTCCAGCGCGGTGCGGGCCTGGGCCTCTTCCGTCACATCGGTAGAGAGCAGGTAGACGCTGCCGCTGGCCTGCTCGTCGGGCGAGAAGGCGGTGCGGATTCGCCGTCCGGAGGCGGGGTCGGTGAATTCCATCACCGAGGCCTCGCCAGCACTGGCGCGGGCCAGCGTCGGGCGCAGGAGGGCCGCGACTTCGGGTCCGAGCGCTTCCTCGAACGACAGACCGATGATGTCGTTGCCGCGGTCCGGCAACAGGGACGACAGGCGGCGGTTGGTGAAGGTGTAGATGCCGTTGGCGTCGATGTGGCTGATGTGGGCGGGCGCCATCTCGGTGACGCGGCGGGTGCGGGCCTCCATCTCGGTCAGGGCGGCCTTGGCCTCCTGCAACTGGCCGATGGTGGCGGCGAGGCGGCGGTTGGTGAGCGCCAGTTCCTCGGCATGGGTCAGGACCTGATCCGAGAGCTCTTCGGAGCGGGAGCGCAGCAGGGCCTCCTGCCGCTTGGTGTCGGTGATGTCGGTGTAGACGGTGACCCAGCCGCCCTCGGGTAGGGGCGAGCCCTCGACACTGATCGCGCGGCCGTTGGCGCGGACCCTCTCGACGTAGTGGGGCACGAAGGCGAGCGCCTGATTGACGCGTTCCTGTATGAAGGCCTCGGGGTCGGCGACCTTGCCGTATTCGCCGGCGGCGACAAGGAAGGCGATGGTCTCGTCGAAACGGGCGCCGGGGGTGGTGAGGTGATCGGGCAGGCCGAACATCTCCTTGAACGGGCGGTTCGACACGGCGAGCCTGAGATCGGCGTCATAGATCGAGAGCGCCTGCTGGATCAGGTTCAGCCCGGCGCGGGTGTAAGTGCTTGTCTTGGGGTCGCTTGCCATCCTCCATGGCTAGCGGCCCGGCGGCGCTTCGCCAAGGTCGCGCGCGGCGCTGTAACAATTCGAAAGGTTTGCGACAAAGTCAGGTAACGCTTGATCGATTATGCTTCTGTGGCACGGTGGTGCCGTCGGGAAACGCTCCGCTTCGAGAGGGCGCCCGACGCACGTCGACCGGGAGGGTCGGCGAAGGGAGGATAAATGGCTGAGATCAAGACGTCTTCGGACGCGCTGCATTCCGTGCCCGCGTTGCTGCGCCGTAACGCGGCCGAGCATGGGAGCAAGGCGGCGTACCGCGAAAAGGAATACGGGATCTGGCAGAGCTGGACCTGGTCCGAGGCGTTGGAAGAGATCGAGGCGCTGTCGCTGGGGCTGGTGTCGCTTGGACTGGCGCGGGGCGATTACGTCGCCATCATCGGCCGCAACCGACCGGCGCTTTACTGGTCCATGGTCGCCGTGCAGATGGCCGGTGGCGTGCCGGTGCCGCTCTATCAGGACGCGGTGTCGGAGGAGATGACCTTCGTGCTGGAACATTGCGGCGCGCGGTTCGTCATCGGCGGCGATCAGGAGCAGGTCGACAAAGTGATCGAGGCGCAGGAGACGCTGTCGGGCATCGAGCAGATCATCTACGTCGACAAGCGCGGGATGCGGAAATACGACCACAGCTTGATGAGCCCGCTCGACGAGGTGCAGGCGCGCGGTCGCGAAGAGCGCGAGCGGCTGCTGCCCGAGCTGCAAGCCCGCGAGGCGGAGCTGGATTACGACAGCACCTGCGTGATGCTCTACACCTCGGGGACCACGGGCAAGCCCAAGGGCGTGGTCCTGTCGAACCGCAACATCATCGAGACCTCGCGTGCCTCCTGCGAATTCGACGGGCTGCGCGCCGATGACGAGGTGCTGGCCTATCTGCCGATGGCATGGGTCGGCGATTTCATCTTCTCCATCGGACAGGCCTATTGGAGCGGTTTCTGCGTGAACTGCCCGGAAAGCGCCGAGACGATGATGACCGACCTGCGCGAGATCGGGCCGACGTATTTCTTCGCGCCGCCCCGCGTCTTCGAATCGCTGCTGACCAGCGTGATGATCCGGATGGAGGACGCGAGCCGCTTCAAGAAGAAGCTCTTCGACCGGGCCATGGCGCGCTCGAAAGAGACCGGGCCGAAAATCCTCGACGGCAAGCCCGTCAGCGCCGGCGAGAAACTGGCCTATGCGATGGACAACCTGTTGGTGATCGGGCCGCTGAAGAACACGCTGGGCATGAGCCGCGTGCGGGTGGGCTACACGGCGGGCGAGGCGATCGGGCCGGAGATCTTCGATTTCTACCGGGCGCTGGGCATCAACCTGAAGCAGCTCTACGGGCAGACCGAGGCGAGCGTTTTCATCACCCAGCAACCCGACAGCGAGGTGCGTCCCGACACCGTGGGCGTCCCGTCACCCGGCGTGGAGCTGAAGATCGGCGAGAATGGCGAGGTCTTCTACCGCTCTCCCGGCACCTTCGTGGAATACTTCAAGAACCCTGAAAGCACCGCCTCCACCAAGGACGCGGAAGGCTGGGTCGCCACCGGTGACGCGGGTTTCATCGAGGAAGACACCGGCCATCTGCGCATCCTCGACCGCGCCAAGGACGTGGGCAAGATGGCGCAGGGCGGGTTGTTCGCGCCGAAGTTCGTGGAGAACAAGCTGAAGTTCTACCCCGACATCCTTGAAGCGGTCGTCTTCGGCAACGAGCGCGAATATTGCACCGCCTTCCTCAACATCGACCTCGGCGCCGTGGGCAACTGGGCCGAGCGCAACAACATCGCTTATGCCTCCTATCAGGAGCTTGCGGGGCATCCGCAGGTTCTGGCCTCGCTCAAGGGACACGTGGAGGCGGTCAACCGCTCCGTCGCGGAAGATCCGATGCTGGCCCATTGCCAGGTGCAGCGCTTCCTTGTGCTGCACAAGGAACTGGACGCCGATGACGGCGAAATGACCCGGACCCGCAAGGTGCGCCGCAAGATCGTGGAAGAGAAATTCGCCGACCTGATCGACGCGCTCTACAGCGGCAAGTCCGAACAATACACCGAGACGGAAGTGACCTACGAGGACGGCCGCAAGGGCAAGATCTCGGCCACGCTGAAGATCATCGACGCCGAAACGGTGGCTGTCGATCACGGCCGGATGGCGGCGGAATGATGGGCGGGTTTGCTGCGCAAAGACGCTCGGGCCTCGCCCTTCGCCCCACCCTCCATCCCGCTCGGACCGCTGCTGAGGAGACGTCCTGAATGCTCGATAGTGCAACAGAAGGTCACGTGACCGCCGATGGCCGCAAGATCGGCCCCGTGGTACTGGAAATGCGCGCGATCACGCTGCGTTTCGGCGGTGTGGAGGCGATCAAGAACATCTCGTTCGACGTGCGCGAAGGCGAGATCCGCGCGATCATCGGACCGAACGGGGCGGGCAAATCCTCGATGCTGAACGTCATCAGCGGGTTCTACAATCCGCAGGAGGGCGAGGTGATGTATCGCGGCGAGAAGCGCCCGCCGATGAAGCCCTACCAGGTGGCGCGGCAGGGCATCGCCCGGACGTTCCAGAACATCGCGCTCTTCGAGGGGATGAGCGTGCTGGACAACGTCATGACCGGGCGGCTCAACCACATGAAGACCGGCCTTCTGGGACAGGCGATGTGGTGGGGCAGCGCCGATGCCGAAGAGGTCGCCAACCGCGCGAAGGTAGAGGAAGTCATTGATTTTCTGGAAATTCAGGCGATCCGCAAGACGCCGGTGGGCCGCCTGCCTTACGGTTTGAAGAAGCGCGTCGAGCTGGCCCGCGCGCTGGCCGCCGAGCCGCAGATCCTACTGCTGGACGAGCCGATGGCGGGCATGAACGTCGAAGAGAAAGAGGACATGAGCCGCTTCATCCTCGACGTGAACGACGAATTCGGCACCACCATCGTGCTGATCGAGCATGACATGGGCGTGGTGATGGACCTGTCCGACCGGGTGGTCGTGATGGACTATGGCAAGAAGATCGGGGACGGCACGCCGGACGAGGTGCGCAACAACCAGGAAGTGATCGACGCCTACCTGGGGGTGGCCCATGACTGAGCGCCACCGCATCGCCGCGCCTGCGCGCGCATCCATTCAGACAGGAGAGCTGCGACATGCCTGACCAATTGATCTTCGCGATGGAAGTCACGCTCAACGGCCTGATGACGGGGGTGATGTATTCGCTCGTGGCGTTGGGCTTCGTGCTGATCTTCAAGGCCTCGGGCATCTTCAACTACGCCCAGGGGGTCATGGCACTGTTCGCGGCGATGACGCTGGTGGGCATCCAGGAAGGCCGGGTGCCCTTCGCGCATCTGATCAACGAGATATTCGGGACCGAGATCCACCAATTCGGCTGGCACGTCCCGGCGCTGGGGGCGATCCTGCTGACGGTGCTGGTGATGATTGCCTTCGCCTATCTGGTGCAGCGTTTCGTCTTCAAGCACCTCGTGGGCCAAGAGCCGATCATCCTGTTCATGGCCACCATCGGTCTGGCCTATTTCCTTGAAGGGATCAGCGACCTGATGTGGGGCTCGGAAATCCGCAACCTCGACGTGGGCCTGCCGCAGGGGATCAACGACTGGATTGACGTCACCACTTTCGAGATCTTCGGCTACGGTTTCTTCATCGACAACCTCGACATGGCGGCGACGCTGATCGCGGCGATCCTCGTGATGGGGCTGATCGCCTATTCGCAATACACCAAGAACGGCCGCGCCATGCGCGCCGTGGCCGACGACCATCAGGCGGCGCTGAGCGTGGGTATCTCGCTCAACTACGTCTGGGTGCTGGTCTGGTCGCTGGCGGGCATCGTGGCGCTGGTGGCGGGGATCATGTGGGGCTCGAAATCGGGCGTGCAGTTCTCGCTCTCGCTGATCGCCTTGAAGGCGCTGCCGGTGCTGATGCTGGGCGGCTTCACCTCGATCCCCGGAGCCATTGTCGGAGGGCTGATCATCGGGGTCGGCGAGGCGCTGTTCGAGTTCGCGGTCGGTCCGATGATCGGCGGCGCGACGGAGAACTGGTTCGCCTACGTGCTGGCGCTGGTGTTCCTCGTGTTCCGGCCGCAGGGCCTGTTCGGCGAAAAAATCATCGAGAGGGTCTGAGACATGGCCCTGAGCATGACAAACTATCTCGCCATCGGACTCGGCACCGTCGTCTTCATCGGCGCCTTCGCGGCCGGGCTGATGATGTGGGTCAATGCCGGCACATGGGAGGACCGGGCGATGCTGGCCGGGCGCGTCAGCTGCGACCGGGAAATGGACGAAAGACACAGGCCGGGCAGCTATCGCACCAGCGCCCTGTGCCAATGCGTGGCCGGCACCGCCGCCGACCAGCGGCCCGGCGTGCTGAGCTACCTGTCCCGCGCGGCCATGGGGCGCGCGATGCGGGCGAACAATAGAGAAGCCTTTGAGACCTGCTACGCGGTGCATGGCGGCGACTACAGAGACGATCAGGGAGAAACCGGATGATTTACCGCGAATCGGGGGACTTCAAGACGTCCTACGCCGAGGACAACCAGACCTTCCCGATCATGTTCGACCGGTATGGCTATTACATCGTGCTGTTGATCGGTGCCTTGGTCATTCCCTTCGTCCTGAACGACTACTGGGCGAACTCGATCCTGATCCCGTTCCTGATCTACGCCATCGCGGCGATCGGGCTGAACATCCTGACGGGCTATTGCGGGCAGGTCTCGCTCGGGACCGGCGGGTTCATGGCGGTGGGGGCTTATACGTCCTACAAGCTGATGACGGCCTTTCCGGGGCTCGACATGATTTCGGTCACGCTGCTTTCGGGCGTGATGACGGCCATGGTCGGCGTGGCGTTCGGATTGCCGTCGCTGCGGATCAAGGGGTTCTACCTCGCGGTGGCGACACTGGCGGCGCAGTTCTTCCTCGTCTGGCTCTTCAACAAGGTGCCGTGGTTCTACAATTACTCGGCCTCGGGGCAGATCTCGGCGCCGGAGCGGAACTTCTTCTACTTCACCGATGTGGCCGTCACCGGCCCGAACGCGGAGAGCTGGGCGAAGTACCTGTTCTGCTTCCTCTTCGTCTTCGTGCTGGCCTGGGTGGCGCGCAACCTGACGCGCGGCTCGGTCGGGCGGCAGTGGATGGCGATCCGCGACATGGATATTGCTGCCGAGATCATCGGGGTGAACCCGCTGAAGGCCAAGCTGACCGCGTTTGCCGTTTCGTCCTTCTACGTGGGCGTCGCGGGCGCGCTTCTGTTCACCGTCTACCTCGGTGCCGTGGAAGTGGGCGAGGCATTCGGCATCAACAAGAGCTTCCTCGTGTTGTTCATGATCATCATTGGCGGGCTTGGCTCCATCTTCGGGAGCTTCGCCGGCGCCGCCTTCATGGTGATCCTGCCGGTGGTGCTGCGCAATTTCCTGACCGGCACGATGAGCTGGGACAGCGCGCTGGCGACCCATTTCGAGTTCGTCATCGTCGGTGGGTTGATCATGTTCTTCCTGATCGTCGAGCCGCACGGTCTGGCGCGGCTCTGGTCGCTGGCGAAAGAGAAACTGAGATTGTGGCCGTTCCCCCACTAGGGGAGGCCACGAAAGACCCCGTAGCTGGGAGGCGCGGGCAAGGAAATCGGACAATAATCCATGGGAGGAATGACCCGATGAAAAAACTGACACTCTTGGCGGTCGCAGCAGCGGTTGCCGCAGGCAGCCCGGCGGCAGCGGACCTCGTGTTCCCGTCGCTCAGCTACCGGACCGGCCCCTATGCGGCGGGCGGCATCCCCTTCGCGGACGGCTATGCCGACTACATGACGTTGCTGAACCAGCGCGATGGCGGCATCGGCGGGGTCGAAACCCGCGTGCCCGAATGCGAGACGGCCTACAACACCGAGCGCGGCGTGGAATGCTACGAAAGCACCCGCGGCGAGGGCGCGCTGGTCTACCAGCCGCTGTCCACCGGCATCACCTACCAGCTGATCCCGCGCACCGCCGCCGACGGCATCCCGCTGCACACGATGGGCTATGGCCGGACCTCGGCGTCGAACGGCAATGTCTTCAGCCATACGTTCAACTACCCAGCGAACTACTGGGACGCGGCCTCGGCCATCGTGAACCAGCTTCTGGAAGAGAACGACGGCTCGCTCGAAGGCAAGACCATCGCGCTGATCTACCACAACTCCGCCTATGGCCGTGAGCCGATCCGCACGCTGGAGACGCTGTCGGAGATGCATGGTTTCGAGCTGACGCAGTTGGCCGTCGACCATCCCGGTCAGGAGCAGGGCAACCAGTGGTTGCAGATCCGCCGCGAGCGTCCCGATTACGTCGTGATGTGGGGCTGGGGCGTGATGAACCAAGTGGCCGTGCAGGAAGCCATCAACATCCGTTATCCGATGGAGAACTTCATCGGTAACTGGTGGGCCGGTGCCGACCATGACGTCGAATCGGCAGGTGCCGACGCCGCGGGCTACCGTTCGCTCAACATGACGCGTCTGGGCGACATGCCGGTCTTCGACGAGATCCGCGAGCATGTCCACGATGCGGGCCTTGCGGCGGGCGACGGCTCGAACCTCGGCAACGTGCTCTACACCCGCGGCATGTACGCGGCCTTCCTTGCTGCCGAAGCTGCAGAGCTGGCGCAGGAGATGAGCGGCGTGGCGGAGATCGACGCCTCGATGATGCGCGACGCGATGGAAGCGCTGGAGATCACCGAAGAGGACATGGCCGCAGCCGGTATGCCGGGAATCGGGCCGGAGTTCTCGGTGACCTGCGAGAACCATGGCGGCAACGGCATGGCGATCATGCAGCAGTGGGACGGCGAGCAGTGGGTCACGCTGACCGACTTCATTGCCCCCGATGACAGCGTCATCGATCCGCTGATCGCAGAGGACTCGGCGCAATATGCCGAAGAGAACGGCATCGAGCCCCAGTGCGCCGAGAGCTGATCTGAAACCCTCCGGCGGCGGCGCTTCGGGGCTGCCGCCGGAATGAGTTGTATTTGCCAAGATGAAGGAGCGGTGGGGTGCCGGAATGGCCCGACGCGCGCTTCGAGACAGGGAATGACGGGATGCTGGATCAGGTGACTGAGGTTGACGCGCAGGCGGATACGCTGCTGGAGGTCAACAATATCGAGGTGATCTACAACCACGTGATCCTCGTGCTGAAAGGCGTGTCGTTGAAGGTGCCCAAGGGCGGGATCACCGCGCTTCTGGGCGGCAACGGCGCGGGCAAGACGACGACGCTGAAGGCGATTTCGAACCTGCTGCATTCCGAGCGCGGGGAGGTCACCAAGGGGTCGATCAAGTATCGCGACGAGCGGGTGCAGGACCTGAACCCCTCGGACCTCGTGGAACGCGGCGTGATACAGGTGATGGAAGGCCGCCATTGTTTCGAGCATCTGACGGTGGAAGAGAACCTGCTGACCGGCAGCTACACCCGCAAGGACGGGCGCGGAGCGGTGGCGGCGGATCTGGACCTCGTCTATGAATATTTCCCGCGTCTGAAGGAGCGCCGCACCTCGCTCGCGGGCTATACCTCGGGCGGGGAGCAGCAGATGTGTGCGATCGGGCGGGCGCTGATGTCACGGCCCGAGACGATCCTGCTGGACGAGCCGAGCATGGGTCTAGCGCCGCAACTGGTGGAGCAGATCTTCGGCATCGTGAAGCGGCTGAACGAAGAGCAGGGGGTGACCTTCCTGCTGGCCGAGCAGAACACCAACGTGGCGCTACGGTTTGCCCATTACGGCTACATCCTCGAGAGCGGGCGCGTGGTGATGGATGGTCCGGCGGCGGAATTGCGCGAGAACCCGGACGTGAAGGAATTCTATCTCGGCATGTCGGAGGACGGGCGCAAATCGTTCCGGGATGTCCGCTCGTATCGGCGTCGGAAGCGCTGGCTGAGCTGAAGGCAGGCGTCGCGCGGGACAGCGCGGCGGGGTGACAGGTCATTTTAGGGAAGATGTGGACGCCCCGAGGGGCGGGGAAAGGATCATTGGGATGCTTGATAAGAGCCAACCGCATTTCGACGCATTGGAGACCCGGTCCGAGGATCAGCGGACCGCCGAGCAATTGCAGGCGCTGAACGCGCAACTGGCGCGGCTGCGGGAGCAGGACGCGGAGGCCCTGCCGGATGCTGGGCCGCTGCAGGGGCTGGACGCGCTTGCCGCGCTTCCGGTGCTGCGCAAATCGGACCTCGTGGCGCGGCAAGCAGCGCAGCCGCCGTTTGGCGGCATGGTGGTGAGCAACCTCGCCCATGTGTTCCAGTCTCCGGGGCCGATCTACGAGCCGGGGGGCCTCAGCCATGACTGGTGGCGGATGGGGCGGTTCCTGCATGCGGTGGGGATCGGCGAGGGGGACATCGTCCAGAATTGTTTCGGCTATCACCTGACACCCGCCGGCATGATCTTCGAGAGCGGCGCGCGGGCGGTGGGGGCGGCCGTCCTGCCTGCGGGCGTCGGGCAGACGGAGTTGCAGGTGCGCGCGGCGAAAGACATCGGCTGCACCGCTTACGCCGGCACGCCGGATTACCTGAAGGTGATCCTCGACCGCGCGGACGAGATGGGGGAGGCGTTGTCCTTCACCCGTGCCGCGGTGGGCGGGGGCGCGCTGTTCCCGAGCCTGCGGCAGGAATATGCGGACCGGGGCATCACCTGCCTGCAATGCTATGCCACGGCGGATCTGGGCAACATCGCCTACGAGAGCGCGGCGATGGAGGGGATGATCCTCGACGAGGGGGTGATCGTGGAGATCGTGCGACCCGGCACCGGCGATCCGGTGACCGAGGGCGAGGTAGGAGAGGTCGTCGTGACCTCGCTGAACCCGGATTATCCGCTGATCCGCTTTGCCACCGGCGATCTGAGCGCCTTCATGGCAGGGCAGAGCCCTTGTGGGCGGACCAACCGGCGGATCAAGGGCTGGATGGGCCGAGCGGACCAGACAACGAAGATCAAGGGCATGTTCGTGCGCCCCGAGCAGGTGGCGGATCTTGTCGCGAAGACCGGCGCGCGGAAGGCACGGGTTATCGCGCGGCGCGAGGGCGAGAAGGACGTGATGCTGGTGCAGATGGAGGGCGCGGGCGGCGCGGATCTGGATGCGGCGGTGAAGGAGACCCTGAAGCTGAGCGGCACGGTCGAGGTCGTGGCCGAGGGCACACTGCCCAACGACGGCAAGGTGATCGACGATCAGCGCAGCTACGACTGAGCGCGGGCGTGGCCCAGCGGCGGTGTGAGGGGGAAGGCCCTTGCAAGGGCCTTGGGCAGCTTTTTCGAAAAAGCTGGGCCGCGCGGTGACGGCGCGCGGCAAAAGCCTTGCAAGGCTTTTGGGTGGAGCGGGCGACGTTGCTTTAGTTCGAAGCCTCAGCCGCGCGAAGCTCGGCCGGGGTGGCGAGGCCGTCGCCGTTGGCGTCCACGCGCGCGAAGGCCACGCGGTAGGCTGACAGCTGCTGGATGCGCACGGACATCGGCGCGCCTGCATTGGCCATCTGCTGGATGAACACGCGGAATTCCTCGAGGGTCAGCAGCTCGTCACCGTTGGCATCGGCGGCGAGGAAGAACTGCACGGCCTGATCTTCGTACTGTGCCACGGCTTGCGTTGCCGGGGCGGTCGAGAGCAGGGCGGCGGCCGAAAGGGCTGCAATCAGGATACGGGGCATCGTCGACTCCTTGGGTCTAGAGCACGGGCGTGGCCGTTTCGGACAATCTGGCAGGGGTCCGTGACATTCAGGCGACCGCCCCGGATAGATGGGGATGGCGCGCGGAAAATCCATGTCTGGCGGCGGGATCATGTGAGAATTGGCAGCGCTCTGCCGATTGCTATTCAATGACCGCCGATCGGGACGGAACCTCTTTGCTTCGTTATCCTTTAACCGCTGCAACCCGTGCTAGCGTTCGGGAGATCAACGATTCTATTTCGGAGAATGTTCCAATGCCATTGCGTGCTCCCGTACTTGTCACCGCCTTGATGACCTCGGCCCTGGGCGGGTTCACCGCCCCCGCCGCGCAGGCGGACACGGCGCTTTTGATGGTCAACGACCGCTATCGCAACGCGCAAAACCTGCGGCAGGCCGAGCCGGTGGAAGAACTGCGGGCCGAGCTGCTCGACGCCGGTTTCGATGTGATCACCGTCACCGATGGCGATGGCGGCGACCTGCGCGAGGGGCTCTCGCGGCTACTCGATGCGGAGGAGGAAGGCCGCATCCTGATCGCTGCCGTCGGCCATTTCGCGCGGGCCGACAGCGATAGCTGGCTCCTCGGCACCACGACGGACGAGCCCTCCCTCGCCTCGGTCGGCGGCGAGGGGTTGAGCCTCTCGGTCATGCTGGAAGCAGCGCAAAGCGCACAGGGACGGGCGGTCGTGATGCTGGGGCTGGAGCGGCGGCGGATCGACCTCGGCCGCGGATTGAGCGCTGGCATCGGCCGCATCGAGGCGCCGCAGGGCGTGACGGTTCTGGCCGGTACGCCCGATGACCTGGCCGCGTTCACAACCGATTACCTGCTGACCCCCGGCAGCGACATGACGCAAGCCCTGCGGGATGCGGGTAACCTGCGCGCGTTCGGTTTCGTCTCCTCCGCCGTCTCCTTCATCCCGGCGGAGACCGACGAGGCGGAGGAGCAGGTACGGCCGACGCCACCGGCGCAACCGAGCCAGGCCAACGCCGACGAAGTTGCCCTGTGGGAGGCGGCGATCGAGCTGAATACCCTTGGCGCCTACCGCGCCTACCTGCGCCGCTATCCCAACGGCACCTTTGCCGGTGAGGCCCAGGCCCGGGTCGATGGATTCGAGGCCGATCCCGAGGCCGAGGCGCGGGCCACCGAGGATGCCCTGGGGCTGGACCGGTCGCAGCGGCAGCAGATTCAGCGCAACCTCTCGATCCTTGAATACAACACGCGGGGCATCGACGGGATTTTCGGCAACGGCACCCGCTCGGCCATTCGCGGCTGGCAATCGGCGCGCGGCTTCGAGGTTACCGGCTACCTGACCCGGTCGCAGGTCAACGCCCTGAGCCAGCAGGCCGCGGCCCGTGCCGCAGAACTGGAGGAAGCCGCGCGCATCGCACAGGAAGCGCGCGAGCGTGAGGATCGCGCCTATTGGCAGGTCACCGGGCAGGGTACCTCGGAGCGGGGCGCGCGCACCTACCTTGAGCGCTACCCCGACGGATTGTTCGCAGAGCAGGCCGAAGCGCGGCTGGCAGAAGCCGAGCGCGCGGCCCGCGCGGAAGCCGAGGCCCGTGACCGGGCCGCCTGGGACGCCACGCGCGGCGCCGATACGGTGGCCGCCTACCGCGACTACCTCGAGACCTACCCCGAGGGCGCGTTCCGACAGCAGGCGCAGGCGCGAATCGATCAGTTGAACGGGCGCGGCAACGGCGGGGGCGGCTTCAACCAGGCGCAGATCGCGGAGTTCGAGGCCCGCGAAGCCGCGCTGAACCTGCCGACGGTCACGCGGTCCCTCATCGAGCAACGGCTGGAGGTCCTGGGGCTGGAGCCGGGGCGGGTCGACGGGCGGTTCGACAACCGCAGCCGCCGCGCGATCCGGCGGTATCAGCAATCGCGGGGGATGGACGTGACGGGTTATCTCAACCAGAACGTCGTCGTGCGACTGCTGGCAGAAACCGTCGGCGGCATCCTGCAGCTGAACGGAGTGGTTGATTGAATAATACCCCTTGGCGGGCCGCAGCCCTTGCGGCCCTTCTTGCGGCCATCGCCGGTGCGGCCTGCGCGCAGGACGCGGCCGAACTGGCCGCGGCCCGTGGCGCGCTGCTGCAACTGCAGGCGCGCAGTTTCGCCGAAAATGTCGAATATTGCGGCTATGTCGGACGCCTGCCGGACGGGCGGCTTACGGCCACCGAGGTCACGCGGGGCGACAGTTGGGGCTGTCTGAGCCGCGCCAACGAAAGCCGTTTCGTCGAAATCGTCGCAAGTTTTCACACCCATGCGGGCTTCGACCGTGGCGCCGACAGCGAGGTGCCGAGCACCAACGACATGCGCGGTGATATCGAGGAACGGGTGAACGGCTATGTTGCCACGCCGGGCGGGCGTCTGTGGTACATTGACTACCGCCGCGCCGAGGCGCGACAGGTCTGCGGGCTGGGGTGCATGGGACAGGATCCGGGCTTCGTGCCGGGTGACGCCGGCCCCATCGCGGCGAGCTACACTTACCGTCAGTTGCAGGACCGCGAGCGCTAGGGGCAACTCAGGGATCGACGTTCACCCCGGTGGTGCCGTCCGGGCTCGGGGCGGGGCAGGTGGTGGTCGTCGGATCGCAGTCCGGCTGGCTTTGCGCCACGGCGTGCAGCGGCGCGGCGACAGCGACGAGCGCGCAGAAAAGCGTTCGGATCAGCATGGCAGGGCCTTTCGGTCGAATACCGGCGCACGTTAGCGCGACGCGTGCCGCCGGCATATGGCGGAGAACCTGACCCGTGAGAGCGGCGGCAAATCGCGCGGGAGGGGGCGGCTCTTCGCTACATCAGCCCATGAAAAAAGCCGCCCGGTGAGGCGGCTTCTTCGAAGTCTGGGTCGCTCGAATGACCTTAGCCCTGGCGGGCTTTGAACCGGCGCTGCGTCTTGTTGATGACGTAGACGCGGCCCTTACGGCGCACAACGCGGCAATCGCGATGGCGGTTCTTGAGCGAGCGGAGCGAGTTCTTGACCTTCATGGGTCTCTCCTTCGTCGCGGCGCGTCAGCTGCGCCTGGTTACGGTCTGGGCGCTTTCGCGGCGCCCGGTGAATGTCGTGGCCCCTGGCGGAGCCTCTGTCCTTGTCCTGTTTCCGGGCTCTGCACGCAAAGCCGAAACTCAGGTTGCTGACATTTTCCGTGGAAAATGCAGCTGGTGGGCGATACTGGGATCGAACCAGTGACCCCTTCGATGTCAACGAAGTGCTCTACCGCTGAGCTAATCGCCCTTGCCCCTTTGGAACGCACCTTTTGGCCCATCTTGCGACACGGCCCCGGGCGCGGAGACCGCGTGGGTGAGTGGGCGTATAAAAGGTTGCCTGCCCACGTGCAAGGGCTTTTGGAGTGGCAAAATTTCAAGCTATGATCAGCCCCAGTCCTTTCGCGTCCGGAGCCTCAATGCACCCCCCTTATCGTCTTCACCTGCCGCGGGAAACGACCAGCTCCGTCGTTGTTGCCTCGCCCCATTCGGGACGCCACTACGCGCCGTCCTTCCTGGCGGCATCGGTGCTGGACGAGCGCGCGATCCGGTCCTCGGAGGACGCGTTTATTGACCGCGTGGTGGCCGAGGCGCCAGCGCTGGGTGCGCCGCTTCTGGTGGCGGAATGGCCGCGCGCCTACCTCGATCTGAACCGGTCGGTGGACGAGCTGGACCCGGCGGTCGTGGAGGGCGTGGCGCGCGGGGCGCAGACGCCGCGGATCAACTCGGGGCTGGGCGTAGTGCCGCGGGTCGTGGCCAACGGACGCGCGATCTACCGGGGCAAGCTGACCCGCGCCGAAGCCGAGGTGCGAATCGCCGCGATCTGGCACCCGTACCACGGCAAGCTGGCCGCGCTGATGGACGCGGCCCGGGCCGAGTTCGGCCGGGCGGTGCTGCTCGATTTCCATTCGATGCCCCACGAGGCGCTGGAGTCAGTGGTCCGGCCCGGGCTGCCGCGCCCGGAGATCGTGCTGGGCGACCGATTTGGAGCTTCGGCGGCAAGCGAGATCGTCGATGTGCTGGAGGCGGGTTTCGTAGAGGCGGGGCTGACCGTCAGCCGCAACGCGCCCTTCGCCGGCGCCTATATCACGCAGCGCTACGGCAAGCCGGACCGCGGCCATCACGCGATCCAGATCGAAATCGACCGGCGACTCTACATGGACGAGCGCACGATCCGGCCGAACGGCAATTTCGACGCCCTCGCGCAGATCGTGGCGCAGGTTCTGGCCCGCGTCATCGGCGCGATGCCGGGGCGTATTCCGCTCGCCGCCGAGTAATCCTTGGACATTGTCCGCCTTCGGCGGATTGCTTTCATGAAGAGAGAAGGGGCGCTGCCCCTTGCGCATCAAGATGCGCTGACCCCGGAGTTGTATCGGCCAAGATGAAGGAGGGAGCGGCGTCAGCGGAGCGCCCGGCCTTTCAGGATCGCATCGGCGCCGAAGCGGTCTCGGATCGCGTCCGTGGCGCGTTCGGCCTTGAGGCGCGCGGCCTCCTGCGGATCAAGGAGGTTGCCTTCGCGGTCCGCGAGATGGTCGGGGATGAGGTCGGCCACGCCGACGCCCAGAAGCCGGTAGGGGGTCGGGTGGGTCATGCGATCGAACAGCGTGCGGGCGGTGTTGTAGATGCGGTCGGCGGTCTGGGTGGCGTCGGGCAGGGTGGTGCGCCGGGTGATCAGTTTGAAATCGGCACGCTTGAGTTTGAGGGTCACGGTGCGCCCGGCAATGGATTTGGCCTTGAGGCGGTCCGACACTTTCTCGGCCATGCGCCAGAGGTGGCCGTCGAGCAGATCGGGATCGGAGATGTCCTCGTTGAAGGTGGTCTCGTTGGAGACGCCCTTCACGGCGCGGTCGCGCTTGACTGGGCGGTGATCCTCGCCGCGGGCCAGGTGCCAGAGACGCTCGCCCATGGTGCCGAAGCGCTCGTGCAGCGCCTGACGCTCCCACCGCTTGAGGTCGGAGAAGGTGTGGATGCCGGCCTTGTTGAGCGAAGCCTGCCCCACGGCGCCGATGCCCCAGATCATCCGGACCGGCTTGTCGTGGAGGAAGTCCTGCGTCTCCGCCGCGCCGATGACCGAGAAGCCGCGGGGCTTGTCGAGATCGGAGGCGATCTTGGCGAGAAACTTGTTGTGTGACAGGCCGATGGAGCCGGTAATGCCGATCTCGTCGCGCATCCGCTTGACCAGCCGGGCGAGCATCGCCGCGGGTGGTTTGCCGTGCAGGCGCGTGGTGCCGGTGAGGTCCATGAAGGCCTCGTCCAGCGAAAGGGGCTCGATGGAGGGGGTGAGCTCCTCCATCATCTCGCGGATTTGCTTCGAGACTTGGACGTAGGTATCCATCCGGCCTTTCACCACCACCGCTTCGGGGCAGAGTTTCAGGGCCTGGAACATCGGCATTGCCGAGCGCACGCCCTTGATGCGCGCGATGTAGCAGGCGGTCGAGACCACGCCGCGTCGGCCGCCGCCGATGATCACCGGCTTGTCACGCAGATCCGGGTTATCGCGCTTTTCGACACTGGCGTAGAAGGCGTCACAGTCCATATGGGCGATGGAGAGGTCATAGAGCTCGGGGTGACTGGTCACGCGCGGCGAGCGGCACGCCGGGCAGCGGCGTGCATCGTCGAAGGTTTCCAGGCAATCGCGGCAGAGGGCGGGCATGGCGCGATGATACGCCCAATCGGACGGGGCCGGAAGGCAAGACGCTTGGTAAAGGCCTTCTGCGAGCAGCAAGACGAGGCGCGGCGGGCACAATACGCACTCAATCTTTGAGCAAGCGCCCTGACACCCCCCTCCTCCTTCCTCGTTCCAAAAATATCCTGGGGGGCACGGGGGGCTAGCCCCCCGGAAGCGCAACCGCGATCACGGGCGCCCGATCCGCAGCACCGCATCGCCCGGAACCCCGCGGTGACGATTTAGCTAGTCCCCGCCCCGCATTGCCGCCTATCCTGCGGGCATGAAGCCTGAAGACCAAATCAGAGGTGTTTTTTCCATGCTTGATGATATTCTTGCCGGGCTCGGAGGCGGTGGCATTCTGACCGTCGCGATCGCCCTTTTCATTATCCTGTGCATCTATCTCGGCATCCGGATCGTCCCGCAGTCCGAGAAATACGTGGTCGAGCGGTTTGGCCGCCTGAAGTCGGTCCTGGGGCCGGGGATCAACCTGATCGTGCCGTTCCTCGACCGGGTGGCTCACAAGGTCTCCGTGCTGGAGCGGCAGTTGCCCAATGCCGAGCAGGACGCGATCACCAAAGACAACGTGCTGGTGAAGATCGACACCTCGGTCTTCTACCGCATTCTCGAGCCGGAAAAGACGGTCTACCGGATTCGGGACGTGGACGGCGCGATTGCCACCACGGTGGCGGGCATCGTGCGGGCCGAGATGGGCAAGATGGACCTCGACGAGGTGCAATCGAACCGCTCTGCCCTGATCGCCTCCATCAAGCAGCAGGTCGAATCCGCTGTGGACGACTGGGGGATCGAGGTGACACGTGCAGAAATCCTCGATGTGAACCTTGATCAAGCGACACGGGACGCGATGCTGCAACAGCTCAACGCGGAACGCGAACGCCGGGCCGCCGTGACACGCGCCGAGGGCCAGCGCCGCGCCGTCGAACTTGCCGCCGACGCGGAGCTTTATGAGGCCAAGCAAGTTGCCGAAGCGCGCCGGATTACCGCTGATGCCGAAGCCTACGCCACTGGCGTCGTGGCCGAGGCCATCGCCAAGGGCGGCCTGGAAGCGGTGCAATACAACATCGCGCTGGAACAGGTGAAGGCCATCGGCACCATGGCCTCGGGACAGGGCAGCAACACGATCGTTGTCCCCGCCGACGCCGTGGATGCCTTCGGAAAGGCGTTCCAGATGCTGAAAGGACGCAGCTGATGGAGCCGCTCTGGTCACAATGGTGGGTTTGGGGCGTCGCCGCCGTGGCGCTCGCGGTGGGCGAGGTCCTTTTGCCCTCCTACGTGCTTCTGGGCTTTGGCATCGGTGCGGGCGTCGTGGCGTTGCTTTTGCTGGTTGGCATCCCGATCGGCGGCTCGATCCCGGCGCTGCTGCTGATCTTCGCGGTGGTCTCGCTTCTGGCCTGGCTGGGCTTGCGTCGCTGGTTGGGCGTCTATCAGAGCCAGGTGAAGACCTTCGACCACGACATCAACGAGTGAGTTGAGTGCCTTTGCGCCGCTGTCCCTGCGGGCGGCGGCGCTGGCATTCGGCGATGACACGCGCGCAGTCTTGCAGCGGCGGCGCGGTTCCCGCGGCCCGAGGCGTTTTGGTTCGCCGGCCCGGTCGCAACCCTACCGAATGCCTACGCCAGCTCTGACAGCACCATTTCCGCCGCTGCGCGGGGGTCTTCGTGTTGCCAGATCGGGCGGCCCACCACGATGTGGTCGGCGCCATCGGCGATGGCTTTCGCGGGGGTCGCGATGCGCTTCTGGTCGCCGGCGGCGGCGCCTGTGGGGCGGACGCCGGGGGTGACGATCAGGCGGCCCTCGGCTTGCGGCAGCGCGCGGATCATCGCGGCCTCGTTCGGCGAGGAGATCACCCCGTCGGCACCCGCTTCGAGGGCAAGTCCCGCGCGCTCGGCCACGAGGTCGGGGATCGCGCCGTCGCGGATCAGGGAATCGTCGAGGTCGCTGCGATCCAGCGAGGTCAGGATCGTCACGGCGAGGATCTTGGTGGCACTGCCAGCGGCACCTTCCTTGGCGGCGCGGACCACGTGGGGGTCGCCGTGGACGGTCAGGAAATCGAGGTTGAACTGCGCCAGGCCACGCACGGCGGCTTCCACCGTGGCGCTGATGTCGAAGAGCTTCATGTCGAGGAAGATGCGCTTGCCATGGTCCTGTTTCAACTCGTTCGCCAGAGCCAGTCCGCCACCGGTCAACATGCCGAGGCCAATCTTGTAGAACGAGACGGCGTCGCCCAATTTCTCGGCCAGCGCGAGGCCATGCACCACGTTCGGCACGTCCAGCGCCACGATTAAACGATCATCCGACATTTGCGTCTCCCCTTGAGGTTGACGCTGGATTAGACCCGTGCGTCGGGGAAGTCCACTTGGGCAAGGCGCGACGCGGCATCTTGCAGGCCGCCAGCGATGCGCTGGAACTCGGCGGTGAAGGGGCCGCGCCAGTGGACTCTCCGACGCTGTACGCCAGAAGCGTTGACGTACTGAGCCTCGGCGCAGAACGCGCGGGCGGCTGTGTCGTAGGCGACGCGATGTAGGCTGAGGCAGTTGATCGACATGGGCGTTACTCCAGTGAAACGGGCCACATGGACACCATTTCTAGTTACCATGTGATGAGCCAACGCAACATGTCGAGATATGGTTCCCCTTACCCTTGACGAAACGTAAACTTTCAGACCGAGCCGAAAAAAGGCCCGGACCACCGTTCTCTTGGGGGCGGTGATCCGGGCTGACGCCTGCGGGGACAAGGCAGGCGCGAGGGGTGGCTTCGCACAAGGGGAGGCGGCGAAGCCAAGACGGTGGGGACCGCCTTCTCCACTCCATATGGGGAGGGTGCGGCCGCACTGCGAGGGGGAAAAATCCCGTGCCACTTCCCCTGTTGCGAAGCGCGTGCGGCATTCCCATATGGCTTCTGAGGCCCTTGCACGGCATGCCGCATAGGCGGGTGACGCGATCCGGGCGCTTAACGTAAGGAGAAAAACCATGAACTTAGAGAAGTTCACCGACCGCGCTCGCGGCTTTCTTCAGGCCGCTCAAACCATAGCGCAACGCGAGGATCACCAGAAACTGGTGCCCGAGCATCTACTGAAGGCTCTATTGGACGACGAACAGGGGTTGGCTGCCAACCTCATCGGACGCGCTGGTGGCGCGCCTGAACGTGTGCGCGAAGCGCTGGATGCGGCGATGGCCAAGCTGCCTGTCGTCACCGGCGACGGCGCGCAGATCTACATGGACAAGCAACTCGCCAAGGTGCTGGACGAGGCCGAGAAGGTCGCGACCAAGGCCGGCGACAGTTTCGTTCCGGTGGAGCGTATCCTGACCGCGTTGGCGATGGTCAAATCCGGCGCCAAGGATGCGCTGGACAAGGGCAACGTGAACGCCCAGGCGCTGAACGCGGCGATCAACGATCTGCGCAAGGGCCGTTCGGCTGACAGTGCGTCGGCGGAAGACAACTACGATGCCCTGAAGAAATACGCTCGCGACCTGACCGAGGCGGCGCGTGAGGGCAAGATCGACCCGATCATCGGCCGCGACGAGGAAATTCGCCGCGCCATGCAGGTTCTGTCGCGTCGGACCAAGAACAACCCGGTCCTGATCGGTGATCCGGGCGTCGGCAAGACCGCGATCGCGGAGGGCCTCGCCCTGCGGATCATCAACGGTGACGTGCCTGAAAGCCTGCGCAACAAGACGCTGATGTCGCTCGACATGGGGGCCTTGATCGCTGGTGCAAAGTATCGCGGTGAGTTCGAGGAGCGTCTGAAGGCGGTTCTGAACGAGATCGCCGATGCGGCGGGTGAGATCATCCTCTTCATCGACGAGATGCATACCCTCGTGGGGGCCGGCAAGGGCGACGGCGCCATGGACGCAGCCAACCTGATCAAGCCGGCGCTGGCGCGGGGCGAATTGCACTGCGTGGGTGCCACGACGCTGGATGAGTACCGCAAGTACGTCGAGAAGGATGCGGCGCTGGCCCGCCGGTTCCAACCGCTCGTGGTGGAAGAGCCGACGGAAGAGGATACCGTGTCGATCCTGCGCGGCATCAAGGAGAAGTACGAATTGCACCACGGTGTGCGCATCTCCGATGCAGCCCTCGTCGCGGCGGCAACCCTGTCGCACCGCTACATCACCGACCGCTTCCTGCCGGACAAGGCCATCGACCTGATGGACGAGGCGGCAAGCCGTCTGCGGATGGAAGTGGACAGCAAGCCCGAGGAGCTCGACGCACTGGATCGCCAGATCCTGCAGATGCAGATCGAGGCGGAAGCCCTGAAGCAGGAAAGCGACGCGGCCTCCAAGGATCGGCTCGAAGCGCTGGAAAAGGATCTCGGCGAATTGCAGGAGCAATCGGCGGAGATGACGGCCAAGTGGCAGGCCGAGCGGGACAAGCTGGAATCGGCGCGTTCGATCAAGGAGCGTCTCGATCATGCCCGTGCCGAACTGGACCAGGCCAAGCGCAACGGCGATCTCGGCAAGGCGGGGGAGCTGTCTTACGGCGTGATCCCGCAGTTGGAGAAAGAGCTGGAAGCCGCGGAATCGCAGCCTGACGATGTCATGGTCGAGGAAGCCGTACGCCCCGAGCAGATCGCGGAAGTGGTCGCCCGTTGGACCGGTATTCCGGTGGCCAAGATGCTGGAAGGCGAGCGCGAAAAGCTGCTGCGGATGGAAGAGGAACTCGGCAAGCGGGTGATCGGCCAGACGCAGGCGGTGAGCGCGGTGTCCCGTGCCGTGCGCCGGGCGCGCGCCGGTTTGCAGGACGAGGGGCGGCCTTTGGGCAGTTTCCTGTTCCTCGGGCCGACGGGCGTGGGCAAGACCGAGTTGACCAAGGCCTTGGCCGAGTACCTCTTCGACGACGACCAGGCGATGGTTCGCATCGACATGTCGGAGTTCATGGAGAAGCATTCGGTCGCCCGCCTGATCGGTGCGCCTCCGGGCTATGTCGGCTATGACGAGGGCGGTGTCCTGACCGAAGCCGTTCGCCGCCGGCCCTACCAGGTGATCCTTTTCGACGAGGTCGAGAAGGCGCATCCGGAGGTGTTCAATGTGCTGCTGCAGGTTCTCGACGACGGTATCCTGACCGATGGCCAGGGGCGTCAGGTGGACTTCAAGCAGACGCTGATCGTGCTGACCTCGAACCTCGGCAGCCAGGCGCTGAGCCATCTGCCCGAAGGGGCCGACGCGGCGCAGGCGCAGAAAGACGTGATGGACGCGGTGCGGGCCCACTTCCGCCCCGAGTTCCTGAACCGTCTGGATGACATGATCGTCTTCGACCGCCTGACGCGGGACGATATGGACGGCATCGTGAAGATCCAGCTGGGCCGTCTGGAGCGTCGCCTTGCAGAGCGCAAGATTGAGCTTCGCCTCGATGAAGGCGCAATGACCTGGCTCGCTGACGAGGGCTATGACCCGGTCTTCGGGGCGCGTCCGCTGAAGCGGGTGATCCAGCGCACGCTGCAGGACCAACTCGCGGAGATGATCCTTGCCGGTGATGCCGAGGACGGCTCCGAGATCTCGGTCACGGCGGGGGCGGACGGCCTGATCGTGGGAGACCGCGTGGCGCCGTCGAACCGGCCGGCACCCGATGACGCTGTCGTCCACTAAGGGTCTCCGGCGTTTGCCGGGGATTGGATAAGCAATAAGCCGTCCCGCACGTGAAGTGCGGGGCGGTTTTTTTATGGGCGGTGCCAGTGGCCGTGCTCAAGCCGCGCGTGACGGATGCGTGATTGCACCCAGACGGGCGCATCGGCCATGGTGACGCGAGCAACTGATCAAGGAGCCTGCGCGCGATGGAAATGCCAACGATGGAGACGGTGTCGATCTTTCTGGAGGCCATGGCGATCGCGTTCTGGCTGGTGATCGGTGTCGCGGTGCTGGCGATCATCGTGCTCTATATCCGCGACCGCTCGCAGCGCCGGGATGCGATCCGGCACAATTATCCGGTGCTCGGACGCTTCCGGGGCCTGTTCAGCGAGTTGGGCGAGTTTTTCCGGCAATACTTCTTTGCAATGGATCGCGAGGAGCTGCCGTTCAACCGCGCGCAGCGCGAATGGGTGAAACACGCAGGCGAGGGACGATCCTCGACCGTGCCATTCGGCTCCACCCGGAACATCTCGGTCGTGGGGACGCCGCTGTTCGTCCCCTCTGCCTTTCCGCCGATGAACGACCAGTTCGCCAGCTCCGAGCCGCTGGTGATCGGACCCCATTGCGACACTCCATATATGGCGAGAAGTTTTTTCAACCTGTCGGGGATGTCCTACGGCGCGATTTCCAAGCCCGCGGTGACCGCGCTGTCCCATGGCTGCAAGGCGGCGGGATGCTGGATGAACACCGGCGAGGGCGGCCTGTCGCCCTACCATCTGGAAGGCGGCTGCGATCTGGTATTCCAGATCGGCACGGCGAAATACGGTGTCCGTGACGCGGAGGGCAACCTCGACGAGGGGCTGCTGGCCGAGGTCGCCGCCCATCCCGAGGTGCGGATGTTCGAGTTGAAGCTGGCCCAGGGCGCCAAGCCCGGCAAGGGCGGCATCCTGCCCGCGGCAAAGATCAGCGAAGAGATCGCGCAGATCCGGGGATTGCCGCGGGGCGTCGACGGGCTGAGCCCGAACCGGCACCGGGAAGCGGCGAACGTGGAGGAACTGCTCGACCTCGTGGCGCGCATCCGGCGGGTCACCGGCAAGCCGGTCGGCATCAAGACCGTCATGGGCGATCCGCAGGTCTTCGATGACCTGTTCAACGCGATCAAGGCGCGCGGCGAGGAGAGCGCACCGGACTTCATCACGCTGGACGGCGGCGAGGGCGGCACCGGCGCGGCGCCGATGCCGCTGATGGATCTTGTCGGCATGTCGATCCGCGAGGCGCTGCCGATCCTGTCGGACGCCCGCGCCCGGGCGGGCCTGAAAGAGCGCATCCGGATCGTGGCCAGCGGCAAGCTGATCACCCCCGGTGACGTGGCATGGGCCTTGGCGGCAGGCGCGGATTTCGTGAACGCCGCGCGGGGTTTCATGTTCGCGCTCGGCTGTATTCAGGCCCTGAAGTGCCACAAGAACACCTGCCCCACCGGGATCACCACTCACGACCCGCGCTATCAGGCCGGGCTGGATGTCGGCGACAAGCAGGTGCGGGTGGCGAATTACGCCCGCAACATCGTGAAGGAAGTCGAGACCATCGCCCATTCCGTCGGCGTCTCCGAGCCGAGGCTCCTGCGCCGGTCCCACGTGCGGCTGGTGCAGCCGGACGGGAGCAGCCTGCCGATGGACCAGCTGTTCCCAAGCTAGGTCGGCGCCTCACGCAGCCTTAACCCTTCCGTGAGAATAGATGTCAGCACTTGGCGGCGCGCTAATTGTAAGGAAACATCGCGACAACCCCGAACAAGGAGACCTTTCCATGGCGCGCCGCTACACCTCTAAACTGACCTACGACGATGTCACGCCGGAGCATCTGTTCCTCAACCGTCGTCAGATCATGGCAGGCGCGGGCGGTCTGTTGGGCGCGGGCCTGATCGGCGGCGCAGAGCCGGCACGGGCGCAAGGTGCGCTGGAGCCCAACAGCTGGGAAGAGATCACCACCTACAATAACTACTACGAGTTCGGGACCGGCAAATCCGACCCGGCCGACAATGCCCATACGCTCACCACCTCGCCCTGGGCGGTGGAGATCGACGGCTTGGTGGACAACCCCGGCACCTATTCCATGGAAGACATCCTCTCGGAGGTCGAGATCGAGGAGCGCATCTACCGTTTCCGCTGTGTCGAGGCTTGGTCGATGGTGGTGCCGTGGAACGGTTTCGAGCTGGCTGACCTGCTGAACCGCGTGGGCGTGCAGGACGGCGCGCGCTACGTGGCCTTCGAGACCGCGCTGCGCCCGGACGAGATGCCGGGGGTCCGCGTGCCGGTTCTGGATTGGCCCTACCGCGAGGGGCTGCGCCTCGACGAGGCGATGCATCCGCTGACGATGATGGCGACCGGCATCTACGGCCGCGATATTCCGAACCAGAACGGCGCGCCGATGCGTTTGGTGGTGCCGTGGAAGTATGGCTTCAAGTCGATCAAGAGCATCGTGCGGATCACCCTGACCGAAGACGAGCCGCCCACCAGCTGGAACATGGCCAACGCGAGCGAGTACGGCTTCTATAGTAACGTGAACCCGAACGTGCCTCACCGCCGCTGGAGTCAGGACAGCGAGCGCGAGATCGGCGGCGGCCTCTTCGCCCGTCGTCAGCCGACCCTGATGTTCAACGGTTATGAAGAAGAAGTGGCCAGCCTCTACGAAGGCATGGACCTGAACGCCAACTTCTGACGCGGCACGGATCGCCAGATCGCCCCTCGTCTGCAGCGCATGAGCGCGATGGGTGAGGGGCTCACTATATACACCACTTTTCGGGGCCGCTCATGACCGTCACTTCCACAATCAACAAGGCCGTCCGCCGGGTCCCCGGTTGGGTGTTGTATATAGTGGGGGCCGCTTATGCCGGGTGGCTGTTCTTCCTTGGCCTCACGGGCGGCCTTGGCGTGGAGCCGATCGAAGCGCTCGAACATGCTTACGGGGATGTTGCCCTGAAGCTGATCATCGCAGGGCTCGCGGTGACGCCCTTGCGCCAGTGGGTCGGCATCAACCTGATCAGCTGGCGCCGCGCGCTCGGCGTGACCGCCTTCTTCTTCGTTCTGGCGCATTTCCTTGTCTGGGCCGTGCTGGACGTGCAGCGCCTCTCGGCGATCTGGGCCGACATTCTCGAGCGGCCCTACGTGACCATCGGCATGGCCGGGTTCCTGACGCTGATCCCGCTGGCGGTGACCTCGAACAACTGGTCCGTCCGCAAGCTCGGCCCGATCCGGTGGCGCAAGCTCCACAAGCTGGTCTATCCAGCGGCGGTTCTGGGGGCGTTGCACTACGTCTGGCTGGTGAAGGGGCTCCAGTTCGAGCCGCTGATCTACCTCGCGATCACCATACTCCTTCTGGCGACGCGATTCTGGCCTCAACGCCGCCGCGCGACAGCCTGAAGAAGAGAGAGACAGACGAGAAGAAGGGTCCGGACAGAGATGTTCGGGCCCTTCGTCGTTCCGGAGAGGGTGAATCGCGGGGCAAAGGGCATCGGGAGAGGTGAATCGAGGGGCGGGGGCGGGAAGGAGACCGCTGACGCGCCCCGATGACGGGGTGTTTGCGAGCGATTCACCCAAGGGACTCGATCCTGAGAGCCTGATTCCGGGGTGTGGGCGGCTGATTTGGGGCGATTCACCGATTCACGCGACTCGAGTCGGGTGAATCGCACCGGTGACTCGGCCTGAATCGGGGGTGAAT